>CAMLIL010000051.1 GCA_946480015.1 uncultured Oxalobacteraceae bacterium | reverse complement strand
GCGGGCGCCGTAGCAAAAGTCGTCGCCCACCATCAGCCACTTGACGTGCAAGCCCCCGACCAGCACGCGCTCGACGAATTCCTGCGGCGAGATGCTGGCGAAGTGGGCGTTGAAATGCTCGACGATGACGCGGTCGATACCGGCGTTGGACAGGGATTGCAGCTTGTCGCGCAGATTGGCGATGCGGCTGGGGGCCTTCGACAGGTCGCCGCTTTTCTCGGCGAAGAATTCGCGCGGGTGCGGTTCGAACGTCATCACGGCCGCTTCCAGACGCAGCGATGCGGCAGCGGCGCAGACACGCCCCAGCAGGGCCTGGTGGCCGCGATGGACGCCGTCGAAATTGCCGATCGTGAGCGCGCAGGGGGCGCGCGCCTCATCATTGGGAAGACCGCGAAAAACCTTCATGGGCAGGGTGACAATTCTGATGCGAAACAGACGAAATACAAGATTATACGTTCAAAGTAAAAAAGCGCTGCCTGCAGGATGCAGACAGCGCTTTTCCATAGTGCAATGCGAACGGCGATCAGGACATCGGATGGTTGATGGCCATGATCCAGTAACGCGCCAGTTCGGCGGTCCCGTCGGTGCCGCGCACGGTTTTGAGCACGTTGATGGCTTGCTGCTTCTTGCCGGCGGCGGCATAGGCTTCGCCCAGGCGCAGCTTGGCGTCTTCCGGATTCTTCAGGTCGCTCGCCTTGGCGGCCGCTTCCATCATGGCCAGGCCCTTGTCGGTCTTGCCGTCCTGAACCAGCGCATACCCGAGGGCCAGCAAGCCTTCGTTGTCCTTGGCCTTGACCAGGGCAGCTTCGTTGGCGGCCAGGTTCTTGGCGTCTTCCGCCAGGGTTTTGTCGGCCAGGTCTTTCAGGCGCTGGTGACGGGCCGCTTCCGCGCCGGTACCCAGCACGCCGTTCTTGTAGCCGCGGTCGATCACCTTGAGCGCTTCGGCAGGGGCTTTGGCTTGCAGCATCAACTGGGCCATTTCCAGGTATTCGCTCGGCTTCTTGACCAGGTTGTTGGCGAACTTCAGGCGGTACACGTCCACCGACAGGCGGCTGGCGAAGCCCGGTTTGGAGGTGACACGGTTCAGCAGGTCGGTCCAGTAGTTAACCTTCGGGTAGTTCGCGGCCAGCTTTTCGATGACGTTGACATAGCCGGCCTTGTCGCCGTTCTTGTTGTACAGATTGGCCAGCATGCCGTACTGGTCTTCCGTTGGCGTACGGCCGGCTTTTTCCGCCGCGGCCAGTTCGTTGGCCAATTCCTTGGTGTTGCCTTGGTAGAAGTAGTTCTGAATCAGGTAAGTGCGCAGCTTGGGATCGTTGCCATCCTTCAGGGCTTTCTGGATCAGGGCGTTGGCCTTGCCGAACTCCTTGGCGCGAATGTAGTTGCCGATCAGGCCTTCTTCGAAATTCTTGCGGTCGCTGGCGCTCAGCCTGCCCGAATCGAGCAGCTTTTCGATGGACTTGTTGGCGACCTCGTAATCGCCCGCTCTCGAGGCGGCACCAGCACGCACGAGCTCGATCAGATAGCTTTCATTGGCGGTTTTGCCGGCGACATTGTCAGCCTCGCGCAGTTTCGCCAGCGCTTCCTTATTTTTTCCCTGCTTCATCAGCGTCTGCGCCGCCTGCAGTGGGTTGCCAATTTCCGCGCGCACGGTTTCAGCGGCGACGGCGGTGGACAGTCCCAGCATGGGGGGGGCTGCGGTAAAGCCAATTGCGGCCATGACGAGGCCAAGGTGTGCGAGACGATTTTTGATCATTGGAAATCTTTCAGTCAAAAAGGACACGGCAGGGAGTACCTGCCGTGTCCGTATAGCCATAAACGATTATTGGAACTGCTCGTTGCCGACCATGCCGATCTTGGTGACGCCCAGACGCTGGGCGGAAGCCATGACGCCAGCGACATACTTGTACGACACCAGCTTGTTGGGTCGCAGGTGCACTTCCGGCTGATCAGCCTGTGCTGCGATGTTCATCAGCTTTTGTTCCAGCGTTGCGCGATCCGGTACCACCACGTTGTCGACCAGAATGGTGCCGTCGAAGTCCACGTCGATCGTGACCACCACCGGTTCCTTGAGCGGTGGCGAGGACGGGCCCACTGGCATATTCAAGTTGACCGAGTGGTTTTGCTTCGGAATCGTGATAATCAACATGATAATCAAGACCAACATCACGTCGATCAACGGTGTCATGTTCATTTCCATCATTGGTTCTGGATCGGCCCCTTGGGCGCCAGAACCCCCGACATTCATAGACATAGTGTTTCCTTTTCAAATCTGGGCATTCCACCGCGGCCAGCCAGGCTGGCGGCGGCGAAGACATTAATTCTTGTCAGGCGTCTCGGTAATGAAGCCGACCCGTTGAATCCCAGCACGTTGTGCAGTGAAGATCACCTTGCCGATGAACTCGTATTTCGTTTCCTGATCGCCGCGCACATGTACTTTTGGTTGCGGCAGCTTGACCGATTCCTTTTTCAGAAACTCGAACAGGGCATCGGTGTTCTCGAGCTTGGTCTGGTTCCAGTACATGTCGCCATCTTTGTTGACAACGATGTTAACGTCTTCCGGCGTAGGTTTGATGACCTGGTTGACTTCCTCAGGCAGCTTAATTTTTTGCAGCTTGAGGACGACCGGGCTCGTAATCAGGAAGATGATCAGCAGAACCAACATGATGTCGACGAGCGGCGTCGTGTTGATCTCTGACATGACTGCATCTTCATCTCCGCTATCGGAGCCGACACTCATCGACATGATTTATCCAATCTTTTTAGCGCCGGCGGCACGGCCAGCTTCGGAGGTCGACATGGCACCGGAGATCAGCACCGAGTGCACGTCAGCCGAGAAGGAGCGCACGTCTTCCATGGCGCTCTTGTTACGACGCACCAGCCAGTTGTAACCCAGAACGGCAGGCACCGCCACGAACAGACCGAAGGCGGTCATGATCAGCGCTTCACCCACTGGACCTGCCACCTTGTCGATCGATGCGTTCCCCGACATACCGATGGCGGTCAGTGCATTGTAAATACCCCACACGGTACCGAACAGACCGATAAACGGTGCGGTCGAACCTACGGTTGCCAGGAAGGACAGGCCGTCTTGCAGACGCGACTGAACTTTTTCCACAGCGCGCTGGATCGACATGGTCACCCAGGTCGACAGGTCGATCTGCTCGAGCAGGGCGCCGTCGTGGTGCTGGGACGCCTTGGTGCCGGTCTCGGCGATGAAGCGGAATGGCGAGCCTTCTTTCAGGGCTGCCGAACCGGCGGCGATCGACGAGGCTTTCCAGAACTTGGCCGAAGTCTCTTTCGACTGCTTGAAAATCTTGGCCTGGTCGATCAGCTTGGTGATCAGGATGTACCACGAACCCATCGACATCAGCGACAGGATGATCAGGGTGCCTTTGGATACGAAGTCACCTTCGTGCCACAGCGCTTCGATACCGTAAGGATTTTTGACGGCTTCTTTGGCTTCCTTGCCTGGTGCTGCTTCGGCTGCTGGAGCTGCAGCCGGGGCCGCTGCGTCAGCTGCCGGTGCGTCAGCTGCCGGTGCGGCCGCTGCTGCCGAAGCAGGCGCGTCAGCAAAAGCTGGCGTGGAAACCAGCGCCGCAGCTGCTGTGACCGAGAACAGGACAGCCGCCAGGACAGCGGACAAACGGGTATTCTTAAACATGCTTCCTCCAAATTTATAAAAATAATCAGTTCGCTGAACATAATGACAACGAAACTCACAGTGTGAGACTTAAAAGTACTGCCGTCTCGGTTTTACTCCAGCGTCCAGACGTACTGCATGCTCATCCAGGCTTGCTCCGGTTTGCCGTCCACCATTCCGGGTTTGAAGCGGCACTTGCTAATGCCCACCAACGCCGCCTTGTCCAGGTCGCGGAAGCCGCTCGACTTGAGGACCTTGGAGTCGGCCACACGGCCATCGGTACCAATCAGGAACTGCAAGGTCACGGTGCCGGTTTCCTCGTTGCGCAGGGAGGCTTTAGGCCACTCTGGTTTTGCGCAAGTGTTGAAATCGGCCACCGCGGCGACACGCACCGGATTCGGGTTGGCGGCGACAGGCCCCGGCGTAGCCGGCGCTTGTGGACGGATATCGGTCGTGGCCGGCTTGGCGGTGGTCGTGTTGGCGATCACGTTCTGCTGCGGCGGCGGCTGCTGCACGTTGACTTCGACCGGCGGGATGAATGGCGGCGGGGGCGCCTTGGTTTCCGGCGGTGGAGGAGGCGGCGGCACTTCCTTCGGTGGAGGCGGCTTCACCTCTTCAATGATCTTTGTCTCCACGGCTTCGGTCATTTTAGTGACCATGCGGGTGCCGAGCCCGCTGACGATACCCCATGCAACCAGCGCGTGAATCAGGATAACGACCGCAATGCCTGTGAAATTCTTCCCGGGGTTCTTCTCATGCGAAAAATTCATGCCTGCTTTCTCCAATACCAACTCTTTTTTTGTAGCTATTAAACCCACTAAACACGACAAAACCATGAGCCGTATCCGGGACGTCGGCGAATTATACCTACGAATTCTTTTTTGCACATGCCTTTTTGTACTCCGAAACCGGTTCGATTCGGAGGGTTGAAAAGGTTTTCAAGGCCCTGGTTCCGGGTAATTTGTTGCATCATTTATGCGGAAAATGCAATACCTTGAGCCCCAGTATTATCGTGTATTTCCGCAAACAAGGCATTATGCGGAATTACTGGAATGACACCGTAGTTAACACGTCTGCATTTGTTGCGACACGAACAAGCTTTGTCGCCGGTGTGGCATTTATGACCACTATAGCCAGTTTCAGCCGCTGGCGACGCCCTGTTGAAATCGGCGGGTGTGCGCCCGGAGGGGGCGGCGCAATCCGGCTGTACGGGGCGTGGCGGGGGCCAGAAACGGCGACGGCGCCCTCGGGCGCCGTCGCAATAACTCAAAAACGTGATTGAACCGCTATTGATCCAGATCAACGGTTGCGTTTTTCCCGTTTGCACTCCAAGGTGCTGACCACGTTTCCGCCCGGGTCCACCGTGTCGAGCCGGACATCGAAGCCCCACAGGCGCGCCACATGCTTGAGCACTTCCTGGGCATGCTGGTTCAAGGGGCGCCGGTTGAACTGGGTATGGCGCAGGGTCAGGGCGCGGTCGTCGCGGGTGTTGACCTGCCAGACCTGGATATTGGGCTCGCGGTTGCCCAAGTTATATTGCTCGGCCAGCTGCTGGCGCACGTAGCGGTAGCCGCGCTCGTCGTGGATGGCCGAGATGGTCAGCTTGTCGCTCTTGTCGTCGTCGAGTACGGCGAAGAAGTGGAAGTCGCGGATCAGCTTGGGCGAGAGGTACTGGGCGATGAAGCTTTCATCCTTGAAATTGCGCATGGCGAAGTCGAGGGTTTGCCGCCAATCGCTGCCGGCGATGTCGGGGAACCATTCCCGGTCTTCGTCGGTGGGCGCTTCGCAGATGCGGCGAATGTCGGTCATCATGGCAAAGCCCAGCGCGTACGGGTTGATGCCGCTGTAATAGGGACTGGTGGCGGCCGGCTGGTAAACCACATTGGTATGGCTTTGCAGGAATTCGAGCATGAAGCCGTCGCCCACCACGCCTTCCTTGTAGAGCTCGTGCAGGATGGTGTAGTGCCAGAAGGTGGCCCAGCCCTCGTTCATCACCTGGGTCTGGCGTTGCGGATAAAAGTACTGGGAAATCTTGCGCGTGATGCGCACCAGTTCGCGCTGCCAGGGTTCCAGCAGCGGCGCATATTTCTCGATGAAGTACAGCAGGTTTTCTTCCGGCTCGGGCGGGAAGCGCGGCACCGCCTTGTCGGCCAGTTCCTCGTCGCGCCGCGGCACCGTGCGCCACAGTGCGTTGACTTGCGACTGGGCGTACTCTTCACGCTCCTTCTGGCGCGCGTTTTCCTGCGCCATCGACAGCTTGGCCGGACGCTTGTAGCGGTCCACCCCGTAATTCTGCAACGCGTGGCAGGAGTCGAGCAGCAGCTCGACGGCGTCGATCCCGTGGCGCTGCTCGCATTCGGCGATGTAATTCTTGGCGAACACCATGTAGTCGACGATGGCGTCGGCATCGGTCCAGGTGCGGAACAGGTAATTGCCCTTGAAGAAGGAATTGTGGCCATACGCCGCGTGGGCGATCACCAGCGCCTGCATGGTCAGGCTGTTTTCCTCCATCAGGTAAGCGATGCAGGGATTGGAATTGATTACGATCTCGTACGCCAGGCCCATCTGCCCGCGCTTGTAGCTTTTCTCGGTCGACAGGAAATGCTTGCCGAACGACCAGTGGTTGTACGAGACCGGCATGCCTACCGACGTGTAGGCATCCATCATCTGCTCGGCGGTAATGATTTCCAGCTGGTTCGGATAGGTGTCGAGGCCAAACTTCTTGGCCACGCGACGGATTTCTTCGTGCGCGTGCTCGATCAGGTCGAAGGTCCATTCCGACTGCTCGGGCAAGGCGCGCGGGTTTTTCGGATCTCTTGGCATAGGCACCTCGGTGCGCGATAAATGGTTGCAGTAGTCCGCCGGTGCGGCGCCTATTTCGGCTGTTTCTTAAACAGTTCGCGAAACACCGGATAAATATCGGCGGGCGTCACGATCTTTTGCATGGCGAAGTTCGAATGGTGGTCGGACACTTCGGCATACTGCTCCCACAGGTTTTGCGGCGGGCCGTCGGTAATCTCCACATAGGTGTAATACTGCACCCGCGGCATGATGGTATTAATCAGCAGCTGCTTGCACAGCACCGAATCGTTGTCCCAGTTGTCGCCGTCCGAGGCCTGGGCCACGTAGCTGTTCCATTCGCCGCTGCCGTAGCGCTCGCTGATCACCTTGGTCAGCAGGTTCAGCGCCGACGACACCACGGTGCCGCCCGACTCGCGCGAATGGAAGAATTCCTCTTCGTCCACTTCGGAGGCAGCCGTGTGGTGACGGATGAAGACCACCTCGATCTTGTCGTAGGCGCGTTTCAGGAATAAATACAGCAGGATGAAAAAGCGCTTGGCGGTATCCTTGCGGCTTTCATCCATGGAGCCGGACACGTCCATGATGCAGAACATCACGGCCTGGGTCATGGGCTTGGGCACCTTGATGCGGTTGCTGTAGCGCAGGTCGAACGGGTCGATCCAGGGGATCGCCAGCAGACGCGTGTGCAGCTGGTGAATCTTGTGCTTGAGTTCGACGACGCGCGGATCGTCCAGCGCCACCCCGTCTTCGAGCAGGGCCACCAGTTCGTCCTCGGCCGCCTGCACCAGCTTGCGCGAACCGCCGCCGACAGCGATGCGCCGGCCCAGCGCGCCGCGCAGGGAGCGCAGCACATGGATGTTCGAGGGCGTGCCGGAAATATTGTAGCCGGCACGCTGGTTCTTGAATTCGGTGGTGGCGGTCAGCTGGGTCTTGACCATGTTCGGCAGCTCAAGATCCTCGAAGAAGTAATTCATGAATTCTTCGCGCGACAGTTCGAAGATGAAATCGTCCTCGCTCTGCTGGTCGCTATTGCCGGCCTTGCCGCGCCCGGAACCGCCGCCCCCTTTGGGACGGTTGAACTGGTCGCCTTTTTGGTATTCCTTGTTTCCTGGATTAACGGTTTCCCACACGCCGCCGTGGGCATGGCCGAAGTTCGGCTCGTTCACATCCTTGACGGGAATCGATACCTTCTCGCCATTTTCGATGTCGGTGATCGAGCGACCCTTGATCGCACGCCCGACCGCATCCTTGATCTGGCTCTTGTAGCGACGAAGGAAGCGCTCGCGGTTCACGGCAGACTTGTTCTTGCCTTGCAAGCGTCGGTCGATAAGATAAGTCAAAACGGGCCTCCTGCTTTCATCCTGTTGCGATGCAACGCCCCGCTGTGGGCGGAATTCCAGCGATCTCGCACTCTATTATCACGCGATCGCCAGGTTCCCGCTTGGCACACCGGACATGGGCGCGCGGCCAGGGCTGCGCCGCCCGCCCGCGGCCCTTACGACGACTTGCGCACGCGCAGGTACCACTCGCACAGCAAGCGCACTTGCTTGGCCGTATAGCCTTTTTCCACCATGCGCGCGACAAAGTCGGCGTGCTTGTTGGCATCCTCGGCGCTGGCCTTGGCGTTGAACGAAATCACCGGCAGCAATTCCTCCGTGTTCGAGAACATTTTCTTCTCGATCACGGTGCGGAATTTCTCGTAGCTGGTCCAGGCCGGATTCTTGCCGCCGTTGGTGGCGCGGGCCCGCAGACCGAAGTTGACGATCTCGTTGCGGAAATCCTTGGGATTGCTGATGCCGGCCGGCTTCTCGATCTTTTCCAGTTCGGCGTTGAGCGATTCGCGGTCGAAACTCTCGCCGGTGTCCGGATCGCGGAATTCCTGGTCCTGGATCCAGAAATCGGCGAACGTGACATACCGGTCGAAAATGTTCTGGCCATACTCGGAGTAGCTTTCCAGATAGGCGGTCTGAATTTCCTTGCCGATGAAGTCGACATAACGCTGCGCCAGGTGCTCCTTAATATAGGACAGGTAGCGCTGCTCGACTTCCGGCGCGAACTGCTCGCGTTCGATCTGCTGCTCCAGCACGTACAGCAGGTGCACCGGGTTGGCGGCCACTTCGGTGTTGTCGAAGTTGAAGACCTTCGACAGGATCTTGAAGGCAAAGCGCGTCGACAGCCCGTTCATGCCTTCGTCCACCCCGGCGTAGTCGACATACTCGTGCATCGACTTGGCCTTGGGATCGGTGTCCTTGAGGTTTTCGCCATCGTAGACCAGCATCTTGGAAAAAATGCTGGAGTTTTCCGGGTCCTTCAGGCGCGACAGGATCGCGAACTGGGCCATCATGCGCAAGGTGCCGGGCGCGCAGGGCGCCTTGTCCAGCGAGGAATTGCGCAGCAGCTTGTCGTAAATCTTGATCTCGTCGGAGACGCGCAGGCAGTAGGGCACCTTGACGATGTAAATCCGGTCCAGGAACGCTTCGTTATTGCGGTTGTTGCGGAAGGTTTTCCATTCCGACTCGTTGGAGTGGGCCAGCACGATGCCGTCGAAGGGAATCGCGCCGAAGCCTTCGGTACCCTTGTAGTTGCCTTCCTGGGTGGCCGTCAGCAGCGGGTGCAAGACCTTGATGGGGGCCTTGAACATTTCGACGAATTCCATCAGGCCCTGGTTGCCCAGGCACAGGCCGCCCGAATAGCTGTAGGCGTCCGGATCGTCCTGGGCATAGTCTTCCAGCTTGCGGATGTCGACCTTGCCGACCAGCGAAGAAATATCCTGGTTGTTTTCGTCGCCCGGTTCGGTCTTGGAAATGGCGATCTGTTTCAGCACCGAGGGGTAGCGCTTGACCACGCGGAACTTGTTGATGTCGCCGTTGTATTCGTGCAGACGCTTGACCGCCCACGGACTCGGAATGGTGCGCAGATAGCGGCGCGGAATGCCGAAGTCTTCTTCCAGAATGGCGCCGTCCTCTTCCTCGTTGAACAGGCCCAGCGGCGATTCGTTCACCGGCGAGCCCTTCAGGCAGTAAAAGGGCACCTGTTCCATCAGCGACTTGAGCTTTTCGGCGATCGAAGACTTGCCGCCGCCGACCGGACCGAGCAGGTAAAGGATTTGCTTGCGCTCTTCCAGTCCTTGCGCGGCATGGCGGAAATAGGACACGACCTGCTCGATCACTTCCTCGGTACCGTAGAAGTCCTTGAAGGCAGGGTAGATCTTGATGACCTTGTTGGCGAAGATGCGCGACAAGCGCGTGTCGTTACGCGTATCGACCAGTGTTGGCTCGCCGATTGCCGCCAGCATGCGTTCCGGCGCGCTGGCGTACGTGAGCCTGTCTTTCTTGCACAAGGCCAAATACTCAGTGAGGGAATATTCCTCTTCGCGGGTACGCTCGTAGCGGGCTGCGTAGTTGTCAAAAATGGTCATTTGAATGTCCTTTAATGTGCTGTCACTACTTCATATCACTGGCAGTCCTACCGGTGGCGTTCCAGCCAGGCCTGGTGTCGTTGGGCGTGCTCCTTGTCGGATCGTTACGGAGGTTTGTTTGCTTCAATTTCCTGAAACAAAAAACACGTATCAATGTTTGTTTTTTTTACCGGGTTTGCCCGGGGATTTGCGCGTGGGGACAACGTCTTCTTACGCCTATGAAATTTATTATGTGCCTAATAGTTCCGGAAGTCAAAGTAATGTCGTGCAAGCGATTGTAACGGCCTTAACTAGTTGATTAATAAGTAAAATGTTCAATATCCCGCAAGCTGGGTGTGTGGCTTTTTTAGCTTTTCGATGCTGCTTTTACATGCTTGCATCACAGCGCATTCCGACCTTGTCGATCATAGTGCGCCATGTCACCAGAAGCCATATCGATAGTGCACGAACTCGGCGCCCGATGTCGCACGCAAATCGTCCCGTGTCACACAAAACCGGTGCCCGGCTTATGCCCGCGCGCGCATGCGGTACACTGGCAAATCGGCCGGCTTTACCCTTCCGCCCGGCCATGAAAATTGCACACCGATCAATGAACGGAGAGTCCATGCTGAACGACCAGATGCGCCAGGTGCTGCGCGCAATGCCGAAAGCAGAATTGCACATCCATATCGAAGGTTCACTCGAGCCTGAATTAATATTTGATCTTGCGCAAAGGAATGGCGTCACGCTGGCCTATCCCTCGGTCGAGGCGCTGCGTCAAGCATACGCATTCACCGATCTGCAATCGTTTCTCGACATTTATTACGCAGGTGCCAGTGTTCTGTTGAAAGAGCAGGATTTTTACGACATGACGGCCGCCTATCTGGCGCGCGCCCGGGCCGACAACGTCCTGCACACGGAAATCTTTTTCGATCCGCAAACCCATACCGCGCGCGGCGTGCCCTTCGAGACGGTAATCAGCGGCATCTGGCGCGCCTGCCAGGACAGCCCCGTCAGCGCCACCCTGATCATGTGCTTCCTGCGCCACCTGTCCGAGGACGATGCGCTGCTCACCCTGGAAGCCTCGCTGCCGTATCGCGATAAGCTGATCGGCGTGGGGCTCGATTCCTCCGAACGCGGCCATCCACCCGAGAAATTTGCCCGCGTCTACGAGCGCTGCCGTCAGCTGGGCCTGCACCTGGTCGCCCATGCCGGCGAGGAAGGCCCGCCCGCCTATATCGAAACGGCGCTCGACGTGCTCAACGTCGAACGCATCGACCATGGCGTGCGCTGCCTGGAAGACACCGCCCTGACGCACAGGCTGGCGCGCGAACAGATCGCCCTGACCGTGTGCCCGCTGTCGAACGTGAAACTGCGGGTGTTCGACGACATGGCCAAGCACAATCTGCTGCGCCTGCTGAACGAGGGGCTTGCCGTGACCGTCAATTCGGACGATCCGGCATATTTCGGCGGCTATATCAATGCCAATTTCGAAGCGGCCTTCGCGGCGCTGCCATTAACGCGCGACCACGCCAAGCAATTGGCGCGCAATAGTTTCAAGGCTGCGTTCCTCGACCCGGACACGCGCCTGGGCTATCTCGACGAAGTCGAGCGCTATTTCGCGGCCATCCCGCACTGAGGCTGGCGCCCATGTTCAAGCAAGCGATGCGCATGAGTGCGCGCGACTGGCGCGCGGGCGAACTGCGTTTTCTGCTGCTGGCGCTGATCGTGGCGGTGGCCGCGCTCAGTTCGGTGGGCTTCTTCATCGAGCGCATGAGGAGCGGCCTGGAACGCGACGCCAACAAGCTGCTCGGCGCCGACCTGCTGGTCAATTCCGATCAGCCGGTGGCGCCCGGCTGGCGCGCCGAAGCCGGGCGGCGCGGCCTGCGCATGGCCGACACCGTCACATTTTTCAGCATGGCCCAGGCCGGTGAGGGCGATGCCTCGCAAGCCATGCTGGCCGCGCTCAAGGCGGTGTCGCCCGGCTATCCGCTGCGCGGCCGGCTCAAACTGAGCACCGATCCAGAGCAAGCCAGTGCCGCCATCGGCACCCCGACCGCCGCCACCCCGGCGCCCGGCACGGTATGGGTCGACGCCAATCTGTTAACCGCGCTGAACGCCAAACTCGGCCAGCGCCTGCGCCTGGGCGATCGCGAATTTCGCATCGAGCAATTGATCGCCAGCGAACCGGACCGCGGCGCGGCCTTTTCCAGCTTCGCGCCGCGCGTGATGCTGGCCCTGGCCGACCTGCCGGGCACCGGCCTGACCAGCGATGGCGCGCGCGTGACCTACCGCATGCAGGTGGCCGGCCCCAACCCCAACGACCGCCGCCAGGTCGACGCCTACCAGCAATGGCTGAGCCAACAGATCAAGGACCAGAAGGTCAGGGGCGTGCGCGTCGAGTCGCTCGAAAACGGCCGCCCGGAAATGCGCGCCACCCTGGAACGCGCTGACCGCTTCCTTTCGCTGGTGGGCCTGCTGTCGGCCATGCTGGCCGCCGTGGCCGTTGCCATGGCCGCGCGCCGCTTCATGCTGCGCCATCTGGATGCCTGCGCCATGCTGGGCTGTTTGGGCATGACCCAAAACCAGGTCACGGCAATGTATCTGATCGAATTCGTGCTGGTCGGGCTGGCCGGCAGCGTCATCGGGGTGCTGGCCGGCTTCGGCGCCCACTATATCTTGCTGGAGTTGCTCGGCAGCCTGGTCAGCACCGACTTGCCGCCGGTGTCGCTGCTGCCGGCCCTGCAAGGCTTGAGCACCGGCATGCTGCTGCTGGTCGGCTTCGCCCTGCCGCCGGTGCTGCAACTGCGCAATGTTCCGCACAACCGCGTGATCCGGCGCGAACAGGCCGCGCCCCGGCCGGCCGCCCTGGCCACCTACGGGCTGGGATTGGGCGCATTCGGCGCGCTGCTGCTGTGGCAAGCCGGGGATGCCCGCCTGGCCGCCGTCACCGGCGCCGGTTTCCTCGGCGCTTTCGTGGTGTCGGCCCTGGTGGCCTGGCTGGGCTTGCGCGTGCTCAAACAGCTGCGCCCGGCCTTGCGCAACCAGGCCTGGCGCTTTGCCGTCACCTCGCTGCAGCGGCGCCCGGCAGCCACGGTGGTGCAGGTGGTCGCGCTCTCGCTCGGCCTGATGGCCTTGCTGCTGCTGACCGTGGTGCGCGGCGACCTGATGACGGCGTGGCGCACGGCCACCCCGCCGGACGCCCCCAACCGCTTCGTCATCAATATCCAACCGGAACAGAAGAACGAGGTCGAACAGCGTTTACGCGCGGCAAGGGTGCCCGAGCTGCAAATGTTTCCCATGATTCGAGGACGCTTGGTGGCAGTCAATGGCGCGCCACTGGTGCCTGCCAGCGAGGAAGCGCGCCGCATGGGCGAGCGCGAATTCAATCTGTCGACCACGTCCAGCCTGCCGACCGGCAACGAGGTCGTGGCCGGACGCTGGTACCGCGACGGCCCCGGTGTGGTGGAAGCCTCGGTCGAGCAGGGCCTGGCCAAGACCCTGGGTCTGAAGCTGGGCGACCGCATGCGCTTCGACATGGGCGGCCTGCCGGTGGAAGCGACGGTGACGAGCTTGCGCAAGCTGGAGTGGGGCTCGATGCGCGCCAATTTCTTTGTGATTATTAATCCGGCCGCCATGGCGGAGGCGCCACGTACCTTCATGACCGCCTTCCACCTGCCGCCCCAGGCACGCCAGCTGGGCAACGAGCTGGTGCGCACCTATCCCAACCTGACCGTGGTCGACATCAGCGGCATCGTGCGCCAGTTGCAGGAAGTGCTGGACCAGGTGGTGGCGGCAGTGGAATTCCTGTTCCTGTTCACCCTGGTATCGGGCGTGCTGGTGCTGTACGCGGCGCTGATGGGCTCGCAAGCCGAGCGCACCCGCGAAGCCGGTCTGCTGCGCGCACTGGGCGCCACCCGGCGCCAGTTGTCGCGCGCGCAATGGATCGAGTTTTGCATGGTGGGCGGCCTGTCCGGCCTGCTGGCCGCCAGCGGTGCCGCCGCGCTCGGCTGGGCCCTGGCCACCTACCAGTTCAAGTTTTCGTGGAGTTTCAGCCCCGTGGTGTGGCTGGCCGGCCTGGGCGCCGGCGCCGTGTGCGCCATTGCCGGCGGGGCATGGGGGCTGCGCAAGGTGCTGCGCCAGCCGCCCTTGCAAACCCTGCGCGAGGCTTGATCAGGCCAGCGCGTCGCGCTCGCTGAGGAATTCGGCGAAGCTGTGGGCCGGCGGCTCCAGGTCGCCCGGTTCGAGCGGAAACAGGGCCCAGTAATACTGCTGGATGCCCTTGCAGCGTTGCGCCGGCCGGGTGTATTTGTGCCAGCCGCGTGCGAAGTGGCGCGCGTACATGCCGTCGCCTTCGGGAAAGTAGGGGATGATGCAGCGTTCGCGCAGCGCGCTCAGCAGCGCGGGCGGGGCATCGTTATCGCAGGCCATTTCATAATGCGCATTCATGCCCGCGTCGGTTTCCACCACCATCAACTGGGCCCTGCCACGGCTGTCGTACATCAAAATCCCGGCCGGACTCGGATACAGGTAATGCTCGACAATGCCGTCGCGCGCCACGATCTCGCGCACCAGCGCGCACACTGCCGGATCGCTGACGAAGCCATAATTGTGCAGCGCCAGCAGGTCGCGCAGCGGTTCCGAGCGGGCCGCGAAATAGGCGTGCTGCAAAACCTGGATTTCCTCTTCCAGCCGGTCGAGCGCATCGTCGTCGCTCTTCTTGATGTAGCGGTCGATCAAACCGCGGTTGAACGCATCCACCGCGACCTTCTCATCCGCCACCCCGGTAAACAGAATCTTTTTACAGGGCAGGTGGCGGATCGCTTCGCACAGCTCGACCCCGTTCATCTGCGGCATCGAATAATCCACCACCAGGACCGACGGGGTCAGGAAACGCTTCCGCTGAAAACGGATGCGGTGGATCTGGTCGATATCAAAGGCCACACTGCATTGCTGCTGTGCCACTGGATAGGTGTCGAAGGTCGCGCACAGGCCGGCATCCTGCGTGCCGGCCTGGCCGTGAAGCCAGGCCAGCGCGCTGCGCGTGTCGGAAAAGCGCAGATTGGCCAACGAAGGGTCAAGCTGGAAAGACAGGCTCTGCAGGAAACTGTCGCTGTCGTCGACCAGGACGGTCAGGCTGGGATGCTGGTAGATGGGTAATTGCATGTCGCTTGCTCGGGTGATGCCGTCGGGCTACTCAGGCGGGGTTGCGCCGGGGTCGACGCGGGAAATTCCAGAATGAATATGGTGTAGGCGCCTTCGCGCGAGACGCAGCGGATGCTGCTTTGCCAGGCATCCATGATTTCCTTGCACAAGGCCAGGCCGATGCCCGCCCCCGATCTGGATGGATAGGAATAAAAGCGCTTGAAAATCCGCGGCAGTTCGCGCGCGGCGATGCCGCAGCCGGTATCGATGAACAGCAGGCGCGGCACGGCGCGCCCCCCGTCGACAATGATGCGCACCCGGCCCTTGCCGGCGCGATGCAGGGCCTTGAGCGCATTGCGCAGCAGGTTGAGCAGCACCACCACCGACAATTCGTACTGGCCGGCAAAGCGGAAATCCCCGCGCACCTCCACCTGGACCGCTGCCCGCTGCTGCTGCGAGGAAAACGGGTAGCGCAGGATCACCCCCTCGACCACATGCTCCATCGACACAATTTCGGTCGGGTCCAGTTTGGCATTGACCGCCGTGGCCGACAGCAAGAACAAATCGATCATGTGATTCATGTGGCGCACTTCATATTGAATGCGTCCCATCGCCTCGTTCATGGCGGTCCGTTCGGCGGCAGTCGCCTGTTCGGCCCGTGCCAGCCGGCGCGCCAGCCCGCGCACGCTGGCATCGACCGACAGCAGCGGCGTGCGCAATTCGTGCGACACCGTCGCCAGCCCCTGCGCCATGCCGGCCAGCTTTTCCTGGGCCAGCACGCGCCGGCCCACCTTGACGGCCGACACCACGACGATGGTAAAGAAGTACAGGGGCAATTGCTCCAACACCTTGGTACTGATCAGAAAGGCCGGATCGTCGATCAGCGCGAACGTTGCGCACGCCAGCGCGCAACCGCTCACGAAGGACATCAGCGCCCACCACAGCGGGAAGTGAAACAGCACCGTCAGCGCGATCAGCAGCGACTGGGCCCACACCGGCGCGCCATGGTTCATCAGATACATGAAGGTGAAGAAGAACGGCAGCACGTAGGTGACGGCGGAAAACAGGTAAATCCCGCGCCAGCGCTCGTTCATGAAGCGGTGCGCCCATGGTGCCGGCAGACACATGGCCACGCCCAGCAGGCGCCAGCCCAGGCTTTCAAACCGCTGCGGAAACCAGTAGGTCCACACAAAGTAATACAGCGGCATGCCGATGCAGCCGACCCATGCAAGGAGGATGAAGCGCCAGGTGGCGTGATCGTGCCGGCGCTCGTGGCGGAGCAGCCAGTTCACCAGTGCCTGGCGCAGCGGCTGGGCAAGGGCATGTAACGTGCGTGCGGCTATGCCCATGGACTTGACGAATCGGGTACCGGCCAGGCGCGACCTCCCTCGAGTTGTCAGGCCTGCTTTGCGGAATATGAATGAAATTAGTTTCATTCTGTAACCAGTTGATGCATATCAATTTGATTTAGATCAATAAACAAGCATGTTAGCCGATTGACAAAAAATGCCGGCAGAAAATCAAGATTTCTTTGACAAGGAGCAATCATGTTTTCTGTGCAAAATCAAGTTCGGGAACGCCAAGCTGCCGAGAAAAGTCTGCCAACGTTCGTTACCAAGAGAATGGATGAGCATTATGTGACAAGGGTGGACAAGTTGCTCGGCGGCGAGCACCTGCACGTATGGGCACCGGCCGCCGCGAATGCGATCATGCTCGCTGGCAACGATTACCTCTGTATCGCCGGCCAGGCCGAACTGTTGCGGATCCAGGCCGACAGCCTGCGCGCCAGCCAGGCCGGCATGCTGATGTCCTCGGTGTTCCTGCAGCAAGGCAGCAGCCAGCACCGGCTCGAAGCCAGACTGGCCGCCTTCATGCAGGCGGAAGACAGCGTGCTGGCCCAGTCCGGCTGGGCCGCCAACGTCGGTCTGCTCCAGACCATCGCCGCGCCCGGCGTGCCGGTCTACCTCGACATGCTGGCCCACGCCTCGCTGTGGGAGGGCGTGCAGTCGGCCCGGGCCAGCGGCGTGCCCTTCCTGCACAACGACGCCGGCCATCTGCGCCGCCAGGTCGCGCGCCACGGCGCCGGAGTGATCGTCGTCGACGCGCTATATAGTACGAACGGCAGCATCGCCCCGCTGCACGACATCGTCGACATCGCCGAGCGCAGCGGCAGCATCCTGATTGTCGACGAATCGCATTCGCTCGGCACCCACGGCCCGCGCGGCGCCGGCATCGTGGTTGGCATGGGCCTGGCCGAACGGGTGCATTTTCGCACCGCCTCGCTGGCCAAGGCCTTTGCCGGGCGCGCCGGCATCCTGACCTGTTCGAGCCGCTTCAAGGGCTACTTCCTGTCCGAGTCGCGCCACGCCATCTTCAGTTCCTGCCTGCTCGAGCACGAACTGGCCTGGTTCGACGGCGCGCTCGACTTCATCGCCGCGGCCGACACCCGCCGGCTGGACCTGCACCGCACCGCCGCCCATGTCCGGGAAGGCTTGCACGAGCTGGGCTACAACGTCAGCGACGGCACCGAGCAGATCATCGCGCTCGAAGCCGGGACCGAACCGCAGGTGCTGGCACTGCGCAAGGCGCTGGAACGGCGCGCCATCTACGGCGCGGTATTCTGCGCCCCGGCCACGGCCAAGAACCGCGCGCTGGTGCGCCTGACCTTGAACAGCGGCGTCACGCGCGCCCAGGCCGACCGCCTGCTGGCCGCCTGCGCGGACATGCGCTCTGAACTCGACATGGCCAGCTGGTCGTCCACACGCCGGCAGCGCCGACTTACCCTGGTGTAGATCGTGCGTTATCATGGCGGGCATGGAAGAATCGAAGCCCGAAACACAAACCCTGTACGACGTCATCGGCGGCGCAGCGCGCATACGCGAGATGGTCGACCGCTTTTACGACCTGATGGAGCTCGAACCGGAGTTCGCCGGACTGCGCGCGCTGCATCCTCCCGCTACCGACGGCTCGCGCGACAAGCTGTTCATGTTCCTGTCCGGCTGGATGGGCGGCCCGGACCTGTTCGTCGAACGCTACGGCCATCCGCGCCTGCGTGCGCGCCACCTGCCGTTTGCCATCGGCACCAGCGAGCGCGATCAGTGGCTGCGCGCCATGGCCTGGGCGATGGAGGACGTCGGCATCGACGAAGGCCTGCGCCTGCGTCTGATGGAGTCGTTCTACGGCACCGCCGACTGGATGCGCAACAAGGCCGACTGATGTCCGACACCCAGTTCATGCTGCTGCTGGCGATCGGCACGCTGGCCGTGATCCTGCAGGCCGCGCTGCTGCTGCGCGGGCGCGGCGGCAACGCCGAACGTCTGGACCGCATCGAACAGCTGCTGCGCAGCGAAGTGCACGGCAGCGCCCAGGCTACGCGCCAGGAATTGTCGACCACGCTGGCGCAATCGCACGCCGCCACCGTCCAGCAGCTCGACAGCATGCGCCAGCAGATCCACCAGATCGCCGCCAGCGGGCGCGAGGAACAGGCCGCCGCGCTCAAGCGCTTTGCCGACACGCTCAATCAAACCCTGGGCACGCTGACCGAGTCGAACGCCCAGCGCATGCTGGAAGTGCGCGCCACGCTGGAAACCAGGATCCGCGAACTGCAAACCGACAATGCCGCCAAGCTCGAAGAAATGCGCCGCACCGTCGATGAGAAGCTGCACGCCACGCTGGAGACGCGCCTGACCGAATCGTTCCGTCAGGTCTCCGAGCGGCTGGAAAAAGTCCACCAGGGCCTGGGCGAAATGCAGCAGCTGGCCATCGGCGTGGGCGACCTGAAACGCGTGCTGACCAATGTGAAAACGCGCGGCACCTGGGGCGAAGTGCAGCTGGAAATGCTGCTCGAACAGGTGCTCACACCGGATCAATACGCCAAGAACGTGGAAACCGTGGCCGGCAGCGGCGCGCGGGTCGAGTTCGCGATCAGGCTGCCCGGGCAGAACGACGGCGCGGCGCCGGTGTGGATGCCGATCGACGCCAAGTTCCCGAAAGAGCAGTACGAACGTCTGGCCGATGCGGCCGAACGGGCCGACGCCGACGGCGTGGCGCTGGCCGGGCGCGAACTGGAACGGGCAGTGCGGCTGGAAGCGAAAACCATTTGCGAAAAATACCTGGCGCCGCCGGCCACCACCGATTTCGCCATCCTGTTCCTGCCCACCGAAGGGCTGTACGCGGAAGTGATGCGTCGCCCCGGCCTGGCCGACGACCTGCAGCGTACCCTGCGCGTGTCGATCGCCGGACCGTCGACCCTGTCGGCGTTGCTGTCGAGTCTGCAGATGGGCTTTCGCACGCTGGCGCTGGAAAAGCGTTCATCCGAAGTGTGGCAGGTGCTGGGGGCGGTCAAGACCGAGTTCACCAAATTCGGCGACGTCCTGGCCAGCACCAAGGCGACCCTGGAGAAGGCCGCCAAGAACATCGAAAGCGCCGAAGTGCGCAGCCGCCAGATGGCGCGCAAACTCAAGTCGGTGGAAGCGCTGCCCAGCGAGGCGGCCCAGCTGATGCTCGGTGCCCACCTTGAACCGGGCGAGGGTGATTAGGCGCCGGTCGGGGACGACGCTCATGTTGACGCAAACCGGCGCCGTCGCGCACCGGCGATCAGCAGTGCGCCCACACTCCACATCAGCCATGCGGGTGCTTCCGGCACCGGCAGCGCCACTTCTCCGATGCCGCCACTGTACGGCGGCATGAACGGCACCGGTGGCAGTACCGAGGGGCTGTGGCCCGCGACCCAGCCCGGCTCCTGCGTGGCGCGCGCCTGCGCCATGATCCAGCCTGCGCTGGCGTAGCCGCCGCCTTCCTGCGGCAGGCCGGGCGGCACATCGTCGGTCGGCGGCGCGGCCACGGCCAGCCGCGTGACGCGGCTGACATTGCGGCACACGGTCGGCACCAGGATGCAGTGATCCTGCTCGCAGTAGACCAGGCCGCGCTCGCGCATCTGCGCGCTCCATTTGCTGCGTGTGACCACATTGCACACGCGTCCATCGCCGAAATGCATCTCGCGGATGCCCGCCTCGTACTGGCGCCGGCCGACAATGGCATCGCGTTCGATGGTGACGAATTCGTCGAAGTCGCGCTCGGCCATGCGTGCCTTCAGGCGGGCGCGCACTTCGTACGGAATATCTGTGTAGCGGTCCACCGCAGCGGCCACGTCGCCCATGAACGGGCGCAGGCCGGGGCGGTCCCAGCTGCAGTGCGCAAGCGCCGGCCCGGCCTGCGCGGCGCCGCACATTGCCAGGGTGGCGAACGACAGAACAAGACGCTTCATGGCGTGCTCGGCGACGGGTTGGGGAACCCGAATCGTATCAAGCGGTGCGGGAAATTTGCTCTGTCAGATTGTCAACTACACTGATAGCTATTCGTCGGGGAATAGCTGAGCTGGACGAAACTCTCCTATGAGTGCTGAATATTTAAGCGGATAGTTTTGCTGCGAGGAATGTTAAATTTTTCATGCAGATACAACACTCCGTCAGGTCAAACCGTCGAACAGCAGCACGTCCACCAGCTCGCCGGCGGCCACGTTGGCCTGCTCGTCGTGCAGCACCACCATGCAGTTCGCCTCGGTCATCGAGCGCAGGATGCCCGAGCCTTGCGCGCCGGTGATGCCTACCTCCGGCATGCCGTCGGCGCCGTGCGTGAGAATGCCGCGCTGGTATTCGGTGCGGCCAGGCTTTTTGCGAATCGCCGCGCTCGAGCGCGCGCGCAGCAGCGGCAGCGGGGCCTGGGCGCCCATCATGCGCAGCAGCGCGTCGCGCGCGAAGAAGTAGAACGACACCATCACCGCCACCGGATTGCCGGGCAGGCCGAACAGGTAGGCGCTGCGGCCGTTGGATGCGATCCGGCCGAAGGCCAGCGGCCGGCCCGGGCGCATGCCGATTTTCCAGAACGTGACGTCGCCAAGGCGCGCCATGATCTCGCGCGTGTAGTCGGCCGCGCCGACCGACACGCCGCCCGAGGTCAGCACCGCGTCGGCGTTTTCGCAGGCGCTGCGCAGGGCTGCTTCCAGCGCCTCCGGCTGGTCCGGCACCACGCCCATGTCGATCAGCTCGCACCCCAGCCGGGTCAGCATGCCGTACAGGGTGTAGCGGTTGCTGTCGTAGACACAGCCGGCGTCGAGCGCTTCGCCGATCGAGCGCAGTTCGTCGCCGGTGGAGAAGAACGCGACGCGCAGGCGCCGCTGCACCGCCACTTCGGCGATGCCGAGCGATGCCAGCAGGCCCAGGTCGGCCGCGTGCACCACCCGTCCCTTGCTCAGGGCGGCGCTGCCGGCCATCAGGTCTTCGCCGGCGAAGCGGCGGTTGTCGCCGGCGCGGATCACGCCTGCGCCGATGGTGATGCTGGCCTCATCGATGTGCGCCACCAGTTCCTGCGGGATCACGCTGTCGCAGCCGGCCGGCATCACGCCGCCGGTCATGATGCGCACGCACTGGCCGCGCGCCGGGACCAGGCTTGAGGGCCGCCCGGCGTACACGGTGCCGGCGATGGTCAAGGTGGTGGCGCCTTCGGCCGCCAGGTCGGCCGCATTGAACGCGTAGCCGTCCATGGCCGAATTGTCGTGCGCAGGCACGCTGATGGGCGAGATGACGTCGGCCGCCAGCACGCGGTTCAGGGCAGCGCGCAGCGCGACTTTTTCGACGGCGTTCACGGGCGTGACGAAGTCGCCGATGATGCGCTGGGCGGCGCGCACCGGCAACGCGTCCGGATCGTAGCCGGACAGGCAGCTGGTGACCTCTTGCAGGGTACTGGTGTTCATCGGTCCGATTGGTAGTGCTGCAATTCCTGCAGCGTGTTGATGTTGCGGAAGGCTGCGCTGTCGTCGAAATGCACGCGCGCCACGCGTATGCCGCCGTACCAGCCGTCCATGCGCCGCCCGCCGCCGGCCAGGTAGGCCGACAGCTGGGGCAGGGCGGTGCGGCGCACCAGCGCGAATACCGGCTGCGCCTGCACGCGATCCCCTTCCAGCGTCTCGGCCAGCGCCAGCTCGGCTTGTTCCGCGCCGAGCGCCGCGTACAGGCGTTCGGCCAGGTCGAGCGGCACGAAGGGCGAGTCGCACGGCGCGGTGAGCAGCAGCTCGGTGGTGCAGCGGCGCAAACCTGTTTCCAGTCCGGCCAGCGGTCCTTCGAAGCCGATCAGGTCGTCGGGCCACACGGGTACGCCGAAGCCGGCATACACATCCAGGTTCCGGTTGGCGTTGATGGCCATGCGCGCCACTTGCGGCGACAGGCGGCGCAGCACGTGCGCCGCCATCGCTTCGCCGTGCAGCAGCTGCAGGCCTTTGTCGACATGGCCCATGCGGCTGCCGCGTCCGCCCGCGAGCACCAGGCCGGTGATGGAGTCGCGCGCCATCATCCGCCGATGTAGCTCATTTCGACCTTGCGCTCGCGCTGCAGGCCGCTGGTGTTGATGGTGCGCGTTTCCGAGTAGCGGTCGGCGCGCACCCGCCACAGCTGGGCCAGCGCGCTGGAAATCTCGGCGTCGCTGCGGCCCTGGCGCAGCAGCGCGCGCAAATCGTGTCCACGCGTGGCGAACAGGCAGGTGAACAGTTTTCCTTCGGTGGACAGGCGCGCGCGCGAGCAGTCCTTGCAGAAGGCCTGTGTCACGCTGGAGATCACGCCGATTTCGCCGCTGCCGTCGGCATAGCGCCAGCGCGCGGCGGTCTCGCCGCTGTAGTTCGCTCCCAGCGCTTCGAGCGGCATCTCGGTCCCGATGCGCCGTACCACCTCGCTCGATGGGATCACCTCTTCAAGGTTCCAGCCGTTCGATGCGCCCACGTCCATGTATTCGATGAAGCGCAGGATGGCCGGGGTATTACGGAAGTAGCGCGCCATCGGCAGGATTTCCTGGTCGTTCATGCCGCCCTTGACGACCATGTTGACCTTGATCGGGCCCAGCCCGGCCTGGTGCGCCGCATCGATCCCGGCCAGCACATCGGCCACGGCGAAGTCGACATCGTTCATGCGCTTGAAGGTGGCGTCGTCGAGCGCGTCGAGCGAGACGGTAACCCGGTCCAGGCCGGCGTCGCGCAGGCTCTGGGCTTTGCGCGCCAGCAGCGAGCCGTTGGTGGTCAGGGTCAGGTCGAGTTTGCGTCCGCCCGGCGTGCGCAGCGCCGCCAGCATGCCGACCAGCCGTTCGAGGTCCTTGCGCAGCAGCGGCTCGCCGCCGGTGAGGCGGATCTTTTCGACCCCGTGTTCGACGAACAGCCGGGCCAGCCGGGTGATTTCCTCGAACGACAGCAGGGCTGCGTGCGGCAGGTAGGTGTAATCCTTGTCGAACACTTCCTTGGGCATGCAGTACACGCAGCGGAAGTTGCAGCGGTCGGTGACGGAGATGCGCAGGTCGTGCAGCGGGCGCGCGAGCGCATCCGCGAGCGCGCCGCTGGGCGCCTCGAGCACGGCCGGGACCGCGGGCGGCGGCGAGCGGCCGTCGCCGAACAGGATAGTTTTTTCAGCCATGCCGGTACGATAGCACGAGCCCCGCCGCGGCACAGGCGGCGAGCAGTTTGATGGTGCCGGCCTGGTAGCGCAGCAGGGCCACGGCCGCGGCTGCACCGATGGCCATGGCGGCCCAGTCGGGCCGTTCGCCGGCCAGGAATACATGCTGGCCGAAGAACACCGCCAGGCTGGCGATCACGCCCACCACGGCTGCCGAGATGGCCGTCAGCGGGGCGGTCATGCGCAGCTGGTTGCGGGTCGATTCGACCAGCGGACCGCCGGCCAAAATAAATATGAACGAGGGCAGGAAGGTGAAGAAGGCCGCGACGCAGGCGCCCATTACCCCGGATGCGCCCGGCTGGGACACTGCGTGGTTCCAGCCGCCGGCGAAGCCGACGAAGGCGTTGACCATGATTAGCGGGCCGGGCGTGGTTTCGCCCAGCGCCAGGCCGTCGATCATCTGGGTGGCACTGAGCCAGTGATAGTGTTCGACGCCGCCCTGGTACACATACGGCAGCACGGCGTAGGCGCCGCCGAAGGTCAGCAGCGCGGCCTTGGTGAAAAACCAGCCCATCCGGGCCAGCACGCTGGCGCTGCCGTACTGATAGATCAACAGCGCGAAGGCCGCGCCGCCGATGCCGGTGCCGGTCAGCAGGGTGCGTGCCAGCCGCGTCCACGAAAAGCGCGCGTGCGCTGGCGTTGGCGTGTGGTCGTCGATCAGGGCCGCTCCGTAGGACGTGCGCTGGCCGGGGTGCTGTCCGCCCGGCTGAAACCACGCCGGCGCAAAGCGTGCCCCGAGTGCGCCGATGACGGCGGCGCCCAGCACGATCAGCGGAAAAGGCAGGGCCAGCACGGCGATGGCGATGAAGGCGGAGGCCGCAATGGCGACCAGTGCCGGGTTCTTGAGCGTGCGCTTGCCGATGCGCCAGGCCGCCGCCAGCACGATGGCGACGATGGCCGGTTTGATGCCGTAGAGGACGGCGGCGATGGCGGGCAAGGTGCCGTAGGCCATGTAGATCCACGACAGCCCGATCAGGATCAGCAGCGAGGGCAGCACGAACAGCGCGCCGGCAATGATGCCGCCGCGGGTTTTGTGCAGCAGCCAGCCGATGTACACGGCCAGCTGGGTTGCTTCCGGACCAGGCAGCAGCATGCAGTAGTTGAGCGCGTGCAGGAAGCGCTGTTCCGAAATCCAGCGGCGCCGTTCGACCAGCTCCGTGTGCATCAGCGCGATCTGGCCAGCCGGTCCGCCAAAGCTGATGAAACCGAGCTTGAGCCAGTACAGGAAGGCGTCGAGCATGGGGACATCGGCGGGGCTTGTGTCGCGGGACATTGTCATAGGCCCATTATTATAAGCCCCGGTCGTCCCCCGCGTTCGCGGGGGCGACCGAATAAAAAAGCCGCCAGTCCTCGCGGATGGCGGCTTTTCGGGACCCCGACGTTTACTGGCGGGTATCGATCTGGATCAGCGGTTCATCGACCGGTGGCGGCAGCGGCTTGCGCTCACGGCGCACCCGCGCCGGTGGCGGCGCGTTAGCGGCCGCTTCCTGCGCGGCACGCAGCTTGGCAGGATCGGTGGCGGCCAGGGTCAGACCGGCCGAACCGAGCAGATCGTTCAGGTCGGTGATCGCGGCCGCTGGTGCTGGAGCAGGTGCTGGCACTGGCGCTGGCGCTGGTGCGGAAACCGGCTCCGGTGCTGGAGCGGGTGCAGCCACTTCGGCCACAACCGGCTCAGGCGGCGTGAAGATGGTCGGCTCGACCACGACTGGAGCCGCTTCTTGCGCAAGGACCGGTTCGGCCACTGGCGCCTCCTGAACGACTGGCGCTTCCACGACTGGCGCTTCCACCACCGGTGCGGCTTCGACCGCTACAGGCTCGGCAGCAACCGGCTCGGCAACGACCGGAGCGGCTTCCACCGGCTCGGCAGCCACCGGAGCGGCTTCCACCGGTGCCGGAGCAACATATTCCGCCACTGGAACTGGTGCGGCTGCAACTGGCTCGGCAACAACGGCTTCCACTGGTGCGGCCTCGGCAGCATCCGGCGCTTCCCCGGCGGCGGTGTCGGCCACCAGATCGCCCTCGGTCTCGCCATTTTCGCCTTCCATGCCTTCGACCTGGTCACGGTCGCGGCGATTGCGGTTACGGCCGCCACGACGGCGACGACGGCGCGGCTCGTCGCCGTTCGCTTCGACTTCGATCTGCTCGCCATTCGGGCCGATGGTGGTGATCGTTTTCGGCACGGCTGGGGTCAGATCGGCGCCGGCGGTCAGGTCGGCCTGCTCGCCGATCGGCGCTGCGGTGGCGCTTGGCGCCAGGGCCAGTTCTTCAGTCTTCAGTTCCACTGCGGCCGGTGCACGTTCACGCTGCGGACGCGGAGCGCGTTCCGGACGTTCGGCGCGTTCAGGGCGCTCGGCGCGCGCGGTCGCGTCGGCCGCTTCGCGTGGCTCGCGGGCTTCGCGCGGCGGACGTGGAGGGCGTGGCGGACGCGCCGGTTTGGTCTCGGCATCGGCTGCCTTGACAGCTTCGTCCTGGACAACTGGCTTGCCTGGCTCGCGTTCGTCACGCTCGCGGCCACCTTGTTTGCCGTTACGGCCACGGCCGCGCGGACCACGGTTGTTGCGGTCGCCCGTTGCGCCGGCCTTGGCCGCTGGTGCGGCGACCGGGGCAGGTGCAGTGACAACAGGCTCAGGCTTCTTAAAGAAAAAGCCCATGATGCGGCTGAAGAAGCCTTGTTCTGCCGGCGCGGTCAGCACGGGTGCCGGAGCGGCAACCGGCTTGAGCGCTTCGGTGCGGTCGACCACGGGCGCCGGCTGGGCCGGGGTAATGGTCTTGACCATGGCTTCCTGGCGCGGCTTGACTTCTTCCTTCTGGCGCTTGCTGTAAGCCATGTCGGTTTCGGCCTGGTCGGCCAGCGAGTAACTCGCCTGGCTGTCTTCCAGACGCGGATCGTCGTGCTTGATGCGCTCGAGCTTGTAGTGCGGGGTGTCCAGGTGCTTGTTCGGCACCAGGATCACGCTGATGCGGTGGCGGTTCTCGATCTTCAGCACTTCGCCGCGCTTTTCATTGAGCAGGAAGGCGGCCACGTCGACCGGTACCTGGACGTGGATGGTGGCCGAGTTTTCCTTCATCGCCTCTTCCTGGATGATGCGCAGCACCTGCAGGGCGGACGATTCGGTATCGCGGATGTGGCCGGTGCCGGAGCAGCGCGGGCAGGTTACATGGCTGCCTTCGGACAGCGAAGGACGCAGGCGCTGGCGCGACAGTTCCATCAGGCCGAAGCGGGAAATCTTGCCCATCTGGACGCGCGCACGGTCGTGGTGCAGGGCATCTTTCAGGCGCTGTTCGACTTCGCGCTGGTTCTTGGCCACTTCCATGTCGATGAAGTCGATCACGATCAGGCCGCCCAGGTCGCGCAGGCGCAGCTGGCGCGCCACTTCTTCAGCGGCTTCGCAGTTGGTGTTGAAGGCGGTCGTTTCGATGTCCGAACCGCGCGTGGCGCGGGCCGAGTTGACGTCCACCGACACCAGCGCTTCGGTGTGGTCGATCACGATAGCGCCGCCGGACGGCAGTGGCACGGTGCGCGAGTAGGCCGTTTCGATTTGATGTTCGATCTGGAAACGCGAGAACAGCGGCACGTCGTCGCTGTAGCGCTTGACGCGATGCACCATGTCGGGCATCACGTGGCTCATGAACTGGTGCGCCTGCTCGTAAATCTCGTCGGTGTCGATCAGGATTTCGCCGATATCAGGCTGGAAATAATCGCGGATGGCGCGGATGACCAGCGAGGATTCCTGGTAAATCAGGAACGCGCCGTGCGAGGACTTGCCGGCGCCTTCGATCGCGCGCCACAGCTGCATCAGGTAGTTCAAGTCCCACTGCAGCTCTTCGACGTTGCGGCCGATGCCGGCGGTGCGGGCAATCACCGACATGCCTTGCGGCAGGTCCAGCTTGTCCATGGTTTCGCGCAGTTCCTGGCGCTCTTCGCCTTCGACCCGGCGCGACACGCCGCCGCCGCGCGGATTGTTCGGCATCAGCACCAGATAGCGGCCGGCCAGCGACACGAAGGAGGTCAGGGCGGCGCCCTTGTTGCCGCGCTCTTCCTTTTCCACCTGGACCATGATTTCCTGGCCTTCGCGCAGGGCATCCTTGATCGACGCGTTGCGCACGTCCACGCCTTCGCGGAAATAGGTGCGCGCCACTTCCTTGAAGGGCAGGAAGCCGTGGCGGTCTTCGCCGTAGCTGACGAAGCAGGCTTCCAGCGACGGCTCGATACGGGTAATGACGCCTTTGTAGATATTCGACTTGCGCTGTTCGCGGCCGGCCGATTCAATATCGATATCGATCAGTTTCTGACCGTCGACAATGGCGACGCGCAGTTCTTCCTGCTGCGTCGCGTTAAACAACATGCGTTTCATTTTTTATTAACTCCGCGGCTAAAAGCCGTTCCAGTGCCGCTCTGTGAAAAGCGGCAATAAGTACACGGGATGTACGCTAGAAGGGGATGCTGGAGGGCGGGTATGCCTTATCGTACGGCGCAGCCAGGCAAAGCGCGGCGGCCGTAACAGGGCGCGGTGGGGTCGATCGACATGCCGAGTGCACGCATCACCTGCAACTTACCTGCGGCAGCCCGGTCGAACCAGGGGGCACAGGCGAAAGCCAGGCGGTGAGCAAATTCAAGAGCCAGACCGGCGTTGGGGCTCAGACGCTCACTTTGAAGCGGGTATGTTCTCCGCGGGGCCGGGTCGGCCTTCGTTCACAAGCGGCGCGTTTGAGGCGTCCTTCGGGTCGGGCGAAAACGACGAGCGTTATCGACACCATCATCCGGCGAGCCGACCCAGAAGGCCAGCTTTCCGGTACTTATCCTTAATATTCCAAACAATCCAATTCAGCAGCCTTGGGCGATATCCGATTACAACAACGGTGCAACCTTGATTCGCGCAGGGATGTGCGTACACGTTTTTCCATCGAATTTGCAATTTGGCGAGGCCGATGGAGACGCCCCTGTGTAAAATATCGTTTTAATTCTTACACCAGCAGAGGTTTGACCGCCGCCTGTCGATTATATATTCAAAATGAAGGACTTAGAGAGAATTTCTGGGAAGACAGAGGAAATGAAGAAGCAAAACGATGTTGTTCCCCCTTCATCACAGGCCCAGCCTCAAGCGCAGTTTGTCACCATCACCGAAGAAGAAGCCGGTCAGCGTATCGACAACTACCTGCTTCGCGTCTGCAAGGGTGTTCCAAAAAGCCATATTTACCGCATTCTCCGTTCCGGCGAAGTGCGGGTCAACAAGGGCCGCATCGACCAGCTGTACCGCCTGGAGCAGGGCGATCTGGTGCGCATTCCGCCGGTACGTGTTGCGGAAAAGCCGACATCGGTGGTGCCGGGCGCCGAATTTGCCATCCTGCACGAGGACGCCCAGCTGCTGATCATCGATAAACCGGCCGGCGTGGCCGTGCATGGCGGCTCCGGCGTGTCGTATGGTGTGATCGAACAGTTAAGGGCGGCGCGGCCGGAGGCCAAGTTCCTCGAACTGGTGCACCGGCTCGACCGTGAAACCTCCGGCCTGCTGATGCTGGCCAAGAAGCGCTCGGCGCTGACCAATCTGCACGAGCAGATGCGCGACGGCGTTACCGACAAGCGCTATCTGACGGTGGTGGCGGGCGACTGGAAGAATGCGCGTCAGCACGTCAAGCTGCCTTTGCATAAATACACCACCGCCGACGGCGAGCGCCGTGTGTGCGTGCAGGCCGGCGGCATGGAATCGCACACGGTGTTCAGCCTGATGCGCAAATGGGAGCAGTTCGCCCTGCTGGAAGCCGAACTGAAGACCGGGCGCACCCACCAGATCCGCGTGCATCTGGCATCGTCGGGCTTTCCCATCCTGGGCGATGACAAGTACGGCGATTTCGCCCTGAACCGTGTGCTGCTCAAGGCCGCCGAAGGGCGCGGCGCGCTCAAGCGCATGTTCCTGCACGCCCACCGCATCACGTTTACCCATCCCGACAGCGGCAAGCCGATGACGGTGAGCGCTCCGCTGCCCGCCGACTGCGAACGTTTCTTGGTAAGCTTGGGGAAACCGGACCTTGTTTCGCGATAATAGTGCGTATTGATTAATGAGAAGGAGCCGGGCCCCGCTGGGCGCCCGGATGACATGGCAAGAAAGCAATTTGATCTGATCGTCTTCGACTGGGACGGGACGCTGATGGACAGCACCTCGACCATCGTCAAGTGTATACAGGCAGCGGCGCGCGATCTGGGCTTGCCGATCCCGCGCGACGACGCCGCTTCGCATGTGATCGGCCTGGGCCTGTTCGAAGCCATGCAGGCCGTTATGCCCGGCATGGACCCGTCGGTGTACCCGCGCATGGTCGAGCGCTACCGCTTCCATTACCTGTCCAAGGATCACGAACTGGTGCTGTTCGACGGCGTTCGCGAGATGTTGACCGAACTTTCCCAGGACGGCTACTTCCTTGGCGTGGCTACCGGCAAGAGCCGGGTAGGCTTGAACCGTGCGCTGAATGCGGTCGGCCTGCTGTCGCTGTTCGATGCGACCCGCTGCGCCGATGAAACGTTTTCCAAGCCGCATCCGGCCATGCTGCAGGAATTGACGCGCGAATTAGGCCAGGATCTGCGCCGTACGGTGATGATCGGCGATACCACCCACGATCTGCTCATGGCCAGCAATGCCGGCGCCCACGGCGTGGCGGTGCAGTACGGCGCCCACCCGGCCGAGCAGCTGCACGGGTGCGAGCACGTGTTTTCGGCCGAGACCGTCCAGCAGTTGCACCGGTGGCTGAGCGAACACGGCTGAGGACGCGGGCATGAACCAGCCTATCGCCCTGATGCTCATCTGCGCCTCGGAGGCCGTGGCCGAGGGCGGGCGCGGCGTGCGCTTTCCCGTCACCGCCTTCGGCGCCGACGCTACCGGCTTCGTGGTGCGCTACGAGGGCAAGGCCTACGCCTATCTGAACCGCTGCGCCCACGTTCCGATCGAGCTGGACTGGAACGAAGGCGAGTTTTTTGAAAGCAGCGGCCTGTATCTGATGTGCGCCACCCACGGCGCCGTGTATCTTCCGTACAGCGGCCAGTGTGCCGGCGGCCCCTGCAAAGGCGGACGCCTGCGCCCGATTGCCGTTTCCGAGGCAAACGGCAAGATTTACTGGCAGCCTGACGAGCATATCCGCCCGCCTCAGGCATAATCGGTCAACAGCCTCGATCGGCTTTGAATTACCAGCAAAGAGAAATATGAGCGATAACATCGGTAGCGAGCACGTCAATCCACCCCAGCCGGCCCCCGTGCTGACCGGCGCCAGCTGGGAGCGCGAAACGCTGGAAAAACTGGTGTTTGCGACCGTCAAGGAACAGCGCGCGGCGCGGCGCTGGACGATTTTCTTCCGCTTCGCCTTTCTCGGCCTGGCGCTGCTGGGCCTGTGGGCCCTGTACGACTTCAACCTGGACGGCGGCGACGCCGAATCGCTGGGGCGCCACACGGCCCTGATCGAAATCAACGGCAGCATCGATGCCGAAGGCAGCGGCTCGGCCGACGCCGTCATCCCGGCCATGAACAAGGCATTCTCCGATGCCGGTTCGGTGGCGCTGGTGCTGCGCATCAACAGCCCGGGCGGCAGTCCGGTGCAGGCCGGCATCATCGTCGATGAGATCGTGCGCCTGCGCCGTGCCTATCCGCACAAGCCGGTGTACGTGGTGGTCGACGAAATTTGCGCCTCCGGCGGGTATTACATTGCCGCCGCCGCCGACAAGATTTATGTCAACAAGGCCAGCATCGTCGGTTCGGTGGGCGTGCTGATGGATGGCTTCGGCTTCACCGGCGCCATGGAAAAGCTGGGTGTGGAACGGCGCCTGCTGACCGCTGGCGAAAACAAGGGCTTCCTCGATCCCTTCAGCCCGCAGTCGGACAAGCACAAGGCGCACGCCCAGGCCATGCTCAACGAAATTCACCAGCAGTTCATTTCCGTGGTGCGTAGCGGGCGCGGCAAGCGCTTGAAAGAAACCCCGGAAACTTTTTCCGGCCTGTTCTGGAGCGGCGCCAAGGCCGTCGAAATGGGGCTGGCCGATGGCTTCGGCACAGTGGACATCGTGGCGCGCGACGTGGTCAAGGCTGAGGATATCGTCGACTACACCGCCCATGAAAACCTGCCGGAACGGGTGTTGAAGAAATTTGGCGCGGCGGTCGGGGCTGGGGCGGTGAAGGCGCTGTCGCATGCGCCGCTTCCGAGTGTCCGTTAGGAATTTACTGCTAGCTGTGTAATGTTTTCCTTGTAAGTTCAAGCTCGTAGTCTATATTGGAGCTGTAGTTCTTATCAGGGAGGCGCTATCACAAGAACATCCACGTTGGCGGAAAAAAGCTAGAGAACTACCGAACCGCATCGGAGATGCGGCACAGAGAGAATTCATATTCCTCGGGTTGATCCTACTGGCAGGATTAGGGAACGACGGTGCAACGCCGTCGTTTTCCGTTTTGGTGCTACGCCATCGGAAATACCGGCCTCCGCAGGCAGGGAGGCTGGTCCAGAATGGGCAGGGGCAGGCGCGGCCATGACACCATGGCCATTCCGGACCAGCCTCTTAGTCGACGCAGGCGCCGGTACTGTCGATCTCGATGTCGATGCGCGGCTGGTCGTTGCGGCGCTTGGGCTGTGCGGCGTCGTCATGCTGGGAAAAGCCACCGCCTTCCACCCATTGCTGCAGGCCGTCGCAGGTCCTGGCGTACCAGCGCGCCTGCGGCGACACGTGCAGTGAACCCACTTGCAGCATGCGCGGACGGTGGATGCCGCCGGTCCAGCGGGCGATCGCCAGCTGGGTGTTGTGCAGCGCCGACTCGGCCAGGGCATCGTCCATGCCCGCAGGGAAATCGTCAGGGTCGTTTGTCCAGAAGTCCGGCTCAGTAGGGGGCGTCGCTTGCATCTTCGTCCTCATCGGTGTTGCTGGTTATTAATCCTCGCGGCAGTAAGGAAAATCGCGGTTGAGACTCAGCGGATTCCTAACGATGTCTCAGTGTAACTAGCCGACCCCTGCGAATTTTGATATTAATCAAAGTTCGGCAATGAGTACACTCAAAATCCCCGGAAAACGGCGCCGGCGCCGAAAACGTTATCAAAACCCGGCTACCAGCGTCCGGCGCCCATCTGGTACAGTCACGCCCATGAGCACTTTATCCCTCGACCGCATCCTCCAATCGCAAGGCTTCGGCACCCGCAAGTATTGCCGCGCACTCATAGAAGATGGTGACGTGGCCGTCAACGGCGCCATCCAGACCAACTACCGCAGCACCTTCGACACCGGCAATCTGGTGCTGACGGTGTTCGACGAAGCCTGGGTCTACCGGGAACATGTTTATATTGCACTGAACAAGCCGGTCAATATCGAATGTTCGCGCAAGCCCAGCCACCATCCCAGCGTGCTGACCTTGCTTCCCGAGCAATTTACCTGGCGCGAAGTGCAACCGGTCGGCCGGCTCGACCATGACACCACCGGCATGCTGCTGCTGTCGGACGACGGCCCTTTCATCCACGCGCAATCCTCGCCCAAGCGCCACGTGCCGAAAATCTACCAGGCCACCACGCACGAGCCGGTCACGCCCGAACTGGTGGCGCAACTGCTCGCAGGCGTCAAATTGCATGACGAACCCGCCCCGTTGGCCGCACTGACCTGCATCCAGCGCGGTGAGCACCAGCTGGAAATCGTCCTGGAACAGGGCAAATACCACCAGGTCAAACGCATGCTGGCCGCCGCCGGCAACCATTGCAGCGCGCTGCACCGCTCGGCCATCGGCGGCCTGACCCTGGAATCGCTGGGCCTGGCCGAAGGCGAATGGTGCTATCTCGAGCAGGCCCAGCTCGATCTGCTGGTCCCTGGATGACAAGATGAAACTCGCCACCTTCAAAGACGGTACCCGCGACGGCCAGCTGGCCGTGGTGGCGCGCGACCTGAAGAGCGCGCACCTGGCCGACGGCATCGCCCCGACCCTGCAGGCGGCGCTGGACGACTGGGCCTTCATTTCCCCGCAGCTGGCCGCGTTGTCGGACGCGCTCAACCAGGGCCGCGCACGGCGCGCCTTCGACTTCGATCCAAGCCGCTGCATGGCGCCCCTGCCGCGCGCCTACCAGTGGGTGGACGGCTCGGCCTACGTCACGCACGTGGAACTGGTGCGCAAGGCGCGCGGCGCCGAGATGCCGGCATCGTTCTGGGAAGATCCCCTGATGTACCAGGGCGGCAGCGACGAACTGCTCGGCCCGCGCGACGACATCGTGCTGGCGCACGAAGCCTGGGGCATCGATTTCGAGTCGGAGGTGGCGGTCATCACGGGCGACGTGCCGATGGGCGTGACTGCGGACCAGGCCCAGCTGGCCATCCGGCTGATCACCCTGGCCAACGATGTTTCGCTGCGCAACCTGATTCCGCCCGAACTGGCCAAGGGCTTCGGTTTCCTGCAATCCAAACCGGCCACCGCCTTTGCGCCGGTTGCCGTCACGCCGGACGAACTGGGCGACGCCTGGAAGGGAGGCAAGGTGCACCTGCCGCTGCGCTCGACCTGGAACGGCAAGCTGGTGGGCCAGCCGCACGCGGGCACCGATATGGTGTTCAACTTCCCGCAATTGATCGCCCATCTGTGCAAAACCCGCAATGCGCGCGCCGGCACCATCGTCGGTTCGGGCACCGTGTCCAACAAGGACAGCAAGCTGGGCTATTCATGCATCGCGGAAAAGCGCGCGCTGGAGATGATCGCCGATGGCGCCGCCAGCACGCCGTTCATGCTGTTTGGCGACACCATCCGCATCGAGATGCTCGACAGTGCTGGCAAGTCGATCTTCGGCGCCATCGAACAGCGCGTGCAGCAGGCCGAAGCGCCCAGACTGCGCTAGCGCCGGCTGCGCGCCTTGAGGGAGTAGGGCAGCAGCAGCCACAGGCACAGGATCAGTACCGCAATCACCAGCGCCGCCACCACCCCGGCGACGGTGCCGAACACTTGCGCCATCACCAGATTGGTGGCGAGGATGAAGGCCAGCGCCATGGTTGCGCCGCCGGCCACCAGATGGCGGATCGCCATGCGCTTGAAGGCCGGCCGGTCGGGCAGCGGATTCATGATGCGGTGCTGGATCGCCGGCGCGCTCAACAGCACGATGCTGCTCACGGCCAGGAAAAATGTGGCCAGAAACACATATTTTTCAACTTCGACGATCTGCGCAAAGCCGCCGTTAAACGGCAGCAGGATCAAAAACGCCGTCAGCATCTGCGCGCCGGCCAGCATCACGCGCAGTTCGCTCAGCAGATCGGCCAGGCGGCCGTCCTCGGCCGGACTGTCGTCCTTGGTGGGATGCTCGGAAAACACGCTGTTCGATTCAAAAAACACAATAATGGAAGGATTATTGCAGAACCGCTGTGCAGGCGGCGCCTGCCAGCGTCGGCCGATAAGGCGGGCCTTTCCCGCTTTGTTCTGAAGATAGCCCTGAGGCAACATCGCGAATAATGTCATCTGTTCATAGGAGTGGGCGATGGCAGAAGACAGCGACGCAGAAAAGACAGAACCGGCGTCAGCCAAGCGATTGGAGCAGGCTCGTGAAGAAGGCGACGTGCCCCGATCGCGCGAACTGGCAACGTTCACGGTATTGATGACGGCCGGCTGCGGCCTGTGGTTCACCGGTTCCGGCCTGGTGCGCCAGCTCAACGCGACCATGGTGTCCGGCCTGGCCATGTCGCGCGAGCAAATTTACGACCCCAGCGCCATGATCCTGCGGGTCGGTTCCGATATCGCCCAGGTCATGCTGGCCTGCCTGCCGCTGGCCGTGGCCATCATGCTCGTGGCGCTGGCTTCGCCGCTGCTGATCGGCGGCTGGCTGTTCAGCGCCAAGGCATTCACCCCCAACTTCATGAAGCTCAACCCCATCAAGGGCTTGGGCAATATGTTTTCCACCAACGCGCTGGTTGAACTGCTCAAGGCGGTCGCCAAGACCATTCTGGTCGGCAGCGTGGCCTGGCTGGTCGTGCTGAGCCAGAAAGACGCCGTGCTGAGCCTGGCCGTCGAACCGCTGCACAACGGCAGCGTCCACATGATCGACCTGATCGCCAAGGCTTTCCTGTTCATTGTCGGCGGCCTGGGCGTGGTCGCCGCCATCGACGGTCCCTACCAGATGTGGCACTACGCCAACAAGCTCAAGATGACCCGTCAGGAAATGATTCAGGAATCGAAAGAATCGGACGGCAATCCTCAGATCAAGGGCAAGATCCGCCAGATGCAGCGCGAGATGGCAAGGCGCCGCATGATGGCCGACGTGCCCACCGCCGACGTGGTGGTGACCAACCCGACCCACTACGCCGTGGCGCTGAAGTACGCCGATGGCCAGCGCGGCGCGCCGCGCGTGGTCGCCAAGGGTAGCGACGAGGTCGCCGCCAAGATCCGCGAACTGGCCAAGGAGCACAAGGTGGCCCTGCTGGAAGCGCCGGCCCTGGCCCGTGCGCTGCACAAGCACACCGAGATCGGCGACGAGATTCCGGAAGCCCTTTACTCGGCCGTGGCCGAAGTGCTGGCGTATGTGTTCCAGCTGCGCGCCTACAAGAAGGGTGCCGGCAAGTATCCGGACCGCCCTGGCAAGCTGGCCGTGCCGCCCGAGCTGGACCCGCACAACCCGGCATCGCAAGTGAAGAAATCGCCTGACAACAATAGTGGAGCAACGCCATGAACTCGATGAAACTGCCAGCCTGGATGATGGGCATGAAAGGCGGCGGCAACGCCCTGGCCGCGCCGATCATCATCATTCTGCTGTTGTCGATGATGATCCTGCCGTTGCCGGCCTTCGTCCTCGACCTGTTCTTCTCGTTCAACATCGCCTTGTCGGTGATCGTGCTGCTGACCAGCCTGTACACGGTCAAGCCGCTCGACTTCATGGCCTTTCCGACCATCCTGCTGGTGTCGACCATGCTGCGCCTGTCGCTCAACGTCGCCTCCACCCGCGTGGTGCTGACCCAGGGCCACACCGGCGGCGCCGCGGCCGGCAAGGTGATCGAAGCGTTCGGCCACTTCCTGATCGGCGGCAACTACACGGTCGGTATCGTCGTGTTTATCATCCTGACCATTATTAACTTCACCGTCGTCACCAAGGGTGCGGGCCGGATCGCCGAAGTGGGCGCCCGCTTCGCCCTGGACGCCATGCCGGGCAAGCAGATGGCCATCGACGCCGACCTCAACGCCGGCCTGATCGGCGAAGACGAAGCGCGCCGCCGCCGTACCGAAGTGGCCCAGGAAGCCGAGTTCTACGGCGCCATGGACGGTGCCTCCAAGTACGTGCGCGGCGACGCCGTGGCCGGCATCATGGTCACCGTCATCAACGTCATCGGCGGCCTGCTGGTCGGCGTGATCCAGCACGACCTGGCCTTCGGCGACGCTGCCAAGACCTACACCCTGCTGGCCATCGGTGACGGCCTGGTGGCGCAGATTCCTTCGCTGATCATTTCGGTCGCGGCCGGTATCGTGGTCTCGCGCGTGGCAAGCGAGCAGGACATTGGTACCCAGCTGGTGCGCCAACTGTTCGCCAAACCCGAAGTGCTGTACATCACCGCCGCCATCATCGGCGGCATGGGCTTGATTCCCGGCATGCCGAACCTGGTGTTCCTGCTGCTGGCAGGCGTACTGGGCGGTTCCGCCCACGCGATCAAGAAAGGCGCCAAGGTGGCCGTGGCCAAACAGGCCGACACGGCAGCGGCGGCGGCCTCGCCGGCAGCCGCGCCCGAACAGGAAGAAGCCAGCTGGCAGGACATCATGCCGGTCGACACGCTCGGGCTGGAAGTCGGCTACCGCCTGATTCCGCTGGTCGACAAGACCCAGGGGGGCGAGCTGCTCAAGCGCATCAAGGGCATCCGCAAGAAATTCGCCCAGGAAGTCGGATTCCTGGCGCCGCCGGTGCACATCCGCGACAACCTGGAGTTGAAGCCCTCGGCCTACCGTATCACCCTCAAGGGCGTGGAAGTGGGCACCGGCGAAGCGCTCAACGGCCAGTTCTTGGCGATCAATCCGGGCATGGCCAGCGGCAACCTGCCAGGCCTGGTGACCACCGATCCCGCCTTCGGCCTGCCCGCCGTGTGGATCGACGCCGGCCTGCGCGACGAAGCGCAAAGCATGGGCTACACCGTGGTCGACGCCGGCACCGTCGTGGCCACGCACCTGAATCATTTGATCACCACGCATGCCTCCGAACTGCTGGGCCGTGCCGAAGTGCAAGCCTTGCTCGATCACCTGACCAAGGAAGCGCCGAAACTGGTCGAAGACCTGGTGCCGAAAGTGGTCTCGTTGTCGACCTTGCAAAAGGTCTTGCAGAATCTGCTGATCGAAGGCGTGCACATCCGCGATATGCGCACCGTGATCGAAACCCTGTCGGAATACTCGGGCCAGATCCAGGACCCGAACGAGCTGACCGCCCTGGTACGGGTGGCGCTGGGCCGCGCCATCGTGCAGCAACTGTTCCCCGGCACAAACGAGTTGTCGGTCATGACACTGGACAATCGCCTGGAACGCCTGCTGCTGCAAGCCATGGGGCAGGGCGGCGACGGCGCCGGCATCGAACCCGGCCTGGCCGACACCATCGCCCAGCAGGCCGGCGCGGCGGCGGCGCAGCAGGAACAGATGGGCTTGACGCCGGTGCTGCTGGTGCCAGGTCCGCTGCGGGCCTTGCTGTCGCGCTTCCTGCGCCGCGCCCTGCCGCAGTTGAAGGTGCTCTCGCACAATGAAATTCCAGAGACCAAGACGATCCGGGTGACCAGCCTGGTCGGTGCCGGTTGAGGTTCAAGCCACTTCTTTGGGAGCGCCGCAAAAGTCGACGAGCAATGCGGGGACATAGATGTCCTCATCGATACGGGGGAAGCGGATGCCATAGCCGCCCGCATTGAGCTCGATTTCCGCTAGCGCGGATGGGAGGGCGGTGTCGAGTGCCCGAATCAGGCTCAACGGTATGCTGAGTTCCACGCCGCTTGACAGTCCGACGATCAGTCGCCCAGTCGTGCTGTCATAGCGGGCTGAGGTGGCTGACGGGATCGTCTGGCGCAGCAACTTGCCACGCTGTGTTGCAATTTCGTATTCGCTTTCAGTAACGTCCATGAATCCTCTCCCATGCTGAACAGGCTTGGTCGCGTGAGTAGATGACAATATTCAGGCCCCTTATTGGGAAAACTGTAGGCATTATCTCAAACCCGTGAAAGCACTGCGCGGCGTACGCGAAGCCTTCAAGAATGGGCTAGCGCACGCGATCCGGTTTCATCTGGCTCAATCGTACGGGTGAGGAGCCCCGGCCGAAATAGCCCCCTTTTCCCCGCCTTCTCCCCCGATGGTTTCCCTCCAGCATCGTCAATAATGGTTCCTGTGAGATGGGCAAGTGCCTCATGTGGAGAGCGCGCCCGCAGTACCCCAGGAGTTGGCGATGAACGTGAAAAAATTTACAGCTGCGACGTCCCGCGAAGCCTTGCGCAAAGTGCGCGATGCGCTCGGCCCCGATGCCGTCATCCTGTCCAATCGCCCGGTCGATGGCGTGGTCGAAATCCTCGCACTGGCCAATGACGATGTGGCGTCGATGGCGTCGCCCGCCCACGAAACCGACATGGCCCAGCCGCGTCCGCATCTGTCGATGCCGCCCGAGTCCTACGCCAACCGGCGCGTCGCGGCGCCGCAGCCGGAAGCGTTCGACATGTCAGCCATGCAACTGCAGATGACCACGCAAATGCAGTCGATGATGCAAACCGCGATCGCCCACGCCAAGGACAGCGCCGCCGCCGAAATGAACGGCATGATGAGCGAGCTGCGCGCCATGCGTGGCCTGATGGAAACCCAGCTGGCCGAAATTTCCTGGAGCGCCACGCAGCAGCGCGAACCGCAGAAAACCGCCGTGCTGCGCGATATGCTGGCCGCCGGCTTCTCGGCCAGCCTGTCGCGCTACCTGATCGAAAAACTCCCGGCCGGCAAGAGTGCCGAAGACAGCCTGCGCTGGATTAAGACTGTACTGTCGCGCAACCTCACCACCATCAGCAACGAAGACGAGATCCTGGAAAAGGGGGGCGTGTTCGCCCTGGTCGGCCCCACCGGCGTGGGCAAGACCACCAGCACCGCCAAGCTGGCCGCGCGCTGCGTGATGCGCCACGGCCCGGAAAAGCTGGCCCTGATCACCACCGACGCCTATCGTATCGGCGGCCACGAACAGCTGCGCATCTACGGCAAGATCCTGGGCGTGATGGTGCACTCCGTCAAAGACGAAGCCGACCTGCGCATCGCCCTGAAAGAACTGCGCAACAAGCACACCGTCCTGATCGACACCGTCGGCGTGTCGCAGCGCGACCACAACGTGGCCGAACAGGTCGCCATGCTGAGCGAAAGCGGCGCCGACGTGAAGCGCCTGCTGTGCCTGAACTCGACCTCGACCAACGAAACCCTCAACGAAGTGGTGCGCG
>CAMLIL010000050.1 GCA_946480015.1 uncultured Oxalobacteraceae bacterium | reverse complement strand
TGAACGACCCGGCCCAGCGCGGGCGCATGATCATCGACTGCAACCTCAACCTGCCTCTGCTGTACTGGGCCAGCGGCCACACCGGCAAGCCGGTGTACCGCGAGATCGCCGACCAGCACATCGCAGCGGCGGCGCGCCACATCGTGCGCCCGGACGGCTCGACCTTCCACACCTTCTTCTTCGATGGCGAAACCGGCCAGCCGGTACAGGGCAAGACCCACCAGGGCTATGCCGACGACTCGTGCTGGGCGCGCGGCCAGGCCTGGGGCATTTCCGGCTTCCCGCTGGCAGCCGCGCACAACGGCGACACCGGCCTGCTCGAACTGAGCAAGGTGGTGGCCAATTACTACCTGAACCGCCTGCCGGCCGACGGCATCTGCTACTGGGACCTGATTTTCACCGAAGGCAGCGAGGAACGCGACAGTTCCGCCACCGCCGTGGCCGCCTGCGGCCTGCTGGAACTGGCGCGCGCCCTGCCCCTGCTCGATCCGCTGCGCGCCGAGTATGAAACGGCGGCGCTGGGCATGGTCGCCACCCTGTCCGAGCATTACGTGCAGCAGGACGCGCCACCCGGCGGCGGCCTGCTGCGCCACGCCGTGTACCACAAGCCGAACCGCATCGGCGTCGACGAGTCCTGCATCTGGGGCGACTACTTCTATATGGAAGCGCTGGTGCGCCTGACCCGCATGTGGGAGCCCTACTGGTGAAAGCGCTGACCTGCACCACCTTCCTGGCCGCCAGCCTGGCCCTGTCCGGCTGCATGGCAGCGCCGGCATTGGCGCCGGACGCGCCGTGGAAAGCCGATCTGGGCGACGGCCGCTACAAGAATCCGGTGCTGCACGCCGACTATGCCGATCCGGACGTGATCCGGGTTGGCGAGCGCTTCTACATGACCGCGTCGAGCTTTACCAGCGTGCCCGGGCTGCCACTGCTGGAGTCGCCCGACCTGGTCAACTGGACGCTGGTCGGTCACGCCGTGCAGCAGCTGCTGCCGGCCGAGGCCTTCAGGCAGCCGCAGTACGGCAAGGGCGTGTGGGCGCCGTGCCTGCGCTACCACAACGGCCGCTTCTGGATTTTCTATCCCGATCCGGACTACGGCATCTATGTCACCTCCGCCGAAAAATTTGCCGGACCGTGGACCACGCCGCGCCTGCTGCTGGCCGGGCGCGGCATCATCGACCCCAGCCCGCTGTGGGACGACGACGGCAACGCTTACCTGATCCACGCGTGGGCCAAGAGCCGCTCGGGCATCAACAATATCGTGACGCTGCGGCGCATGAGCCCGGACGCCACCAGGATGCTCGACGACGCCGGCCAGACCATCATCGACGGCAAGAACTATCCGGGCTATCACACCGTCGAGGGGCCGAAGTTTTACAAGGCGAATGGCTATTATTATGTGTTCGCACCCGCGGGCGGGGTCGAGATGGGCTACCAGGCGGTATTCCGCTCGCGCGCCATCGGCGGCCCGTACGAAGTACGCGTCGTGCTCGAACAGGGCGACACACCGGTCAACGGACCGCACCAGGGCGCCTGGATCACGGCGCCGGACGGCAAGGACTGGTTCCTGCACTTCCAGGACAAGTACGCTTACGGCCGCGTGGCGCATCTGCAGCCGATGCGCTGGACCGATGGCTGGCCGCTGATCGGCACGCCGGGACGGCGCGCCGGCGTGGGCGAACCGGTGCTGACCTACGTCAAGCCGGTGCAGGGCGGCGCGCCGGCGGCGCCTCCCACCAGCGACGAATTCGACAAGCCGGTACTCGGCCTGCAGTGGCAATGGAGCGCCAATCCGCAAGCCGGCTGGTACAGCCTGAGCGAACAGCCGGGCAAGCTGCGTTTGTTTACCCGGGTGCTGCCGGAGGCGGACGGTTATGTGCGCGCCAGCGGCGCCATTCTGGCGCAAAAGGCGCCGGCTTCGCGGTTCCTGGCCGAGACCCATATTCGCCTGCAGGATGCGGTCGAGGGCGACCGGGCCGGCCTGATCGTCAACGCGCTGCAGTACGCGTGGATTGGACTGCGCAAGCATGGCGGGAAGACCGAACTGGTGTCGACCGTGTGCGGACCGTTCGGGCCGCGCTGCAAGGAAGAGTCGACGGTGGTGCTGGCGGACGCGCCGGATGCGATCTATCTGCGCATGCAGATGAACGAAGGGGCGTTTGTCAACTTTTCCTACAGTCTGGACAACAAGGAATTCAAGCCCGCCGGGCCGCCTTTTCCGGTGACGCGCGGGACCTGGGTGGGTGCGCAGGTTGGCCTGTTCAGTGTGGGCAACCAGGCCAGGACCCAACGTTCATTCCTGGAAGCCGACTACGTACGCGTAATCGCACCAGGCGTCGGGCCTTATTGATACCGTCGTCCCCCGCGTGCGCGAGGGCTGGCTCGCGCGCACGCGGGGACGACAATCCTACACGATCAGCAAGCCCTGCAAGGACGAGATCCGCTCAGGCGCCGACCAGCTTCCCACCAGCTCGCCAGCGGGATTGAACTGCAGCAGCTGCTGGCCCTTGTGCCCATTGTCTTCCCCGTGGCCCTGCCAGTTCGCCACGACCACATCGCCATTCGGCAAGAACTCGAAACTGGCATAGAAAAACGGCGCCGCCGCCGGATCGACCTCGGACGCGCGCCCGAAACTGCGCACCAGCGCGCCGCCCTGGTCGAACACCGCCATGAAAGCGCCATAACCGGCCGACACCCAGGTCGTGCCGTCGCTGCGCCGCACCGCCTTCCACGCATGCTCGAAACCATCGGCGCGAAACGCCCGCACGCCCTGCAGATCGCTGCGGGTTTCCAGAATATGGTCGTTGGTACACAACAGATACGTGCCTTCCAGGGTCGGGCGCATCAGCCGCACATAATCCCCCTCGCGCCGGTCGGTGCGCTTGACCTTCCAGTCATGGCCGAGCGTGAGCACGGTCACCCCGCCCGCGCCGTCCAGATTCACCCCGGTGACCAGGGTCGTGCCGTCGGGCAGGCGGCGCACGGCCGTCACGTCCTTCCAGCAGTCGCAGCACGCCACCACTTCCCCGCTGATCCAGTCCAGCTCGAAAAAGCCGCGGTCGAAGCCAACCAGCACCCGCTCGTCCGAGATGCGCTGCATGTCGCGCGCCAGCGGATAGGCCGCCAGGTCCAAGGTCCAGTAAAAGGTGCCGCTGCGCGTATCGATCAGCGATAACTTCTGCCGCCCCTCATCAATTGCCAGTATCCGTAATTCAATTTTCATAGTTTTTCTCGATATCGATAACAAATTTGATGATATCAGCACCCTGAAGCTTTGAAAAGCGTACGATTTCGCTTGCCAAGGGGGGAATCGTGGACTACCATGATATCGATCACATTGACTTGGCCCTCTCTCTGTGGCTGGTTTGTGCTGGTCGTCTCTCCAGCTATTGCGCACACGCACAATTGCTTTCGGGGGTATGGCGCGATCGCCATACCCCGTTTTTTTTGCAGAGCCCCCTCCTTTGTGTCACCGCGTATGCAACGCCGGCCAGTCGCCGCTTGCGAAAGGCGCACGGACTATGGTATCGTTATCGATAACATGTAGCCTGATAGCAAGAACGCCCGCTATTCGGCCTGCCCCACTACCTCCGGAGACACCGTGTACGATAAAACCTTCCATTCCACCCACCCCGACATGATGGCCTCGGTCAGCAACGAACAGCTGCGCGAGCGCTACCTGATCGAATCGCTGTTCCAGGCCGACCGGGTGGTACTGAACTATTCGCACGACGAGCGTTTCGTCATCGGCGGCGCGGCCCCGGTAAGCCGCCCCGTGGCGCTGCCGGTGCAGGCCGAGCCGCCATCGGCCGCCGGCCAGCCTTTCCTGGCGCGCCGCGAACTGGGCATCATCAACGTCGCGGGCGGCCACGGCCGCGTGCAGGTGGACGGCGTGGTGCACGATCTGGCCCCGCGCGACGGCCTGTATGTCCCGATGGGCAGCGCCGAGGTGGTCTTCGAGTCGCTCGATGCGGCCAACCCGGCGCGCTTTTACCTGGCCTCGACCCCGGCGCACGCGGCCTTCCCGCTGACCAAGATCACCCATGCCGAAGCGGTGCCTCTGGTGCGCGGCAGCCCGGAGACCTCCAACGAGCGCACCATTTACCAGTACGTGATCCCGGGCGTGTGCAAATCGGCCCAGCTGCTGCTCGGCCTGACCGTACTCAAAACCGGCAGCGTCTGGAACACCATGCCGCCGCACCTGCACGCGCGCCGCTCCGAGGTGTATTTCTACTTCGACCTGGCGCCGGAACAGCGCATTTTCCATTTCATGGGCAGCCCGGACAGCGCGCGCCACATCGTGATCGCCAACGAACAGGCGGTGCTGTCGCCGCCGTGGTCGATCCACATGGGCTCGGGCACGGCCAACTATGCCTTCATCTGGGCCATGGGCGGTGAAAACCTCGACTACACCGACATGAACGTCATCGACATCTGCCAATTGAAGTAGGAACCGCGATGCTCAACCCATTCAATCTGAGCGAGCGCACCGCGCTCGTCACCGGCGCCAATACCGGCATCGGCCAGGCCATCGCCGTGGCGCTGGCCCAGGCCGGCGCCGATATCGTGGCGGCCGGCCGCACCGAACCGGCCGAGACGGCGGCCCTGGTGGCCGCCAGCGGGCGCCGCTTCCGCTTCGTGCACGCCGACCTGTCGTCCACCAGAACCGTCCAGAGCATCGTCGACGAATCGATGGAAATGAGCGGCCGCCTCGACATCCTGGTCAACAATGCCGGCACCATCCGGCGCGCCAACTGCCTCGAAGTGACCGAGGCCGACTGGGATGCCGTCATGGACGTCAACCTGAAGTCGGTGTTCTTCCTGTCGCAGGCGGCGGCCATCCAGATGAGCAGCCAGGGCGGCGGCAAGATCATCAACGTGGCTTCGCTGCTGTCCTTCCAGGGCGGCATCCGGGTGCCGGCTTATGCGGCCAGCAAGAGCGGCCTGGCCGGCCTGACCCGCGCCATGGCCAACGAACTGGCCCACACGGGCGTGAACGTCAACGCGATTGCGCCCGGCTACATCGAAACCAATAACACCGAAGCGCTGCGCCAGGACGCCCAGCGCTCACAGTCGATCCAGGAACGCATCCCGGCCGGTCGCTGGGGCAAGCCAGGCGACATCGGTGGCGCGGCGGTATTTCTCGCCAGCGCCGCCAGCGATTACGTCCACGGCGTGGTCTTGCCGGTGGACGGCGGATGGCTGGCCCGATGAACCTGACCTGTTTTAACGAATGAATGCAGCCAATAAAATGTTGACCACCGCCGATCCGCTCTCAGGCAGCTTGCGCCTGTCGTGGGACCACGGCAGCGCCGAAGTGCAGACCCTGGGCGCCATGCTCGGGCCGCTCAGCCTGCGCCTGGACCATGAGCGCGAACTGGAGGTGATGCACGTCGCGCCCTGGACCAGCACCACCGGCGCGGCCGGTTTGCCGGGCGTGCTGCGGCGCATGCGCGGCGAGTGGCCGTGCGTGCCGTTCGGCCGGGTCGACCGCCCGCGCGACCTGCCCGAAGGCTGGAGCTCGCACCATGCCAGCGACGCCTGGACCCACGGTTTTTCGGCCAATCACCATTGGACCTGCCTGGAAGCGGGCCCGCACCGCGTCCACCTGGGCATCGACTATCCGGAGCAGTCGCCGATTGCGCGCATGGAGCGGGTGATCGAAGCCGATCCGAACGCGCCGGCGCTGACCATGACCTTGCGCATCTGGGCGCGCACGGCCACCCGGGTGCCGGTGGGGCTGCACCCGACCTTCCGCATTCCCGGTGCGCCGGGCCGGGTACAGGTCGAGCTCGGCAGGCACGAGGGAATCTTCAGCTATCCGGCCAATCCGCCGGGCGCGGTGTCGCGCCTGCTGCCCGATACCCGCTCGAACAGCCTGCAATACATGGCCGGCGTGGACGGCCTGCTCGACCTGTCGCGCCTGCCCCTGGCGTCGCCGTCGGAAGAATTGCTGCAAGTTAAAGCCGTCTCCGGCAGTTCCGGGGCCGGCGCGCCCCTGGTGCTGCGCTATCTCGACTACGCCGCCGCGGTCGGCATGTGGTGGGACACCGAACAGCTGCCCGATCTGATGCTGTGGGTCAGCAATGGCGGCCGGGTGAATTTCCCCTGGATGAGCCGTCACGTGGCGCTGGGCGCCGAACCGGTCAACAGCCTGTTCGACCTGGGCCGGGTTGCCGATGCGCCGCCGGGCCATGCGCTGGCCGACCGGCTCGGGCTTATGCTCAGTCCGGACCGCCCATGGCAAACCAGCTACCGCATCGCGGCGTGGCAGGACGCCGCCCCCTGATCCTTTTGACGAGAGCGCGCCTATGCATCCCCGTTTCCGTTCGCGCGACATGCTGCTGTCGCACATCGAACACACCATGCAGTTCTATCATCCGCGCTGCATCGATCCGAGCGGCGGCTTCTACCATTTCTTCAAGGATGACGGCACGGTGTACGACGCCCGCACCCGCCACCTGGTCAGCAGCACGCGCTTCATTTTCAACTACGCCAAGGCCTACCGGCAGTTTCACGACCCGGCCTACCTGAGCGCGGTGCGCCACGGCGTCGCCTTCCTGCGCAATGCGCACCGCGACCCGCGCAGCGGCGGCTATGCCTGGCAGCTCGACTGGAACGATGGCGTCAAACGCGTCACCGATGCGGACAATCACTGCTATGGCCTGGCCTTCGTGCTGCTGGCCTACTCGCATGCCCATGCGGCCGGCGCCGTCGAAGTGCAAGGCTACATCCGCGAAACCTTCGACCTGATGGAGCGCCGCTTCTGGCAGGCCCAGCACGGGCTGTACGCCGACCAGGCCACGGCCGACTGGACCCTGCTGCCCTACCGCGGCCAGAACGCCAATATGCACGCCTGCGAAGCCCTGCTGGCCGCGTTCGACGCCACCGGCGAGCGCCGCTATCTGCACCGCGCCGAAACCATCGCCCACAACATCACCGTGCGCCAGGCCGCGCTGGCCGATGGCCTGATCTGGGAGCACTACCATGCCGACTGGTCGGTCGACTGGGACTACAACCGCGACGACAAGAGCAATATCTTCCGTCCGTGGGGTATCCAGCCCGGCCACCTGACCGAATGGGCCAAGCTGCTGCTGATCATCGAGCGCCATCCGGTGGCCATGCAAGGCTCGTCCGAGTGGCTGCTGCCGCGCGCGCGCGAACTGTTCGACAAGGCGCTCGGCACGGCCTGGGACCAGCGCCATGGCGGCATCTACTACGGTTTCGCCCCGGACGGCGCGATCTGCGACAGCGACAAGTATTTCTGGGTGCAGGCCGAAAGCCTGGCCACCGCCGCCCTGCTGGGCGCGCGCACCGGCGAGCGCAGCTACTGGGACTGGTACGACCGCCTGTGGGCATACAGCTGGAACCATTTCGTCGACCACCGCTACGGCGCCTGGTACCGCATCCTGAGCTTTGCCAATGAAAAGCTGAGCGACGAGAAGAGTCCGGCCGGCAAGGTCGACTACCACACCATGGGAGCCTGCTACGACGCCCTCGCGGTCATCGAGCGCGCGCCATGAGACAACTGATCAAGCTGCTGGTCGTGCTGGCCTGGCTGCCGCTGTGCGGCGCCGCCCAGACCATCGATGCGGCCAGCCGCGCCAGCGTGCAGTCGCCAAACGGCAATCTCAAGCTGGAGTTCTATCAGAAGCAGGCGGCCGACGGCAGCCGCACCCTGCACTACACGGTGGCCTACAAGCGCCGCCCCGTGATCAAGGAATCGCTGCTCGACCTGCAGCTGGACAATCACCTGTCCGAGCAAGCCATGGCCCTCAAGGTCGACCGCCATGCCAACTGGTTCGAGAACCTGGCCATCCGCGCAGTGCGCCACACCAGCGCAGACCGTAGCTGGACCCCGCGCACGGGCGAAACGGCGCAGATCCGCGACCATTTCAATGCCATGCGCGTCGAACTGGTCAAGGACGACAATCCGATTTACCCGATGGCCATCGAGTTCCGCGCCTACGATGAAGGCGTGGCCCTGCGCTATGTGTTCCCGGAAAACGAAAAAGGCACGTACTACCGCATCACCCAGGAAAACACCGAGTTCGCCCTGCCGCAGGGCAGCAAGGCGTGGTACCACGGCTGGGCCCAGGCGCCCTACGCGCTGCTGCCCCTGCAAGGCTGGCCAGACCAGAGCGAACGGCCGCTGACAATGGAACTGCCGGGCGGGCTGCACGTGGCCCTGCTGGAAGCGCGCATGGTCGACTACGCGCGCACCAAGTTCAAGCTGCATCCGAGCAAGCCGGATACCCTGGTCACCGCCATGCACGATCCGGCCGACCTGATTTCGCCCTTTTCCACCCCGTGGCGCGCCATCATGGTGGCCGAGTCCCCGGGCGGCCTGGTCGAGCACAACTATTTCATCCTCAACCTGAACGAGCCGTCGCGCATCGCCGACGAAAGTTTCATCGTGCCCGGCAAGATCATGCGGGTGATGCGCCAGACCACCGCCGACGCCAGGGCCAACATCGATTTCGCCGCGCGCCACAAGCTGCAGTACATCCTGTTCGACTGGAAGTGGTACGGCAACGCCTTCTCCTTCGATTCGGACGCCACCAAGGTCGCCATTCCCGATTTCGACCTGCCGGCCATTATCGAGTACGGGCGCAGCAAAGGCATCGGCGTGTGGCTGTACGTTAACCAGCAAGGCTTGCTGGCCCAGTCCGACACCCTGTTCAAGACCTACCGCGCGTGGGGCGTCAAGGGCGTCAAGTTCGGTTTCGTGCAGGTCGGCTCGCAGCGCTGGACCACCTGGCTGGAAAAAGCCATGCAACAGGCCGCCGAGGCCGGCATCATGGTCAACATCCATGACGACTGGCGCCCCACCGGCGAGCAGCGTACCTGGCCCAACCTGCTGACCTCGGAAGGTATCCGCGGCAACGAGGAAATGCCGGACGCCACCCACAACACGGTGTTGCCGTTCACACGCTTCCTGGCCGGCGCCGCCGACTACACGATCTGCTACTACGATCCGCGCATCAAGACCACCCACGCGCACCAGCTGGCGCTGGCGGCGGTCTATTACAGCCCGCTGCAAACGCTGTACTGGTACGACCGCCCCGAGTTGTCGCAGCACGAGCCGGAGCTGGAGTTCTGGGACCAGATCCCCACCACCTGGGATGAAACCCGCGTGCTGCAGGGCACGCCGGGCCAGTTCGTCAGCACGGCGCGGCGCAAGGGCGAGCAATGGTTCGTCGGCACCATCACCGGCAACGAAGCGCGCGCGCTGACCGTCAGGCTGGATTTCCTGCCGAAGGGCAAGCGCTATCTGGCCACCGTCTATGCCGACGATCCCAAGGCGCCGACCCGCACCAAGGTATCGCTGACGCAACTGAAGGTCACTTCCGCCAGCAAGATCGACGCGCCCCTGCTCGCTTCCGGCGGCCAGGCCATCTGGCTGCGTCCGGCGGACTGATTTCCCGCAGTCACGCGGGATATGTCAGTATACGAAGGTCTTTGCTTCGGAGCCTTGCATGTCCCGTTTGTTTGTCCTGCTGCTGTCGTCGCTGCTGTCCTTTGCCTGCCAGGCCGACGACGTGCAGGTTGCCGTTGCCGCCAACTTCGCCGGGCCGATGAAGGAACTGGCCGCCGGCTTCGAGCGCGATACCGGCCACAAGGTCCTGGCCAGCGTTGGCGCCACCGGCAAGTTTTACGCCCAAATCAAGAATGGCGCGCCTTTCGAAATCCTGCTGTCGGCCGACGCTGCAACCCCGGCCAGGCTGGAAAAGGAAGGAGCGGGCGTGGCGGGGAGCCGGTTCACCTACGCGACCGGCAGACTGGCGCTGTGGAGCGCCCGGCCGGGACCGGTCGATGCGCAGGTTCTGAAGGCCGGGAACTTCGCCCATCTGGCCATTGCCAACCCCAAGGTGGCACCGTATGGCGCGGCCGCCGTCGAGGTCCTCGACAAGCTCGGTGTGCTGGCCGCCACCGCACCGAAGTTTGTTCAGGGCGAGAATATCGCGCAAGCCTATCAATTCGTCGTGTCCGGCAATGCGCCGCTCGGTTTTGTCGCCCTGTCGCAGGTGCTCGAGAACGGCAAGCTCAAGTCGGGTGCGGCCTGGCAGGTTCCGGCCACGCTGCACGCGCCGATCCGCCAGGATGCCATCGTGCTGGCCAAGGGCAAAGGCAAGCCGGCCGTCGACGCCTTGATTACTTACCTCAAGAGTGACAAGGCGCGCGCGCTGATCCGCTCTCACGGTTACGACCTCTAAGCGATGCTCACGGCCCAGGACTGGGAAGCGGTCTGGCTGACGTTCAAGCTGGCCAGCATCGTCACCTTGCTGTTGCTGCTGATCGGCACGCCCATCGCCTGGTGGCTGGCCCGGACCCGCTCGCGGCTGAAGGCGCTGGCGGGCGCGCTGGTGGCCTTGCCGCTGGTGCTGCCGCCCTCGGTGCTCGGCTTTTACCTGCTGGTGGCCATGGGACCGTCCGGCCCGGCCGGCCAGCTGACCCAGGCGCTGGGCATCGGCCTGCTGCCCTTCACTTTCGCCGGTCTGGTGGTCGGCTCGGTGTTCTATTCCCTGCCCTTCGTCGTCCAGCCGATCCAGAATGCCTTCGAGGCCATCGGCACGCGGCCGCTGGAGGTGGCCGCCACCCTGGGCGCAGGGCCATGGGACGCCTTCTTTCACGTTACCGTTCCGCTGGCGCGGCCCGGTTTCATCACCGCCGCCACCCTCGGCTTCGCGCACACGGTCGGCGAGTTCGGCGTGGTGCTGATGATCGGCGGGAATATCCCGAATGCCACGCGGGTGGTATCGGTGCAGATCTACGACCACGTCGAAGCGCTGGAATATACGCAGGCGCACTGGCTGTCGGGCGGCATGCTGGCGTTCAGCCTGCTGGCTCTCCTGCTGCTGTACACCTTCAATCCCGCCGGCAGGAAGCCATGATCAGCGCGCGTTTCCGGATCAGGGGCGTGGACTGTGCGCTGGAGGCGCCCGGGCGCGGGGTGACGGTGCTGTCGGGCAGCTCCGGGGCCGGCAAGACCAGCATCCTGCGCGCCATCGCCGGGCTGGACCGGCATGCGGGCGGCTATCTCGACGTCAACGGCGAGCGCTGGCAGGACGGCGATCAGTTCGTGCCGCCGCACCGGCGCGCGATCGGCTATGTGTTTCAGGAAGCCAGCCTGTTTGCCCATTTGACGGTGGCAGGCAACCTCGAGTTTGCGCGCAAGCGCGCCAGCCGCGCCGCCATCGACCTGGGCCATGCGGTGGAACTGCTCGGCATCAGCCACCTGCTGGAACGGCGCACGCCGCAGCTGTCGGGCGGCGAGCGCCAGCGCGTGGCCATCGCGCGCGCCCTGTTGACCAGCCCGCGCCTGCTGCTGCTCGACGAGCCGCTGGCCTCGCTCGACCGGCAGCGCAAGGACGAAGTGCTGCCCTATCTGGAGCGGATACACGCGCAGCTGGACGTGCCGATGCTGTATGTGAGCCACGCGGCCGACGAAGTGGCGCGGCTGGCCGGCCACATCGTCGTCATCGAAGGCGGCAAGGTGCAGGCCAGCGGCCCGGCCAGCGAGATGCTGGCGCGGCTCGACCTGTCGATGAACCTGAGCGACGATGCCGGCGTGGTCGTTCACGGCACGGTTGACGCTGTCGATGCAGGCTATGGTTTGCTGCGCCTTGATGTCGGCGGCCAGCCGCTGTTCGTGGCGCATGCCGCACTGCCGCTGGGAACCTTGCTGCGCCTGCGCATACTGGCGCGCGACGTCAGTCTGGCGCTGACCCGCCCGAGCGACAGTTCGATCCTGAACCATGTTCAAGGCACCGTTGTCGCGACCCGTCCCGGCTACGATCCCGCGCATGTGCTGGTCAGCCTGGATGCCGCCGGCATCCTGCTGCAGGCGCAGATCACGCGGCGCTCGCGCGATGCGCTCGGCGTGGCAGCGGGCAGCCGACTGTGGGTGCAGGTCAAGGCGGTGGCCTTGTTGCCGCTGCAGGCGGGCTAGCAGCCCAACAGAGCGACGCGCAAAATGCCGGCTTTGCGCTCCAGATTGAATGGAACCGATCCCGCCCGCATGCCACTGACAGGCATTACCGTTATCTCAATCCATCGCAGGCGCATGATGAAAATAGGTCTGTCGGCACCAATGCCTACCGCTTCAACAAACTCGAACATTCAGCAGGGAGAGGCCATCCGCGGCCGGCAGACACATGCTGCAACGTCCACTGCCACGACAAAAACGGACCAGGATGGCGCTGCGGCGGAATCGCAAGCGAAAAAACAACGACCGGCTTCTGGGAGCAACATTTTCAAGCCGAGAAATGAAACATCCAAACATGGGATAAAAGCAGAGGAAGCAGAAAAGCGGGCGCGAACAGAACTTGCGGCAATCCACATAGGTGAACTGGCACGGCACTTCGATCCTGTATTATTAGATAAGGTTCATCTCAGCAGCTACGCGAAGGATGACAGATTCGATACCTTGTCCGGAAAATTAAGTCTGGACTATATGAGCCGGCTTGCAAGAGGAAAAGCCAGTATTCAACCGGGCGAAAAGCGGGCAGGATGGGCGGCAGCGCCGGAATCGTTCAAACTGAAAATATATGACTTCGACGAAGTGCAGGCGGTGCACAGCCACGGCGCCGGCTTCGTGGGATATCAATACAGCAATCTCGGCTATCCGCTCCTGGCGGACAAACCTTTTTCGATGATGATCGGGAAAACAGTATTCCGGCCTGCCCAGAACATAGCAGGCGATCTTGATGATTTATGCAGCGATATCCAGGCGCGGATCAACGACGCCATGCGCAGCAATGAGCCCCATAAAGGCTGGCTGATTGCGGCAGAATTCAAGCAGAGGTTTATAGCGATTCACCCTTATAACGATGGCTGCGGAAGGGTAAGCCGCTTGATTACCGAAAGAATTCTTGCGGAATTTGGTCTGCCCATGCCTGCCTGGAAAAAAATGCAGGACCATAATCTCAATAAAACCATCCCGCAGTATGCGGCTCTTCTGGAGCAGAACCACCTCGGCTAAGCGGCCACCAGCCTGGCCGAAACGCCGTCCCCGCCTTCGCGAGGACAGCGTTTTCGTTTCAACCCTTAACGCGGCGCGATGGTGAAACCGTAGCTCGCCTGTTGCAGCGGGATGCGGTACTTCACATGCGCACGGCCATCCAGGCTCCAGCCGGTATCGCCGCCGACACCGGCCTGGGTCAGGTCGATCAGCACGCTGCCATCGCCGTGCGGCGCGATTTCCGAGCTCTTCCAGACGCCCCGTGGACGCAGCAGCAGGTCTTCATACGGGAACGCCAGCGCATTGAAGGCGATCGGCTTGTCGCCGGTCACTTTGAAGCCACGCTGATCGGCGCCGCGCAGTTCGAACCAGCGCACGTCGGTCTTGTTGCCGCTTTCCTGAGGACGGATGTAGCCGTGGTACTGGTCGGCCAGCTTGCCGGAGTAGATCCCCAGCGGCGCGCCGGTGTAGCGGTCGACGTACGATTCATGCGGGCCGCGGCCGTACCAGCTCAGGCTATCGAGCGCAGGCAGGCTGTCGAAACGCAGGCCGAGGCGCAGCGGATCGACCAGATCGTCGCGCAGCGGAGTGAACGTAGCGGCGACCTGCACGCTGCCGTCGCTAGCCATGCGGTACACGTTTTCCCAATGCACGGCGCCGGCGCCAAAGCTGAACAGCACCTTGATGTCGTTGCCCTCGACGCTGATCGAACGCACTTTGCGCTGTTCGGTGAAGGTCTTCCAGATGTGATGGCTGGCAGGCACGCCGGTACCTTCGTCGTTGTCGTTCAGGCCGCGCCAGAAGTTCGGCGTACCGCCCTTGAGCAGGGTACGGCCGTCGACGCTGTAGCTGACGGTGCCGTTGTCGAGCACGCGCAGGCTGGCCGAGCCGCTGCGCAGCTCGTAGCCGCCGCCCTGGCGCACCGGTGCAACCGCCGCCGTCGCCGCCTTGGCCGCGCTTGCGCCCGGCAGCACGAACTGCGACCAGCCGATCACGGCGCCGGCTTCCACGCCGTCGGCCGCTACGCGATTCTTGGCGCGCAGGGTGAGCACATATTCGCCGTCCGTACGGTTCGGCAATGCCAGCGAAATTGGCTGGGTGGCGCCGGCCGCGGCGTTGACGCCGCTCAGGCTGGCGCGCTGCACGACGACGCCGTTACGCGCCAGTTCCCATTCGAAGTCCAGGTGCGACAGGTCGCGGAAATCGTAGCGGTTGACCACGCTGACCGTGCCCGACTCGGGCTGGCCGGTAAACACCACCGGCGAATACACCTTCTGCAGCTCGTAGTATTCCGGATCGACGCTGCGGTCGGAACGGATCACGCCGTCGCCGACGACGCTGTTGTCGCCGCGTTTTGGATTGACGTCGAAGCCCGAGGCCCAGTAGGCACGGCCCTTCTCATCCTTGGCGTACACGCTCTGGTCGACCCAGTCCCACACGAAACCGCCCTGCAGCTTGCGGTGGCCGCGAATGACGTCCCAATAGTCCTGGAAGTTACCCAGCGAGTTGCCCATGGCGTGGGCGTATTCGCACTGGATCATCGGCTGCTTGAAGTGGGGGTCGAGCGCATAGTCGACCATCTTTTCGATGTCGTCGTACATCGGCGCGTAAATGTCCACGTAGCTGTTGGGCAGGTGCTCTTCACCGATGGTGCCATGGCCCAGATAGCTCACCAGGCGGGTCGGATCGTTCTGGCGGATCCAGGCGGCGGCGGCTTCGAAGTTGGGGCCGGTGCCGGCCTCGTTGCCCAGCGACCAGAAAATGATCGATGGATGATTCTTGTCACGCTCGACCATGCGCGAGACGCGGTCCACGTGGGCGATGCGCCAGTGCGGCTTGTAGCCGAGCTGGATCGAGGCGCGTTTGGCGGCATCCTTGGCCGCGTCGCCGGCCTGCATGTAGCCGTGCGACTCGATATTGGCTTCGTCCATGACGTACAGGCCGTACTCGTCGGTCAGGTCGTACCAGCGCGGGTCGTTCGGATAGTGCGAGGTGCGCACCGCATTGATGTTGGCGCGCTTCATCAGTTCTATGTCCTTGCGCATCAATTCCATCGACATGACGCGGTAGGTCACCGGATCGTGCTCGTGGCGGTTCATGCCCTTGATCATGATGCGCTTGCCGTTGACGCGCACTTCGCCGTCGGCGATCTCGACCGTGCGGAAACCGATGCGGCGCGCGGTGGCCGAAATCAGCTGGCCCTTCGCGTCGACCACTTCGATCAGCAGCTTGTACAGCTTGGGCGTTTCGGCCGACCACGGCTTGACGCCGGGGATGCTGCCGCTCAGCACGGCTTTGCCGCCCTCGCCCGGTTTGGCGGCCAGGGCCAGCACTTCAGCGGTGCCGTCCAGCACGTGTGCCCGCACTTCGCTGCCGGCGACGGCGCCGGTCAGTTCGGCGGCCAGCTCGAAGCGGCCGTTGGCATAGGCCGGCTTGTCGAGCGACGCGGTGACCTTGAAGTCGCGCAGGCGGGTGGCCGCTTCGGCGTAAATATAGACGCTGCGTTCGATGCCCGACAGGCGCCAGAAGTCCTGGTCTTCCAGGTAGGAGCCGTCGGCCCAGCGATACACCTCGATGGCGATGGTGTTCTTGCCCGGATGCACGAAATTCTTCACATTGAATTCGGCCGGCAGCTTGGAGTCTTCCGAGTAGCCCACCCGTTTGCCGTTGACCCACACGTAGTAGGCGGCGCCGGCGGCGCCGACATGCAGGTAGATGTCATGGCCGTTCCAGGCCTGCGGCACGTCGAAATCACGCCGGTAGGAGCCGACCTCGTTCAGGTCATGCTGGATCAGCGGTTCCGTCATCGGGAACGGATACACGATGTTGGTGAAGATCGGCTTGCCGTAGCCCTGCGCCTGGATCATGCCGGGCACGGTGATGCGGCCCCACTTGGACACGTCGAAGTCCGGACGGAAGAAGTCTTTCGGGCGCTTTTCCGGCGTGGGCGAATAGGCGAACGCCCAGGTGCCGTCGAGCGAGCGATAGTTGGCCGACGCGGCCTTGTCGCCGGCCAGCGCCTTGTCGCGCGACTCGAAATTGAAGAAGGTCGCCTTCATCGGTTCGCGGTTGACCGCAACCACTTCGGGCTGCTCCCATTCCGCGCGCGCAGGCTGGGCGGCCAGGGCTGGTCCTGCCGCCGCCACCGCCAGCAGCGCTGACCCGACTATCCGAAACGAAACCATGACATTCCTTTTTTTAACGTTAATGGTTTTACAAATGAAAAGACAATAGCCCATCCGCATGGGCTATCGCATGCGCTCAATACTGCGCTGAACAAGCTGCGGGGGCGCGCCACCGCTGATCGATTGCGCGAAAATGGTAGCATCTTTCCCGGCACGCAAGAAGCACTTTTTGTTATCGATAACCGATACGAATCTCTTTTTTACCTCATGCGGACGGATCGATGCCGATTCCATTATCGCCACGCATAATGTTCGACGGGCTGTCGCTGCCTGTCAGGCGCCGCAATCGGTCACCGTCGTGTCGCTCAATCCCTGAAGCTCATGCAGCCTGCAGGTGCGCGAACAGCGTCTGCGGGTGCGCGTAGGCGGCGCTGGACGGCACCAGCCATTGCCGGCTGCCGTTGTCGGCAATGAAGGTCGGCACGCCGCCCGCACCGGACCGCTGCATCAAACCTTGCGCCCGCGTGATGCGCGCGTGGTTGGCTTCGAGCAGCACAGCATCCGGTTGTGCCGCCCGTGCCGCAGCCTGCTCCAGCCCAAGTTCCGCCAGCACGGCGCGCAGCGTTTCAGACGAGGTAATGTCGCGCCCCTCCACATAGCGCGCGTGCTGGATGGCCCTGAGCGCTTCCAGTTCCCGGGCAGGCTCGGTCAGCCGCACCGCCGTCAGCGCCATGGTGGCGGGAGCGCTATCGATGCTTTGCGAGTGGTCGGCCAGTACCTGATCGCGGTAACGTTCGCTGAACGCTTGCCCCGTCGCGGCGGCAATGCGCAGGTCGCTGTTCCAGATGTAATGCGCCATCTCGGCATTCATCGGCCGCGCGTTCGGTCCGGAAAACAGGGCGGTGGGCAGCAGCTCGACGGTGATGCCATGCGCGCTCACGAGGTCGGCCACCCCGCGGGAGGCACCGTAGCACCAGCCGCACAAGGGGTCGAAGAGATATAGGAGAGTATTTTTCATCCGAGCATTAGATCACTTCCGTGGTTGCCACTGCAACACCCGCACCATCGACGGCGCCACGCTGGCGCTGCCCTCGCCGTCGATCTGCTGCACGCTCTGGACAAACAGATTCAGCTTGCCGTCGCGGCGCCACAGTTCGGTATCGTAAGTCGGTTCCCAGGCGCCGACCGATTCGGCCGTCCAGTCGGCCAACTGCCAGCTGCCCTTGGCGATATCGACGAAGGCGGCCGAGACCTTGCTGCCGCGTTCGGCATCGCGGAACACCAGCACGGCCGACGGCTGGCCGCTGCCGGTGCCGACGATGATTTGCGGGCGGGCGATCGGAATGGCCTTGGTGCCCGCGCCGGACAGGCTGAACGGCGCGCTGCGGAAGTTCAGGTCCAGCTGCGACCAGGCCTGACCGGTGTGGTACAGCAGGTGGTATTGCGGCACCTGCGAGCCCTGCGCACGCCAGTAGCTGGCGATGTACGGCCGGCCGGCCTTGTCGGCGCCCATCGAGGTTTGATTGATCAGCTCGCTGTTTTGCGGTATGCGCGCCGCATAACGCGCCGATGCCGCCGTGATCGGCAGCTGGTAGGGCTTGCCGTCCGCATCTTCCCACGTCTTGCCGCCGTCGCGCGAGCGCGCGTAGGCCATGTCGTGATTGCTCGCCACATCCGGCGACTCGCGCCACACCCATGACAGGTGCACCGTGCCCAGCTGGTCGACAAAGGTTTGCCAATAGGCGCTGCGCTGCCCTTCCCCGCTGATCAGGTTACTGTGCACACGGCTCCACGTGGCGCTGGCGGTGTCGTAACGGTTCATGACCAGGTTACCCTGGCCGGAGGCGCCGTTGCGGTAGAGGAACAGCAGGTCGCCGTTGGCCAGGCGGTGGAATTCCGGATAGGTCAACGAGTTTTCGTCGGTCCCGATCATCGGCGTGCTGGGCCCCATGTCGAGCGAACCCGGCGCGATCGAACGCGCGTAGTGCAGCGGGTGGTTGTGGTGGTCCCATGCCAGGTGCAGGTAGCCGGCGCCATCGACCATGATGCTGATGGAGTTATGCGCGTCACGCGCATTGCCGCGCAGCTTGGTGGTGCGCAGGTCCCAGTGCGCCGCGTCGAGCTTGCGCTTGCCCAGCACAACGTAGGCGTTCTGGTCGTAAAACGCGACGAACTGGGTGTCGCCATGGGTCACCAGCGAATTGCGGCGAAAGACCACGGTATTGACCGAATTGTTCGCCCATCCCGGCGCCACGTCCAGCATGGTGACCGGGGCCTGGGGGCTAGTTTCGCCCGTGGCGGCGCAGCCCGCTGCCAATATTCCCATGCTTAACACTCCCAGCCATCTTGCCACCATGTACCTGTCTCCTGACGATGCGCTATGGTCACGTTACCATATCTTGCCCGTCAGTTTAGCAAACACTTTGTCGGACGGGGGATCCGCCCGGCAAATAGTCATGTTTATGACAGCAGTTTGACCAGCCCGCCCGGATGAATGGCCCATCCCAGCAGGCCCGACAGGCCCATCAGCAGGCCGAAGGCGGTCGGCACCATCGCCAGTCCATACAGCCAGCGCTGCTGGGTCAGCGAAGTGATCGCCAGCAGCGACACGGCGATGGCAAGCAAGGCGTCCGACAGGTCGAACTGGTCGTCGCGGAAATTACCGGCGTCGTAGGCTTGCTGGTCCTTGTCGGCCTGGCCCTTGAGCTCTTCCTTCTTGCTGTGCTGTTCAGCGGCCAGCTTGCGGTAGCTCTCCATGGCGGCCTGGTAGGCCTGCTGCTGGGCGCCCTGAGCCGTCATGCTGGCCAGTTCGAGCTGGGTCAGCGTGGTGCGGGCGACCTCTTCGCGCAGGTTGCGGGCCTGGTAGAAGGCCCAATGGTCGACTTTATCCGCCTGGGCCTGCTGCATGGCCTGGACGATATTGTCATCCTTGACCTTGCAGATGCCCATGAATGTCGCCAGCAGCGCCACGGTGATGGCGACGAGCATGTTGAGGCGGCTGTTGGAGCGCTCGGTGGTTTGTTCGAGTGTGTCGAGTGGGTCGATTTCCATTGTGGTGATCACGTTGTTATGCCTGGCCGCATAACGTGATCGCGCCTTCGCCAGTTGACTGCGAGATAGACAAACGAAGTCATTGCCAATGAATCAATTAAAATGATGGCCCTCCTCACACTTGAAAGATCAGGCAAATGCTCAAAGGCTTGTCGACCAACCGTTGGTGCGATGTTGCCGCACCCTGCCTCGCGGCGGCCGGACAACAATTCGTCGTGCGCTATTACTCGCGCACCACGGCCATGCGCGAAAAGGTGGTTCGCCGCAGCGAGGCTTTGCAGATCGCCGCCGCGGGGCTGGATCTGGCGGTGGTCTACCAGGACCGGGGGCGCGAAGAGGCCGATTTCAGCGCTGCGCGTGGCGAACTGGACGCGCAAAGTGCGCTCCAGCATGCGGCCCAACTGGGCCAGCCTCCCGGATCGGCGATCTATTTTGCCGTCGACGCCGATTTCAGCAAGACCCAGATCCAGCGTAATGTGCTGCCCTATTTCCAGGCCGTGAACGAAGTGTTCAATCGCGATGGCGACCGTTACGCCATCGGCGTGTATGGATCCGGGCTGACCTGCCGCCTGCTGAAAGCCGCGCCCGATCTGGTCAGCTACACCTGGCTGGCCGAAGCCACCGGATGGCGCGAATCGACCGGCTACGGCGACTGGGATGTGAAGCAGCACGTAAACACTGCCGCACTGTGCGAGCTCGGCTCGGCATGGGAGGCTTGCGACGGCAAGCCGGACTTCGGACAATTCCGCGTGCTGGGCAGCACCACCGACAAGCGGCGCAAAGGCCTGTGGGTGGTGCGCGATCCAGAGGTCAGGCTGCGCGAGATGCCGCGCGACGACGCCCGGCCGGTGTTCGGCGCACTGCCTCACGCCACACCCATCAAGGTCCTGGGCGAGGCCGGCTATGGCTGGGTGCTGGCGAGCGTGACACTCGACGAAGGCGAGCTTACCGGCTATGTCGCGGCCAGCGATCTGGAGAAGCCTTCCGGCCCGCTGTGGAACCTTGCTCCGCTATCCGTGCCGGTGCTGCCCGAGGCTCACCTGGCACGCAACAAGCGTTCGGCGCGGCGCGATAACGCAGGCGCGCACCCGTATCCACTGGGCGAAAGCAAACTGCCCCTGCGCGATCCATCGGCCCCGCCCGCCGAACGCAGCCAGGCCCTCACCCGGCTGGCAGACTGGATGGATGTCGAAAACAGTGCGCGCTACCTGCCCGATGCGACAAAAGGCGCCACCTACTGCAACGTGTATGCCGCCGACTATTGCTTCCTCGCCCAAGTCTATCTGCCGCGCGTGTGGTGGACCGACAAAGCCGTGGCGGCCTTCCTGCGCGGCTTAACGCCGCCTGTCGTGTACGACCACACGGTCGATGAGCTGCGCGCCGACGACCTGCACGACTGGCTGCGCGACTACGGCCCCCAGTTCGGCTGGCGCCGCGCGCTCGACCTGACCAGCATGCAGGGGGCGGTGAACGACGGCGCCGTCGGCATCATCTGCGCCGACCGCGAGGCCGAAGGCCGCTCGGGCCACATTACCGTCGTGGTGCCGGAAGTTCCCGGCCACAGCGCCAGGCGCACCGCCGACGGCACCGTGCTGCAACCGCTGCAATCGCAGGCAGGCAGCCGAAACCGCCGCTATGGCAGCAGCGGCGACGACTGGTGGCTTGGAGCGCGCTTCAAAAGCTTTGTCATGTACCTCCACGACTGAGAAGTCACCATTTCTTCGGCATCGTTTCCGGTAGTGGTCGAGACCGGAACACCCTTTTCCGGATCGCCCCACTGCGAACCAGGCGGGGACGAAATCCACATCAGCATCGCGGCGTATCAATGCATGCCGGCTACCCCGCCGCGCAACCCGGCGGCGGCATCCGGTTCCGGATGCAGGAACTGCTTGGTCAGCAAGGCGGCCACCGCCAGCAGGCCGGCCACTGCGATCACGGCGAAGATATCGGCCAGCGCCACCTGGCGCCGTGCCAGTTCACCGACCAGGAACGAGCCGGCGATCCCGCCGGTGCGGCCGATGCCGAGCATCCATGCCACGCCGGTCGCCCTGCCCTCGGTCGGATAGAACGCCGCGGCCAGTGCCGGCAACGACGCTTGCGACATGTTCATCACCGCGCCGGCAACGATCACCATCGCCACCAGCAGGCCCAGGTGCCCGGTCGAGCGCCCCAGGGAAAAAATCGCCAGCGCGGTCAGCCCGAAGCCGACCGCGATGATGCGGTTGGGATTGAAGCGGTCCATCAGCCAGCCGAACAGCACCGCGCCTACCCCGCCCAGGGGAAACAGGGCGGCGATCATGCTGGCATCCTTGGGAGCGATGCCGGCGTCCTTGAACAGCACCGGCATCCAGTTGATCAGCGAATAGAAGATCACCAGGCCCATGAAGTAAGCCACCCACAGGCACACCGAGCCGGCGCGGTAAGCCGGCGACAGCACCAGCGCCAGCCCGCTCTTGCCGGCCACGCCGGTACGCGTTTCGGTCAGGAAGAAGCTGCCGGCATGAAGGGCGCGATCCGATATGCGCAACAGCACGGCGCGGATGCGCTCCACCGATTGGCCGCTGGCGACCAGATAGCGCACCGATTCGGGCAGCAGCAATAGCAGCAGTCCGGTCAGCACCAGCGGCGCGATGCCGCCGGCCAGCAGCACGCTGCGCCAGCCCCACTGCGGAATCATCCAGGCGGCCACGAAGCCTCCCAGCGCCGCGCCCAGCGGAAAGCCGCAGATCATGGCGTTGGTGACGGTGGCGCGGCTGCGTTCAGGGCAGAATTCGCTGGTCATGGTGATCGCGTTGGGCATGGCCGCGCCCAGGCCGATGCCGGTGACCAAGCGCAGCGCGGACAGCCCGACCAGATCGGTGGCATACGCCGAGGCCACGCTGGCCAGCGCGAACAGGCCCACCGAGCCGACCAGCAGCCGCTTGCGCCCGAGCCGGTCGGCCATGGGGCCGGCAAGCAGCGAGCCCACCGACAGCCCGACCAGGGCGGCGCTGAGCACCGGCGCCAGCGCCGGCCGCGCCACGCCCCATTCGGTGATCAGCGAGGGAGCAATGAAGCCGATGGCCGCCGTGTCGAAGCCGTCCAGCAGCACGATCATGAAGCACAGCACGTAGATGGTCCACTGGAAGGCGGAAACGCGGCTGTCGTTGAGCAGCGTTTGCACATCGATGGCGGGGCGCTGAGTCATTGCCGGCTCCTGTGTTATATGCGGCACGAGAAGCTGGACGCCTTTTCCGGATCGCCGGCGCCGTTGTAGCGCGCCACGGCCGGATAGGCACACACGGGCCGCTCACGGCCCGGCCAGGGCGAGCCCGGCCCCGCCGTGGCGGCCAGCGCCGCGGGGGCGGCGCTGTGCTCGACCCACTTCACCAGGGCGGCGAACGCATCGTAGTTGGCCACCGCCTGGCCGCCGGAGCAATGACACATGCCAGGCACCGGGAACACCCGCACGAAGCTGCTGGCCTTGCCCTGGTTGAGGGCATCGACTTCGCGCCACCATGCCAGCGTGTCGTTCACCGAAAACACCGGGTCGGAATCGCCATGCGGCACGATCATGCGCCCGCCGCGTTTGCGGAAGGCCGACAGGTCGGGCGAGCGCGCGCCCATATCGGCCCATGCGGACTGCTTGAAACCGCCCCCGGTGGCATAGATCTTCTGCGCATCGCGGTCAAAATCGAAGCCGGTCTGAAAGTTCGCCAGCGCTTGCAGGTCAGCCCCCAGCGGCGTCGGCGGCGTGGTGAAGACCGACGCGAGCGACGCGCCGCCGAGTATGACGTTCAGGGCCGGCACGCTGCCGTCGGCCAGCCCGACTTTCCAGATGCGCCAGTCGTTGCCGGCCACGCCGGCGGCCCACGGCCAGTCGCTGTACAGCGCTTCGCCTTTGCTGTTTTTCGGTCCGTGGCGCGACTGCAGCAGCGCGTCGATCTGCGCCTGCGACAGGCAGCCTTCGGCCTTGTCGCCGCTGCAGGCCTTGGCGCGCAGGCGCGGCAGCACCTTGGCATCGGTGCAGCGCTGCGAGTCGCCGACGATGCCGTCGGCCAGGCCGTCGTCGCCATCGCATCCCTCCAGCACGGACGCGCGCACGAGGGTGAAGTCGGCATCGGCAAAGCTCTTGTGCAGCTGGGCGGCCACCGGCGCGCCCAGGACGGCGCCGAAGGCTTTCACATCCCAGGCTTCGGCAAGGGCGGCGCGCGGCAGCGAAAGGCCCGGTGCCGAGGCCAGAATGCCGTCGAACTCCTCGGGATAGCGCTGGGCGAACATCATGCCCTCCTGTCCTCCCTTGGAGCAGCCGACGAAGTACGAAAAGCGCGGCTTTTCGCCATAGTACTGGCGCAAGACCTGCCTGGCCGCCACCGCCACCGCCTTGAGCGAGGCGTGGCCGTAGTCCGCACGCGCCTGCGGATCGAAGCCGAAGGTTAGCTGGCCGTTGTGGGCCGGGTCGGAATTTGTGGCGTTGTCGTGGCCGGAATCCTGGCTTACCACCGCGTAGCCTTGGGCCAGCGCCGGCGGCTGGCCGGGGCCGAGCGCACCCTCGGCGTTGCCGATCACGCCGTTGCTGCCACCGCCACCCTGGAACAGGAAACGCTTGTTCCACGCAATCGGCAGGCGCAGGTGAAAGCGAATCGCGTACTTCTGCCCGGCCACACCGGTGCGCTCGCGCAGCCTGCCGGTCACTTCGCAGTGCGCCGGCAATGCGGCCGTCGCGGCAACCAGCCGGCTGGCCTCCAGGCGCACAGTCTTGTCGCTGAACTTGAGCGCCTTGGCCGACAGGCCGGCGCAGCGCGCCTCGTCCTTCTGCGGCACCGCATGCAGGGAGGCCGACACCGCGCCGCCCAACACCATCAATGCTAAGTGTTTGATTTTCATGAGTGCCGCGTCTCCTGGATGCTTTTGCATCATTATTTTAAATAACTGTTTTTTAGTATAACGATATTAACTGGAAACGCAAGCGCAAAAAAACCCGCCGGAGCGGGTTTGCGGTCGTCGCCTGGGCTTGGCGGCCAGCATGATTTGCCATTCTGGCCGCCGACGGTGTCAGCGCGTGTGCGTGCCCGTCTCGCGGGCGCGGATCGATTGCAGCAGGGTGCTGCGGGAAGAGTTCAAATGAATGCGCATGGCCTCCAGCGCCCCCGCGATATCGCGCCGCGCCAGGGCGCGCAGGATGTCGAGGTGCTCGTGCGCCGCGTACTGGTTGCGCGCCATTTCCGTGCCCTTGTCCCACTGATAGTGATAGTGGAACACCAGCGAGACGATGTCGTAAAAGCCCTGCGCGAAGCGGTTGTTCAGACGACCGATAAGAAACGTGTGGAAATCGCGGTCGAGCGCGGGAAAGTCCTTGTGGCGCGCCGGCATGACTGAACCGAGCTGCTCATGGCGCACGATCAACTCGTTCAAGGCCGCGAAGGCTTCATCGCCCGCCGCCAGTGTGCCGAAGCGTTCGATCGCGGCCAACTCGAACATCTCGCGCACGTCGGCCAGCTCCATGGCGAACCCGCGGTCGAAGGCACACAGGCGCCAGCCGCCATGGGGCTTTTTCTCGATCAATCCATAACGCGAAAATTCGATCAGGAATTCGCGCACGCTGATCGTGCTGACGCCGGCCGCACGCGCCAGTTCCGCCTCTGAGAATTCCGCACCCGGCGGCAAGTCGCTGTGGTAGATGCGATCCAGAAGCACCTGCCGGACCCGGTCCGAGCCGCTCTGCAAATCGGCGATGTCGAAAAAATCCTCGCGCGCCGGCTTGCGCAGCAAACGGCGCTCCTTCAGGTCGTCGATCAGTCCGCGCGTATGGAAATACACAAGCGCACTGCGAATTGCCGTTCGGCTGCCCCCCGCCAGCGCGACCATCTGCTGCTCCGTGGGCAGCCCGTCCCCGATCTCAGCATGAGTTTCGATGTGCTGGAGCAGCAGATTAGCGCTCCGCTTAAAGACGGTAGGGGGTCGAGCCATGGGAATCGGAAGACGCCGGGAAGGCAATCATATATAGCGAACACGCGGGCATTCTACAACATCGCCCGCGGTCGATGCCGACGCCGGGGATGCGTTGCAGCACCCCGGCGCGTCGCGCGACCACCGAATCGAACAACGGCGCTAATCGATGCCGGACAGTATGCCGGGTTCGCTGAGCGCGCGCTCCCGGTAGGAACGCGGCGTAAAGCCCAGCTCGCGCTTGAACACCAGGTGCATGTACTGGGTGGTCGTGAAACCGCAGGCCAGCGCCACGTCGGCGATGCTGCGTTCCCCGCTTTCGAGGGCAGATTTGGCGGCATCGAGCTTGACCCGCAGGATCTCGTCGTGCACGCTGTATCCCAGTTCCTGACGGAAGTATGCCTCGAGCGAGGTGCGCGAGACGCCCACGTATTCGGCCACCTGGTGGCTCTTGATGCCCTGGCAGGCGTACTGGCGGATGAAATGGCGCCCCCGCATCACGTGCGGATGCTTGATGACCTGGTGCTGGCTGGAGGCGAGCACGTTGATGCCGGCCGGCGGCACCAGAATACGGGTGTCCGCCAGCGGAACGCCGTGCAGCATCTGGGCCAGCAAATGGGCTGCCGTGCGCCCCATCTCCTGCGCGCCCTGGATCACCGAACTGAGCGGTATGCGGGTGAGCATGCGCACCATCGGGTCGTTGTCGATGCCGATCAGCGCCACCTGTTCCGGCACCGCGATGCCGGCGATCGCGCAGGCTTGCAGCAACTGGCGCGCGCGCGCATCCGTGACGGCGATGATGCCGATCGGTTTGGGCAGGCTGCGCAGCCAGGCGATCTGGCCCTGCACCGCCTCGTCCCACGACGGCGCGCTGGTGTCGCAGCCTTGGAAGATCTCGGTTTCCATCTCGTCGTCTTGCATCAGGCTGCGGAAGGCATTCTCGCGCTCTTGCGCCCAGCGGTTTTCCCTGGACTTGGGAAGGCTGAACATGGCGAAGCGCTGCAGCCCAACATCGATCAGATGGTCGCGTGCCAGTTTGATCAGCTTGTAATTATCGGTCGCCACATAGGGCACGCCGCCCGGATACTCCGCGTCGCTGGCATAGGAACCGCCTACCGCCACCACAGGAACATTACAGTGCGCCAGGGCCGCCGCCACGGCCGGATCGTCGAAATCGGCAATGATGCCGTCGCCCTGCCAGCGCTCAATTCCGGTCAGGCGCAGACGGAAATCTTCTTGCAGGAACAAATCCCAGGCTGCGCGCTTACTGCCCATGTAGGCGGCGATGCCGGCAGTGACCTCGCGGTCGAACATCTTGTTGGCGTTGAACAGCAGGGCAATCCGGTGTGGTTTCGCGATCTTCATCTTAGGCGAATCCAAGAAAACGTTTGCAGATATGCACCGCGAAGATCCAACCGCCGCCGCTGCCGGCACCGCACGCCGTCGCCGCTAACGACAGCGGCAGCGCGCCACTGAAATTGAAGGCCATGACTCTCTCCATCATGTATTTTTATAATAAAAAACAATTTACGAGCACTCAGCATGGCGGCTCTCTCTACCGCCCCATCCTGGGTTGGATGGCCCTGCTGCTGGTACTTCAATCACCGCGATGAGCGAATTCTTCTGTACACTATATATATGGCACAATTTCAATGCAAGCTTTATCGCCGCCTCCCCCCGCGCCGTTGCATGATGCATACGCCGGCTTGCCGCAGTGTTGATCGGCTGGCCGGGTTGTCGAGGCCGACGCCGTGGGAACCGGCATGTCGTCATTCCCTTCACGGGGCCTGTGGGCGCAACAGGGGCCGCCAAAGCCGCCTCAAAAGCTACCGGCAAGATGTCGGAGACCATGGATTACCGAGAAAGCTGAGAACTCAGGCCGACCGGTTCGGCCTCACGTTCAAGGCAGACGCGGGCCAGCCATGCGCGCACCGGCCGGTCATACCACCGTGACAGGGCAAAGGCGAACAGCGTCACGCCGCAGTACATCGCAACGGCGACCGCCGCCAGCAAAGGTTTGGAGGGATGCGTGGTCCAGTTCCAATGGGCGAAGATATAAATGAATGGATAGTGGACGATGTAGACTGGGTACGACAACTCACCGGCCAGGCGCACAAGCCGCCCCGCGCCGCCTTCGGCCTGGCCCGATCCGGCGCCGGCCATCAGGACGAACGGGAACACGACGATCACGCACGCTGCCTCGAACAGCCAGTTGAACGCCCCAAACATGGGCGCGCAAAATACGGCGATGAGCAGCAGCGACAACAGCGCGAAGGGATATGGCAGGGAAACGCGCAGCTTCATCCGGTACACGAGCAGTCCCAGCAGAAACGGGCAGGCCAGGCGGACCGGCGCGACCCAGAAATGATCCCACCCCCAGCCGTAGCCGAGGTTGCCGAATAGTTTCGCCGTCCACAGCAGGCCAAGCGCACTGATAAGGCACAGTACAAGATGCAGCTTGCGCCCCAGCCGCGGCGCGCATAGCGCATACAGCACGTTGGCGATGTATTCCTGGAACAGCGTCCACGATGGACCGTTGACCGAATGCGTTTCGCCGAAATAATTGGGCAGCGTCGGCGTGGGCAACAGCACCAGGCTCAGGGAGAACGTCAGGAGCAGCATGCCAGGCGAGAGCTGGCCGCCGACCCGCTGGGCATTTCCCGCGAACGGATCGAGCAGGTAGCAGACGATGCCGACGATCATCGCCACGATCACCATCGGGTGCAGCCTGATGATCCTGCGCATGAAGAAGCCTGCCGGCGCCAGGCGCAGCCGGTCCGCGGCCTGCAGGGACAGGCGGGCGTCGTACGCGTGGCCCAGGACGAAACCGGACAAGGCGAAGAAAAAGTCCACCGCGAGAAACGTGTGCGGCATCGGATTCTGTTCCGGCCCGGGCACCAGCAGTTCCCAGATGTGGAACATGAATACGCAGAACGCGGCAGTGCCACGCAAGCCGTCCAGCACGTGGTAATGGGATTTCACGACAACATTCCTTTGATGGGTGGCGCGGCGACCTTGTGCCGGATGTACTCGGCATGGTCGGGCATAAGCTCGACGGCCCGCGCGACGGTCTCGCCCAGCTTGGCGAAGTGGGCGTGCAAGGCCGGCATGTTCATGAAATCGATGAGCGGATCGTAGGTCTTGGGCATGATGCCCAGTCCCATCAGGAGCGCCACATGCGAGGACTCCGAAAATCCTTCCTTGTCGTAGATAACGACGCGGCCGGTTTCGCGGAACAGCTCGATCTGGTGCCGCAGCGAGTCCGGCACCGGCATGTTGGCGCAGTAGCGCCAGAATTCGGAATCGGTCCGGTTGGTGACCTTGTAGTGCAGGATGATGAAGTCGCGCACGAACTCGACGCGCTGCGCCACCAGGCGGTTGAACTCATCGGCCAGCTCGGGGCGCAAATCGCGATCGGGAAAGTACTGTAGCAGCCAGCCGACCGCGTTTTCGATCATGTTGATGCTGGTCGATTCGAGCGGCTCGAGAAAGCCGCTCGACAAGCCGATGGCGACGCAGTTCTTGATCCAGGACTTGCGCCGGCGGCCGGTGGTGAAGCGCAGCTGGCGCGGCTCGTCGAGCGCGCGGCCGTCGAGGCCCGCGAGCAGGATGCGCGCCGCCGCGTCGTCGCTGGTGAATCCGTTGGCGTACACGTGACCGTTGCCGGTGCGGTGCTGGAGCGGAATGCGCCAGGTCCAGCCGGCAGTTTTGGCAGTCGACAAGGTGTAGGGCGTGAGCGGATCGACCTTGGCGCACGGCACGGCCAGCGCACTGTTACACGGCAGCATGTCGCTCCAGTCGTCGTAGCCGGCCTGGTAGACCCCTTCGATCAACAGGCCGCGAAAACCCGAGCAATCGATGAACAGGTCGCCCTCGACCCGGCGCCCGTCGCGCAACTTGACGGCCGTGATGAAGCCGGTCTCTGGATGCTGTTCGGCCCCGTCGATCATGCCTTCGATGCGCACCACGCCGCGGTGCACCGCATGGTCGCGCAAATAGGCGGCATACAGTCCGGCGTCGAAATGGAAGGCGTAGGAATACGCATTGGTCGCGGCCAGCTGTTCGCCGTACGGCGGCACGAAGCGGTTATTGCGCGCCATCACCGTCGCGACCGACCATTGCTCGTACGAGGGGATGTCCTTGAATGCGCGCGCCAGGCGCAGCCAGTACAGGTGCGGCGAGCGGCCCTCGACGGCTGGGCCGAAATCGCCGAAGCCGTGGAAAAACCGGTTGCCGATATGCCCCCAGTCCTTGAATTCGATGCCCAGCTTGAAGGTCGCCTGGGTCTTCCTGACGAAATCGGCAGCGTCCAGGCCGAGCGTGAGATTGTAGTAACGCAGGGTCGGCAGGGTCGCTTCGCCCACGCCCACGGTACCGATCTCCGGCGACTCGACCAGCACGATCTCGCATGCCTTGCCGAGCTTGAGCGCCAGGGGCGCGGCGGTCATCCAGCCGGCGGTGCCGCCGCCCACGATGACGATTTTTCGGATAGCCTTGTCGTACATATTCGCCGTTTTATGCTGATCAATTCATATTGGCAAACGGGAGCGCATCGGTGGAATGCACCGATACGCTCCCTTGCCGCGTACAGGCAGGCCGCTTGCGGCCCACACTGCGGACCACAAGCGGCGAACCGTTTTAGAACTGGTAGCGCATCGACGCGGTGTAGCGCGGACCGGTGGCGAACCACATGATGCCGTGCTGCCCGACGTACTGCTGGATGGTCTGCTTGAACACCGCGTTGGTCAGGTTCTGCCCTTCCAGGGAGAGGCTCAGGTGATCATCGAACTTGTACGAGATGCCGGCATCCACCGTGCCGTAAGCCTCCGCCCAGACCGGCAGGTTGTAGGCGACGTTCGTTTGCTTGTAGGTAGGGCTGTCCGGGTTGGTGTTGGTGCCGTTGCCACCGGTGTAGCCGTTGGCGTTCACCGCCTGCAGGTAGCGGCCGCGCCAGCTATAGGCCACGCGCGCCGAAATCGGCCCCTTGTCGTACATCAGCGCGAGGTTGAAGGCGTTCTTCGACAGGTAAGGCATCGGCAGCTCGCCAATGGCTTGACCGTTGGTGTCGCAGCCGTTCAACCTGCCATCGAAGTTTGCCGCATCGGTCTGGCTCAGGCCCGAGCACCACTTGCCGTTGAGACGGTCGTACAGCTCGTACTTGCTGTCGACGTAGGTGTAGTTGCCGGACACGCCGAAGCCGCTCAGCAACCCCGGCAGCTTGTCGAAGTAGTTCTGGAACCCCAGCTCCATCCCGCGCACCGTTCCACCGGCGCCGTTGACAGGACCGCTGACGACGAAGTTGTGGTCCGTACCCGCATCGTCTTTCAGTGACGTGACGTAGTTCCGACTGATAACGATGTCCTTCAACTTCTTGTTGAACACGGCCAGTGTCACCGAAGTGGCGCTGGCCGGATACCATTCGGCCGTCAGGTCGAAGCTGGTGCCGCGCGTCGGCTTGAGCAGTGGATTGCCCTTGTTGGTACCCGTGTACTTCAATTCCTTCAGGGTAGCCGGAGTCGTGTCGGTGCCGCCTTCCGTGACCACACCCTGGCTGAGCGACTCGTAAGCCTGCAGCTGGGAGAAGTCGGGACGGGACACCCCTTGCGAGTAGGCGAAGCGGAACTGCAGCTCGCGCGACGCGCTCAACTTCAGGTTCAGGCTAGGCAGCACGTTGACGTAGGTCTGCGCATAGTCGCGCGGTTCCGCGACCGCCGTCATTTTCGGCACACCGGCCGGCAGCGTGCCGGTCGCCGGGGTGAACTTCATGTAGCCATGGGCCGTCATCCGGGTCTGGACCACGCGCACCCCGACGTTGCCTTCAACCGGGAAACGCCAGTCGTCGAATCCGAAGCGCAGGGTCGTGTAGCCGGCGGTGGTCTGCTCGCTTTGCTTGTTGTTGTTCTCAGGAGAGTTGAACGTCTCCGCCGTGACAGGCGTGTAGCCGTCCATGTTGACGCAACCATTCCCCCAGGGATTGCACACCTCCTTGGAGAACCCGTGCAGCGTGGCGAACGTAGCCATTGCCTGGTCGCCGTCCAGTGACGATGGCGAGGGCACCAGCAGTGCAGGCGGCACGGTGGACTTGCCGTTGAAGAAGTTGTTGAACGTGACCGGTTCGATGAACTGATTGAAGCGCGGGTCGGACAGCTTGGCCACCGTGCTCGCTGAATTCCACGAGTTAGGGCCAGCGGCCCACGGCGCCACGATCGGGGTCCAGAAATACGGGGTTGCCCGGTTATCGGCCTGGCGGTCGGTGTAGCGCACGCCGAAGCGCACGTCCCTCAGCACCGGGTCGTCAAACGTGTACTTGGCATCGCCGCGCCAGCTCGTCTGCTTGGCCTTGTTCTGGTCCCTGAACTCCTGCGTCGTGTACCAGGAGCTGTTCGACAGATCCGCCATCGCCGCGCGTGCGGCGTCGTCGAAATCGATCTTCGGCGTCGCGCCCGAGACATCCAGGAACAAGCTCGGCAGCAAGGTGTTGAGCTCGACCGACCTCATCTTGGATTCCGACTTGGCCCGCACGAACTGCAGGTCGGACTTCAAGGTCCAGCTTTCGGACGCCTTCCACACCAGGTTCCACGACAGGTCCTTGGTCTGCGTCTCCTGCCGCATGACCTTGCGGTTGTTGACCAGCTTTACCCCGCCGTCGGCCGGATTGGAGAGTTTGCCCGACAAGAATGCGCCGTTGTCGTCATAGGTGGCGTTTTCGAATTGCGTCTTGTAGGCGTCGTTGGGGGACCATTGCGCGGCCTCGCTCCACTTCGACTTGTGGTTCGACTGGAAGTAGCTCAGCGAGGATTCGAACGCGTTGTTCTTCCACTGCAGCGCGCCGTACATGCCGTCGCGCGAATGGTCATAGTCCTCACGCCGCCACGAGCCGTTCTGAGGCACATAGACCTCCTTTCCCGGCACCAGATCGAAGCGCGGGAAGTACGGCGCCGACTGGATGGCGTCGCTGCGCGTCTTGTTCCCCGAGTGTGCCAGGTCCAGCAGGGCGCCGACCTTGCCAAAGCCGGTGTCCCAGCGATTGGAGATCAGCATCGAGCCATCGGGCGCGGTCTCGCCGCGCAGCTTGCCGCGAGTCGCCTTGAGCGAGACGGCGCCGTGCAGGCCCTTGTAGTCGAAAGGCATGGCGGTGCGCAGGTTGACCAGGCCGGACACGGCCCCTTCGATCTGCTCGGCCGAGGGATTCTTGTACACATCGACGCCGGCCATCAGCTCGGGCGGCACATCGGACCAGCTGAGCGCGCGCCCGCCGTTCGACTGGAAGGCGTCACGCCCGTTCAACTCGGAGCGCACGTAGCTCAGGCCGCGCACGGTGACGCCGCTGCCTTCGACACCGAAGTGCTGGGGGTCGGCCTTGTTGAACACACGGTCGATCATGACACCGGGCACGCGCTGCAGGACTTCGGCGATCGAGCGGTCCGGCAGTTTGCCGGCTTCGTCCGCGACGATCGAATCGATCACCTCCTCGGCGTTCTGCTTGATGGTCTGCGCGTTTTCGAGCGCCCGGCGCTGGCCGGTCACCACGACCGTCTGCGGCACATCAGCGGACGCAACGCCCGCGGTATCGCTTTTGGACGACGCTGCGCTTTGCGCCAGCACCGCGCCGCTGGCCATCAAGGCAATCTGCGCCACACCCATCGCGATCGCTGTTTTTTTAAAATTGTTCAATCTATTTCCTCTCGATCTGTCTCTCGATCTGTCTTTAGTATGCTGGCCACGACCTGTTCGTCGCCAGCACCGTCCCGGCTTTTCGCGGACATGCCGGACCAGTGGCCCGGCGCCCGCGCCGCGCTCTAGGTCGCGCGTGCTTTTCCGCCGCTGCATGCGGCGAGAATTCGATTGAAGGACGGCGCTGCCTGTCCGTGTGGATGAGTCATGCGGATCCCCTGGTCTGTTCTTATAGTGTGGTATCGCCCGCGCAGTGGCTGCCAGTGTGTCGTGGCGATCGATTCATTGTGCCAGCCGGAAATTTCAGCCGCCATTGCAAAATTCATGATTGGCGCTAACAAAATTCAGGACAGGACGGCCACTGCGCATGAACTGGAGCAGTGCTCGCCGACGCTGCCGGCCAGTGCGCTTTCGCCGCGCACGCGGTCGCGGTAGGCGCGCGGCGTGAGGCCCAATTCGCGCTTGAACACCAGGTGCATGTACTGGGTGGAGCTGAAGCCACAGCGCAGGGCCACCTCGGCGATGCTGCTTTGCCCGCTCAACAGGCCGGCCTTGGCGGCGTCGAGCTTGAAGCGCAAGATCACGTCGTGGACGCTGCATCCCAATTCCTGGCGGAAGTAGGCTTCCAGCGAGGAACCGGACACACCCACGTATTCGGCCACCTGGTGGGTCTTGATGCCCTGACAGGCGTACTGGCGGATGAAATGGCGGGCCCGCATCACCTGCGGATGCTTGATGGGCTGGTGCTGGCTGGAGGCGAGCACGTTGATGCCGGCCGGCGGCACCAGGATACGGGTGTTCGCCAAGCGCACGCCGTGCAGCATCTGGTCCAGCAAATGGGCTGCCGTGCGCCCCATCTCCTGCGCCCCCTGGATCACCGAACTGAGCGGTATGCGGGTGAGCATGCGCACCATCGGGTCGTTGTCGATGCCGATCAGCGCCACCTGTTCCGGCACCGCGATGCCGGCGATCGCGCAGGCTTGCAGCAACTGGCGCGCGCGCGCATCCGTGACGGCGATGATGCCGATCGGTTTGGGCAGGCTGCGCAGCCAGGCGATCTGGCCCTGCACCGCCTCGTCCCACGCCGGCGCGCTGGTGTCGCAGCCACGGAAGATCTCGGCTGCCATCTGGCTCTCCTGCATCAGGCTGCTGAAAGCATTTTCGCGCTCCAGCGCCCAGCGGTTCTTCCTGGCCTTGGGAAGGCTGAACATGGCGAAGCGATCCAGGCCGGCATCGATCAGGTGGTCGCGTGCCAGCTTGATAAGCTTGAAATTGTCGGTCGCCACGTAAGGCAGGCCGCGCGGATACTCGTTGTCATCGGCGTAGGAGCCGCCCACGGCCACCACGGGAACGTTGCAGCGCGACAGGGCCGCCTCCATGGCAGGATCGTCGAAATCGGCGATGATGCCGTCGCCCTGCCAACGCTCGATGCCGGACAGGCGCAGACGGAAATCTTCTTCCAGAAATAGATCCCAGACCGCGCGTTTACTGCCCAGGTAGGCGCCGATGCCGGCAATGACTTCACGGTCGAAACTCTTGTTCGCGTTGAACAGCAGGCCAATCCGGTGTGCTCTTATCATTCTCATCTCACGCAATAACGTTGAAATCGATCCAAACAACTCGTTGAAAACACCACCTGCGCTTTCATCCAGGCGAACTGGAGCTGATGGCTATTTCTCCGGTGCTGACAATTAAGTTGTTTGCGCTGCCATAGGTTTCTGCCTGGGCGGAAAACGCCAGCATTCGCGCTGCGGACAGCAGAGCACAAATTGGTTTCAACATCACGACTTCTCTCCTCCAGATTACTTGTTTTTTATAGTATTTTTAATATTGGCCAATCATCGGCCCGCCTTCAGCGGCGATACGAATCCGCATGCAGCCGCGTTAAATGGCGCACATGGAATGAATAGCGAATTGGATTAAGCAGCAGCGCTTAGCTGATACCGTTGAATCGCTGGCGTAAAACGGCACGGCCGATGGGCGGCAGCTGTTTCGCCACGCGGCACGGACGATTCAGTGCGTGTAAGGAGGGAATGCGCCGGGTAAGGTCAATCATCGGATTCCTTGCATATGGGACCTGGGAAAGCGTCGGCAGCGAAAGCTACCCACAGCCCAAGCATATGGCGTCAGCCGGCGCGGCGGTAACGGCTATACAGGGAATTCTAGTGAATTACAGGAATTACGATTAGTCCTGTAAGGAGTACAAGATGGTGCGCACGGGGGGCGCGCACGGAAGGGACGGACAGTTCAGGGGGAGGCGTCGGCAGGCTCTACCTGCTCCGTGGCAAGGGAGCGGAAGACCTTCGGCGTGCAGCCGTATTCTTCCTTGAACAGCCTGTTGAAATAAGAAACATTGCCATAACCGACGGAATAAGCGATTTCCGCGATCGTCGCGGCGCTTTTCTCGGCCAGCAGCCTGGCCGCTTCCGTCAAACGCAATTTATTCAAATAGCTGGTGAAAGTCATGCCGAGTTCCGATTTCAGCACTTCATTGACTTTGGTGCGGTTCGCACCCGTCCCGGTAACCACGCATTCCAGGTTCAGCTCGGTATTTGTGTAATTCGTGGCTATATACCGCAGGATCAAAGCCTTTTCCTTGTCCCTGGACGGTTCCAGGGTTAATTGGCGATAGGCGACCAGCGGCAGGTCCTTCTTCATTCTGGAGGCCAGGCTCGCGGTTAGCGCGCGGGAATGGGCGCGGAAGAACCAGATACCAAATGCGCACCAGCTTGCCAATAGAATGACTGCGAGCGCGGCAATATAGCGATAATCACGGCCGTGCAGCGTAATTTCGCTGATTTCCACGTGGGATGCGACATTGCGCGGGCTGGTGGAACTCGTACAGAATACGATTTTCGCCACCTTGTTCAGCTGATAGTCCAGGTTCGACAGGTCCAGCTTCATCGAGTAGAGCCACCACTCCGGAACGATGAGCCGGGTCATGTCGATGGAGACCGGCACGCCCTTCTCGCTGCAGGAAAAAAACGTTCCGGGTGGTCGATAGGTCGGGAATTCGCCCGTCCTGGAGACTTTGTCGTCAAATGTGGAAACGACGAATATCATCGAACTGGCGGGCGCACACTTGGCAAGAAAAGTGATGGTGGAGTACTTTGACCAATCCGCCAGCGCTGGCCGTCCCTTCGCGTCGTCCATCATCAGCTCCGCGGAAGCGTAGGGAGCCTGCTCGCCCTGGATCAGCTTGAAATCAAAACGCAGGCGCTCCCGGTAGGGATCGTCGATGCGGACGGTCGAGCCCTGCCCCTGCACGGCATCCGAATAGCTGGCGTAGTGCCAGCGGACGCCATCTTCATGCGCCGGCAGAAGGGACAAGGACGGATAGCTCTGATAGATGAAAAGTGACGCAAGCAGCGCGTCCGCGACCATAAGAAAAATGAGCGCGAGTAGGGCTTTCTTATAGAACTCTTGCATTATGATTGGGCCGGTTGAACTGTCGCGGCATTCACTTCCGCCGAGTACGCTGCCAGCATCATATCAGCTCGCGCCACCCCCAGTGTGGCGCGTTTTCGCCATCGCCGGCGAACGGCGTCACTCCGGCGGGTGTCTCGCGCAGCATGGTTGCAGAAGGTATTGTGGAAGCAGCGCCATGGCGCCGCAATTACAAAAAAACTCAATGGCGAAGATGAAAAACCTCATGCGGCGCAAGGGCTCCCTCCCCGTGCGGACCGCTTGCCGACAAATCATTGGCCGCGCCGGTGATTTTCATACTTGCGCCGGCATGTGACGTGTCTCCACAATGGGGGCCTGTTGCCAGAGCAAAAAAACATCGACAAACAAACATTCACCTAGAGATATCAAATGCTTAAACGGACGATCCTCTCGTGCGCCTTGTCGTGCGCGCTCGCTGCCGCGGCGTGCGCGCCGGTAGCCGCTCAAACGCCACCAGCGGCGGTGCCGGAATTTCCGACCATCCTGTATGGTGCGGCCTACTACCACGAGTACATGCCTTACGAGCGGCTGGAAAAGGACGTGGCGATGATGAAGGCCGCCGGCTTCAATGTGGTCCGCCTGGGCGAATCGACCTGGAGCTTGTGGGAACCGGAGGATGGCCGCTTCGAGTATGCGTGGATGGACCGCGTCATCGATGCCATGAGCAAGGCCGGGATCAAGGTCATCATGGGAACCCCGACCTACTCCATTCCCGCATGGATGGCCAGGCAGAATCCCGAAATCCTGGCCACCAAGTTCAACGGCGTAAAGAACACCTACGGCATGCGCCAGAACATGAACACCGACTCGGCAGCCTACCGCTTTTATGCCGAACGCCTGATCCGCAAGATTGCGACGCGCTACAAGGACAACCCGAACGTCATCGGCTGGCAGGTCGACAATGAAACGAGCAGCTACGGCGCGGCCAACGACGATGTGTTCGTCCGCTTCCAGCATTATCTTGAAAAGAAATTCGGCACGCCGGAAAACCTCAGCAAGGCCTGGTTCCTGAATTACTGGGGCCAGAACCTGCATAGCTGGACCGACCTGCCGCGCCCCGACGGCGCCCAGAGCACGGGCTACAAGCTTGAATGGTCGCGCTGGAGCCAGATGCGCGTCACCGACTTCCTGAGCTGGCAATCGAAGCTGATCCGCGAATGCGCTTCGCCGCGCCAGTTCGTGACCCATGATTTCGCCGGCTCCATGCACAACGATATCAACGAGGAAGCCGTCGCGCGCGCGCTCGACATTCCGGCCGTGAACATCTATCACTGGGGCTCGCCGGAGCAATACAACGGCGTCGACCAGACAATCCAGGCGGACTTCACGCGCTCGCTTAAACGCGGCAATTTCCTGGTGACCGAGACCAATGCGCAGACCACGGACTGGAGCTCTTCCATCCAGTATCCACCTTTTGACGGGCAGTTCCGCGAGGACGTCTATACCCACCTGTCGAATGGCTCCAACATGGTCGAATACTGGCACTGGGCTTCGGTGCATGCGAACCAGGAGACGTACTGGAAAGGCGTGCTGTCGCACGACCTGGAGCCGAACCGTGCTTATGCGGAAATGAGCCGCACCGGGCGCGAGCTGCAAAAGATCGGCCCGCGGCTGGTGAACCTGCGCTTGCACAACGAGGTCGCGATCCTGTGGAGCCGCGATTCGATGAACGCCATCAACGATATGCCTTTTGCGAAGGACTCGCCGTTCGGCAAGGCCGACTACGCGTCGCAGGTCCGGCAAATCCACCGCTCACTGTACGACCTCAATATCGGCACCGACTTCGTCTTCACGGACACGCAGGATTTCTCATCCTACAAGCTGCTGATCGTGCCTTCCCTGTATGTGGCGGACGACGCGCTGCTGCGGCGCATCACGGAGTACATCCGCAAAGGCGGCCGTGTGGTGATGACCTTCAAGAGCGGCTTCACCAATGAAAACACCGCCGTGCGCTGGTCGATGGCGCCGGGGCCGCTGCGCGAAGCGCTCGGTTTCCACTACCAGGAATTCTCCAACCTGGCCCAGCCGCTGGCGCTGAAAGGCGACCCGTTCCAGGCCGGCGCGGATAACAAGGTGCTGCACTGGGCCGAATTCCTGCAGCTGGACACGGCCAAGGCACTGGCCTACTACGACCATCCGTTTTACGGCCGCTGGCCGGCCATCACCTCGAACCAGCACGGCGCCGGCAAGGTGATCTATGAGGGCACCTACCTGTCGGACAAGCTGCAGAAGGCAGTCTTGCAGTCGTCCCTGCAGGAGCTTGGCATGATCGGACCGGACCAGCAATTGCCGCCCAACGTACGCACGCGAAGCGGCGTTAACAGCTTCAATCGGCCGCTCCGCTATTACTTCAACTACTCCGGCGTGGAAGTGAGCTTCAACTATCCGCACAAACCAGGCACCAATCTGCTGACCGCCCGGCGCGTCGCCGCGGCGGAAAAAGTGACGCTGGGGCCGTGGGACCTGGCGATCATCGAGGAGGACGCCAGCCGCTAGCGGAACACCAGGCGGGCGAAGTGGTACAGGTTATCGGCCCAGCTCTCGCGGTCGTGCCCGTGCCCGTCGACGTTCCAGACGTGCGGCACGCCGTGTTGCTGCAGGTAGAGATGAAAGTTCCGCGCTACATCGATCAGCCCGTCCTGGCTGCCGCACGACAGGTACAGTAGCCGCAGCTGGCCACGCGCCGGCTCGGACTGGGCAAGCAGCCCGGCCGCGGCCTGGGTGTTGGGCGCCGGCGAGAAGCCGGCCACCCAGCCGAAGGTATCGAGGTGGCCGAGGCCGAAGTTCAGCGCCTGGCCACCGCCCATCGACAGCCCGGCGATCGCGCGCTGTCCGCGCCCGGCCAGGGTCGGATAGGCCCGGTCGACCGCCGGGATCAAGGACTCCAGCAGGTCACGCTCGAAGCGCGCAAAGCCCGCCACATGCTCGGGCGAGAAGGTGCGCTCGGCAGGCGGCGGGCGGTCGTCCGGCAGCGCACGGCCGTTGGGCATCACGACGATCATCGGCACAGCCTTGCCGTCGGCGATCAGGTTGTCGAGAATCGTGTTGGCATGCACATAGCCGCGCCATTCGTCCTGATTGCCCGCGATGCCGTGCAGCAGATACAGCACCGGGTAGCGGCGCTCGGCCGAATAGCCGGCCGGCAGATAGACGCTGGCCTTGCGCCGCGTGCCGGTGACGCCCGAGTCGTAACTGAACTCCACCACCCTCCCCTGCGCGACGCCGTCGCGGGCGTCGGCAAATCCGGCCGGCGCGGGCGGGAACGCGCGCACGTCGCCGCTTGCGAGCACGCCGGGGCGGGACAGCTTGGCGCGCGGCTGTTCCGGGTTGAGGTCTGCACCGGCCTCCTGCGCGCGGCAAACGGCGCCGGCAAGGAGCAGCGCGCCGCCGATCAGGGCTAAGGTAAATCCTGGTTGTATCATGCGATGCCTTTCCGTGAGCGATTGTGCGAGCGGCGCCTGAGGCGGCAAGTGCAAAATTCACCAAAGGCGGGAGCGGAATTTCGGAGGCGCCGTTGCCGGCAACCCGGCCGAAAGCACTGCTTCCGGCCGGGCCTTGAGACTGACCTTACTGCAGATTACCGACAATCACGCCGCCACGCAGGGCACCGAGATAGACCCGGCCATAGATGCGCATATCGCCGGTGACGTAATTGACGCCAGCCCACTGGTGCTTATCGTCGTTGATACGCGTCCAGCTGGCCCCACCATCGATCGACTGATAGACGCCGAAGACATTATTGATCTTGGCGGAGATATACACGGCCGGATAGGACTTGCCGGGCGCCGCCATGCCGAAGCCGACCCCGTAGGCAGCCTGCACGCCTGTGATCTTCACCGGCGCGGCGTTGGCGCCGTTGATGTGCCACAGCCCGTTCGGTCCGGCCAGCCACAGGTCGCGGCGCACCGTGCCCGGGACCGACGCCAGCTGGCTTTGCGAGGCGTAGGACGGCAGGATGTCGAGCCCCGAATGGATGGTCGAGAAGCTCTGGCCGTTGTTGGCGCTTTCCAGGATGGTACCAGTGGAGAAGTCATAGGTGTAGAAGTAGCCGTTGGCCACCTTGTCGGCAATCGGCGCGAAATAATTTCCGGAATAAACCGCCTGCGTCGCCGGATAGCCGATCGACGCCGCCCAGCT
>CAMLIL010000049.1 GCA_946480015.1 uncultured Oxalobacteraceae bacterium | reverse complement strand
TGCTCAAGGCCTTCGACAAATTCATCGACGTGCGCATGATGTCGACCCCGCAGATCGCCCAGCTGATGCGCGAACTGGAAATCGATATCGCCATCGACCTGGCCGGCTACACGTCGGATTCGCGCACCGACGTCTTCCTGTACCGTCCCTGCCCGGTGCAGGCGGGCTTTCTCGGCTACCCTGGCACCCTGGGCCTGGACTGCATGGACTACATCATCGCCGACCGCTACGTGATTCCGCAGTCGGACCAGAAGTTCTACACCGAGGAAGTGGTGTACCTGCCCGACGCTTACCTGCCCACCGACTCGGGCCTGAAGATCGCCGGGCGCACTCCGACCCGCGCCGAATGCGGCCTGCCGGACAACGCCATCGTGTTCTGCTCGTTCAGCCACGACTACAAGATTTCGCCGGACCTGTTCGACATCTGGATGCGCATCCTGCACCAGGTGCCGGGCAGCGTGCTGTGGCTGATGTCGCGCGTGGAGATCAGCAAGAGCAACCTGCACAAGGAAGCGCAGGCGCGCGGCATCGACCCGGCGCGCATCATCTTCGCCGGCCGCGTGCCGCTGGTGGAAGACCACCTGGCGCGCTACCGCCAGGCCGATCTGTTCCTCGATACGCACCCGTACAACGCCCATACCACCGCCGCCGATGCGCTGATGGCCGGCCTGCCGGTGCTGACCTACATGGGGCAGTCGTTTCCATCGCGCGTGGCTGGCAGCCTGCTGCACGCGATCGGCATGCCGGAGCTGATCACCACCTCGCTGCCGGAATATGAAGCGCTGGCGGTCAGGCTGGCCAACAATCCGGCCCAGCTGGCCGAGGTGCGCGCGCGCGTGCAGGCCAACCGCCATACCCATGCGCTGTTCGACACCGACCGTTTCTGCCAGAACCTGGAAGCGATCTACACGGCCATGTGGCGCAAGGCCGAACTGGGCGACGCGCGCGACGCGCTCAGCTGCCCGCCCGCCTAAAAGCGGAACTGCGCCAGGCGGCCGCTGGGGAAGTGCGGCCGCATCACCACTTTGGCGTGCGGATTGAGCATGCACGCCAGCACGGCGAAGTCGCCCACGCTGATGGCCACCGCGTCGGCCTGGCTCAGGATGTAGAAATCCTGCAGCCATTCCACGCCCTCGGCGCGCACCGGCAGGTCGTCATGGCACACCATGTTGAAGTCGCGGAAGTGCCCGGCGACCGCGGCCGGGTCGTCGCTGGCCAGGTACAGCACCGGGCGCTCGAGCTGCGGCCAGAGCGCGCGCAGCCAGTCCAGATACCACTCCACGGCCACGCTCTCGGTGGCGCGGTCGGTCAGGCGCAGATGGATCGCCACCACCGTGTCCCCGCGTGAGCGCAGCAGTTCCATGCACGGATCGAGCAGCGGCGCCCACTGCGGGCGGATGCGCAGGATCTGGCGCGCGCGCAGCGTGAAATTGGTCGGCAGCGGATCGTAGAAACCGGGCGAAAAGAAATCGCGCCCCACCAGCGCCTGCACCCCGCGCGCGCCCACCTCGCGGTCGATCCAGTCGAAGCGCCGCTTCACCGGCGTGCGCGGCGCGTCGGCCTGCGGATCGTCCAGCTCAAAAATATGGTGGCCGACCCAGTCGGGCGTCTCCAGGGTCAGCTCGTAGCGGTCGGCCATCCAGCGCATGAACAGATAGTCGCCCAGCTGGTGGGCAAAGCGGCCATAGTAGGCCAGCGACTCGCAGCTCACGCCCAGCGGTGTCTTCGGGTGCGGATGGGCGCGCCGTTCAAACGGCGCGATGCCGTACTGGCGCCGCAGCAGACTCAGTGACGTGATCGAATGCACGGTCCAGGCATGCGCCCAGTTGGTGCGCAGGTCGGCCGGCAGCATCTGGCGCGACAGCTCGAGCGCATCGCTGCGCAGCGCCAGGTCGGCCAGGATGGCGCAGGCCGGCTGCGCGGTCTCCGGATCGTGCGACAGGTGGATCATCTGGCGCACCGCTTCGTCGGTCTGGCCGCGCTGGATCAGGCTCATGCCCAGCCACATGGCGTTCCAGGCGCGCTCCTCGCCGCCGGGGCCGGCCAGCTCCGCCAGCATCGCTTCGCCGCGCTCATGCTGGCCGGTGGCCACCAGCGCGCGCGCCAGCATGCCGCGCGTGTCGGGGTCTCCGGGCGGGAGCTTTTCGAAGACCGCCAGCGCCGCGGGATAATCATTGATGGCCGCGTAGCAGCGGCCCAGTGCGCTGTAGGCGATCGCCCCGGTGAGCGGATGCAGCAGGCGGATCGCCTCGTCGTATTCGTGGCGCGATCCGTGCACCAGGCCGCGCAGCAGCTGCGCGCGCTGGCGGATTTCCTCGTTCGGGTTCAGGGTCGCGGTGCGGTCCAGCCATTCGATCGCCTCAGGCAGGCGGTTGCACTGGTATTCCAGGCTGGCCAGCCAGCAGGCCACCTGGGCCTGCGGATAGATCGCGTAGATGGCGCTGATGTGGATGCGCGCGGTGTCGATTTCGCCACGTTCCAGGGCCGCGTTGGCCTCCTGATTGAGCTGCTGGATCCGCTCGCGTACCGCTTCGCTCATGCCCTGGAATAGATGACGGCCGAGAAGTGCGTTTTCGAGCCTTCCGGCGTGCCGCTGGTCGGGTAGGCCAGGTCATGCCGGCCGAGGAACACGCGGCGGTAGCCTGCGGCGCCGAATTCGCGGTCCAGGTCGTCGATGCCGAACACCCACTGGGCGATGCGCACGGCCAGGTTGTTCTGGATGCGCGAGTAGGTCTGGCGGTCGTTGATGGGCGTGTTTATGATCAGGAACAGCTCGGGAGAACAGGCCAGCAGCTCGCGCAGCTTGGCCTTGAAGTCGGGCAGGTAGTGCAGCGAGCTGGTGCAGCTGACGATATCGGCCTTGGCCGGCAGCGCGCCATCGCTCAAGAACAGCGATTCGTTGAACTGCCCGGCAAACAGCTTGGCCATCCAGGGCGCCGCCAGCTGCACGAACTCCGGCGTCTCGACCACGTGGTAAGACAGGCGCGCGGCCAGTTCCGGGCCCACCACCTTGGCGATCTCGACGTACTGCTTGGCCGCGCCGCCGCCGAAATCAACCACCGTCTGCGGTCCTTGCCCCAGCCGGCTCGCCACCAGCGTCGGCAGGATCGTGCTGCCCCAGCGGCGCGCCTCGTTCAGGCCACCCCAGGGCTGGGACAGCAGAGCGATGGTTTCGTTAAGCTGGTTGGTGGCGTGAACAATATTGATTTCTTGCGTGGCGTAGGTGCCCGCGAGTTCGATGAACTGCGGCGAGCTGCCTTCGAAAAAAATATCGCTCATGCGCTTACCAGCCGGCGTTGATGACGCTGCAGATACGCTCGATGTGCTCGCGCCCGATCTTGGTGTGCAGCGGCAGCACCAGGTAGCGGTCTTCCAGCGCATCCATGTTCGGCAGGTCGGTGCGGCGCTCGCCGAAAATCTTGTAGCGGTCGTTGCGGTAGTGGACCTGGGCCGATTCGATGCCTTGCTCGCGCAGCTTTTTCATCAGGCCGACGCGGTCGCTGTCGACGATGATGGTCAGCAGCCAGGACGCGTTGAAGTAGCCCACGTCGGTCGACTTGCCGACGATGCGCACGCGCTCGGACCTAAGGTTCTCTTCGTACACCTTGAACAGGCTGTTGCGGTAGGCGATCACGTTGTCGAGGTCGCGCAGGCCGGCCAGGCCGATGCCGGCGGCGATGTCGTTCATCTGATACTTGTAGCCGATATCGACGATGTCGTTTTCCCAGATGCCGCCCTGCTTGGCGGCGCGGTCGATGCCGAACCAGCGCAGCTTCTTGCCCAGGTTAAGCAGTTCCGGGTCCTTGATCGCCACCAGGCCGCCGTCGCCGGTGGTCAGGGTCTTGATGGCCTGGAACGAGAAGATCGTGAAGTCCGCCAGCTGGCAGGCAAACTGGCCTTCGGCCTTGGAACCGAGCGAGTGGGCCGCGTCGGCGATCAGCTTCAGATTGTGCTTCTTGCACAGCGCGTTCAGGGCGACGTAATCGTTCGGCACGCCGCCGTAGTCGACGCACGAGATGGCCTTGGTTTTCGGCGTGATCTTGCGCTCGACGTCGGCCACGTCCAGGTTCATGGTTTCCTGGTCGATGTCGGCGAACACTGGGGTCGCGCCAATGTACAGCAGCGGAATATTGGTGGCGGTGCAGGTAAACACCGGCACGATCACTTCGTCGCCCGGCTGCACGTCGGCCAGCAGGTAGGCCAGGTGCAGGGCGTCGGTGCCGCTGCCGACCGACAGCGGCTCATGCGAACCGAGGAACTTTTCCTTGAACAGCTGCTCGAACTTTTCGACCTTGGGGCCCTGGCCGATCCAGCGGCCCGACAGGGTGTCGGCCACTTCCTCGATGGCGCCCTTGGGGATGTGCGGGTAAAACAGCGGCACGCCGTCTTTTTCGTCCAGCAGCGGATATTCGTTCATTGCCTTGTTGCTCATTTCAAGCTCCCTTCGTATTGGGTGGATTTTCCGCTGCACCCGCCTGTTGGGCAATGCCGCGCTGGAAGTTCTGTAACATCTGAATCATGCTGTCGTTGGCGCCGCATTCGCCTTCGGCTTCATCCTGGCGGCGCCCGTCCGCGCGCACCCGCACCGCCATCTCGCCGGTGTAGGCGTCGAAGGCGGCGCCTTCGAGCAGCAGGCTGGCCAGCAGCAGCGCCTCGGCCTGCAGGTTCTTGCGAAACAGCGGGGCGTAGCGCCAGAAGCAGTCGAAACGGCGCGCATAGATTTCCGCGCCGGCGTAGTTGCACAGGGCGAAGCGGTCGTTCAGGCCGCCCCATTTCTGCCAGAGCGGCGTCATCACGCGCGCACCGCCTTCAAGCTGGGGCAGGTAGCGCTCGATGTCCAGGCGGTCGCGGTACAGCAGGTCCGGGCGCAGGAACACCACCGCGTCCGGGCGCGTGCCCTCCAGCAGGGCGAAGGCGCGCTTGACCGAAAACAGCTCGCGCACGATGTTGCGCGTGCTGGCATGCTGGTCCTGATAATAGTCGTCTAGCCCGAGCGCCAGGATGTTCGGCGTGATCAGCTCGTCGAACGCGGCCTGGTCGATGTATTCGTGGCTGCGCGGGTGCAGCAGCGCTTCGAAATTACCTTCCGGCACCAGATTGCTTTCCAGGCTACGGGCATTCGAAAACGCGCCGCGCGGGCGCATCAGGGCGCCGACCACGTCGACTTCCAGCCCGGCCTGCTTGAGCGGCGCGATCACGTTCTCACCGATGGACTCGATGGTGTGCGACAGGCTCCGGTTCAGGCCGAAAAAGCACAGAGCGATTTTATTCATGGCAATCCAGCGGGGGTAAGTAAAAGCATGCTACTTGATCGGTGCATGCGGTGCAATGGAGAAAGGTCCACGGATCAAGGCTCACGCAGGGACTCATCCATGGCCTTGGACAGCGGCCACAGCAGGTAGGACAAGACGGTGCGCTTGCCCACCACGATCTCGGCCGACAAGGTCATGCCGGGCAGCAAGCGGTCATTCGATTTCATGCCCTTCAACCTGGCCGCGCCGACATCGACCAGGCCCAGGTAATAGGCGTCGGGGCCGCCGGAAGCGCCCTCGCGGCGGAAGGCATCGCCGCTGATCACCCGCACCTTGCCTTCCATCCCGCCGTGCTTTTGATAGGGGAAGGCGTCGAATTTCAGGTGGGCGTGGGCGCCCGCTTTGACATGGCCGACGTCGAGCGCATCGATGCGCACTTCCGCTTCCAGCTTGCCGCCCAGCGGCACCAGGGTGAAGAAGGGTTCCGCCTCCTTGACCACGGAACCGGGCGACAGCTTGGCGATGTCGAGCACCACGCCGTCGGCCGGCGCGATCAGCTGAATGTGTTCGCGCCGCTTGTCGGCCTTGTTGAGCTGCTCGCGCAGGGAGGCGCTTTCGCGCGTGGTGCTCAGCAGTTCCTCCATGGTTTTCTGGCGCCAGTTGTTGCCAAACGCCGACAGATCGGCTTCGGCCACGGCCAGGTCGCGGGCGATTTCGTGCTCGCGGTTGACGGTCAGGTCCAGTTCGCGCTCCACGCTCAGGCGGTTGTCCTGGGCCTGCAGCAGCTGCAGGCGGGCGCCATACTGCTGCTGCACCAGTTTTTCCTGCATCGACTCGATTTCCTTGAGCGCCTTGACCCGGTTGGCCAGCGTGGTTTGATCGCGCCGGTTGGTGTCGAGCGTGGCGCGCAGCTTGGCCACCGTCTCGCGCAGGCGCACTGCCTGCGACTGGTAGTTGAGCTTGCGTTCGCCGGCCAGGTTGGCCTGCAGCAGGCTGTCGGAATCGCGCGCGACCCGGTCCAAGGTCTTGCCGTCGAGTTCGGCCTGCAGCTCGCGCTGCTGGGTGGACAGGCTGGACAGGCGCGAGCGCAGCTGGTCCTCGTCGGCCTTGGCGAAGGTCGGGTCGAGGGTGGCCAGCAGCTCTCCCTTCTTGACCACCTGGCCGACGCGCACGTTGATGTGCTGGATGATGGCCGTCTCGATCGGCTGCAGCACGATGTTCGGGTTGTCCGTGACCAGGCGTCCGCGCGCGGTGACGATCTCGTCGACCTGCGAGAGCGCGGCCCAGACGATGAAGGTCAGCAGCGCGCCGGCCAGCACCAGCGGCGTGATGCGCAGTGCCGGCGGCAGCGGCGAGCGTTCCAGCGAATCGGCGTCCGGCAGGAACTCCAGGTCGGGACCCTTGGCCGGTTTGCCCTTGCTCACAGGTGGCTTGTTTGTTGGTTCCATAGGTGCTGGTAAGTGTCGCATCGGGTCAGTAATTCCTCGTGGCGGCCTTTATCGACCAGTTGGCCTTGCTGCATGACCATGATCATGTCGGCGTTCACGAGGGTGGACAGGCGGTGCGAAATCATCACGACAGTACGCCCGACCGCAATGCGCGACAGGTTGCTGATGAAGATGGCTTCGCTTTCAGGGTCGAGCGCGCTGGCCGCTTCGTCCAGGATCAGGATGCGCGGCTTGGCCAGCAGCGAGCGGGCGATCGACAGGCGCTGCTTCTGGCCGCCGGACAGGTTGGAGGCGTTTTCTTCGAGCATGGTGTCGAAGCCTTGCGGCAGGCGCTCGATGAATTCGGAGGCGCCGGCGGCGTCGGCCGCGGCGACGATTTCTTCGAACGAGGCGTCCGGCTTGGTGGCCGTGATGTTCTCGCGCACGGTGCCGCGGAACAGGAAGTTTTCCTGCAGAACCACGCCGATCTGGCGCCGCAGGTGCGACAGTTCGAACTCGCGCGCATCGATGCCGTCGAAGCGGATGATGCCTTCCTCGACCGGGTACAGGCCCTGGATCAGCTTGGTCAAGGTGGTCTTGCCGGAACCGCTGCGGCCGACCACGCCGATCACCGTGCCGGCCGGGATCGAGAAGCTGGCGCGGTCGAGCGCCAGATTGGCCGCGTTCGGATAGCGGAAGGTCACGTCCTCGAACGTGATGTTGCCGTTGAGTTTATTGCGCAGGCCGCCCGCGCCGGTGCGGCCTTCGGGCGCGCGGTTCATCACCTCGCCCAGCATCTTCACCGACAGCGCCGTTTCCTGGTATTCGTTGACCAGGCCGACGATGGCGATCAAAGGACCGGTCACGCGGCCGGTGATCATCTGGAAGGCGATCAGCGAACCGACCGTCAGGGTCTGGTCGAACACGTCCTGCGCGCCCACCACGATGATCACCACCGGCAGCAGTTTGCCGAGGAAGTCGGTGACCGAGTTGCCGGTGATGGAAATCTGCCCGACCCGGAAGTGCATGCTGATCGAATCGGCCGAGCGCTGGTCCCACTCCTTGCGCTGGGCCGGCTCGATCGCCAGCGCTTTCACGGTGCGCATGCCGTGCACGGTCTCCACCAGCATCGACTGGCGCTTGCCCTCGACCGCGTACAGCGCCTGCAGGCGGCGCTGGAAGGCCGGCACCATGGCCGCCACCAGGCCGGCGATCACGGCCGTGAAGGCCAGGGTGATCATGGCCAGCTTGACCGAGTAGGTAAAGAGAATCGGCATGAAGATCAGCAGCGCGGTGGCGTCGAGCACCGTGAAGAACAGGCGCCCGGTCAGGAAGCCGCGGATGCGGTCGAGCTGCTGCATGTGGCGCGTGATCACGCCGGCGGTGGTGGTCTCGAAATAATCGATCGGCAGCGACAGCAGGTGCGAAAAGGTGCGCCGGGTCAGGCGGATGTCGATCTTGTTGGTGGCGGCCAGGGTCAGCATCTGGCGCAGGTAGCCGAAGGTCGAATCGAACGCCAGCGCGATGATGATGCCCACGCCCAGCACCCACAGGGTGGACTGGCTCTGGTGCACCAGCACCTTGTCGATGACGAGCTGGAAAAAGATCGGCGAGGACAGGGCCAGCAAATGCATGCAGCCGGCGGTGATGGCGATGTCGCGGAAAGCCGTCTTCTGTTTCAGAATTTCGGGAATGAACCAGCGCAGCGAAAACGGCTGGTTGGGATCGGTCAGCCGGTGGTGGCGCTTGACGAATACCACGTCGCCTTCCCAGCGCGAACAGAACTGCTGCTGGTTCAGCAGCAGCACATTGGCCACGTCTTCGAGCGGATCGAGAATGGCAATGCTGGCATTGTCGCCTTCGCCGCGCACGCCCACCACGATCACGCCATTGCCATTGGCCAGGCGCGCGATCAGCGGAAACACGCCGCCCTGGCCGAGCAGGCCGGTCCAGCTCAGCTTATCGTTGCGCGCCTTCATGCCGATGTCCGAGGCGATGCGCAGCACCAGCGAGGGCTTGGGTTCTTCGGCAGTGAGCGCGTAGTCGTCGATCAGCCGCTCCGGATTGATCTGGATGCCGTGATGCTGGGCGATCGCGGTCAGGCACTGGATGACCGAATGGGAAAAGTTTGCACTCATGTTGCTTGGGGACTCTCCGCGGCGGACCGCCTTAGTATGGGTTCGTGGCAAGATTCTACTCCAGCACTTGTGTCGCAAAGTCGCAAATAGGCCGCACTAAAGCCTCTTCCTCGCCGCTTCATTGGACCGCTGGGCCACGTAGGATGCATACTGTTGCCATGCCGCCAGCATCTTGACAGCGTTTCCGGCCATCAAAGATACTGGATCATTGCCCGCCCCCTCCACCGACCCTTGGATGGCCGACCATGAGCCAAGACATACCCGTAGTACTGCTGAACTTCAACCGGCCGGATCTGACCGCGGGCCTGATCGCCGATCTGCGCCAGGTGCAGCCGCGCAAGGTGTATTTTGTGGTGGATGGGCCACGCCCCGGCAACGAAGCCGATGTGGCCGCCTGCGCCGCGGTAGCCGAGCTGATCAAGACGATCGACTGGCCATGCGACCTGAAGGCACGCATCAGTCCGGTCAACCTGGGCTTGCGCCGCAATGTGCGCACCGCGATCGACTGGATGTTCGCCGAAAACGAGGTCGGCATCGTGCTGGAGGACGACATCCGCTTCGGCCCCGGCCTGTTCGAGTATTTCGCCCGCGCGCTCGATGCCTACAAGGATGACGCGCGCGTCGGCGCCATATCCGGCAACAACATGGTCGGGCATTTGCCGGGCTGCCCGGTGCCGGGCGATGATTATTTTCTGTGCAGCATTTTTCACTGCTGGGGCTGGGCCACCTGGCGCGACCGCTGGGCCCTGTACGACGATAACGTCGAGCAAGACGATGCCTTCTTCGCCGAACAATTGCCGCAAGTGCTGCAGAGCGAGGGCGCCTTGCAATTCTGGAACGGCGTGCGCGCCAGCCTGCAGCGCGGCAGCGTCAATTCCTGGGCCTGGCGCATGCAGCTGTCGCTGTGGCGCGCCAAGCGCTTCTGCATCACGCCCGGTGTCAATCTGGCCACCAACGTCGGCTTCGACGGCGATTCGACCCATACCCTGTCGCGGCCCTGGTGGCTGCAACACTGGAGCGCGGGCCGGCTCGACCCCGCGCGCGCGCTGCCGCAAGAACTGCGCGGCGACCGCCGCTTCGATATTTTTGAAAACCACATCATCCTTGGAGTCCCCATGACGAAAGCCCTCGATCTCGGCTGCGGCCTGAACCCGAAAAACACCTGCGGCGCCGACGTCATGTATGGCATCGACGTGCGCGATATCCCTGAACTGAACATCAAGCGCGCCGACCTCGTCATCGAGCCGATCCCGTTCGAGGACGACTATTTCGAATACGTCACCGCGCACGATTTCATCGAACACATTCCGCGCCTGATCTACGCGCCCGAGCGGCGCTATCCCTTCATCGAGCTGATGAACGAGGTCTACCGCGTCCTGAAAATGGGCGGCACCTTCATGTCGTTCACCCCGGCCTACCCGCACGCCGAAGCCTTCCGCGACCCGACCCACGTGAACATCATCAGCGAGCAGACCTTCCAGGCCTATTTCGACGATACCAACCGCTGGGCCGCCATGTACGGCTTCAAGGGCGCGTTCCAGATCACCAGCCAGGAATGGCGCGGCCCGCACCTGCTGACGCTGCTGCGCAAGGTGCCGGTGCCGGCCACGGGAATCAAGCTGTAAGGAAGGAAAGCGCAAGCGATGAAAAATCTGGTGCAAATCATTTGCGGCTGCGGCGCGGCCGAAACCATCGAAGAGTGTGCGCGCGTGCCGCAAGCGCTGGGCGCGACCATCATTGTCGTGCACGGCATCTGGCCGCGCCTGAACCATCCGAACAGCGACGCGGCCAACGATTACAGCGATCCCTCGCGCTGGGTCAGCCCGACCCACCAGATCGACGATGTGGCCGCGATCGCCAAGCGCAATGGCTGGCATTTCATTCAGATGGACAAGTTCGCCTTCAACGGCGAACAGTACAACGTGGCGCTGGCCTATATCCGCCAGCACAACATCGCTTGCGACACGATCTGGTTCGTCGATTCCGACGAATGCATCGACCCGGCCGACACCCCGGCACTGCTGGCCGAAGTCGAACTGTTCCGCCAGCACGGCATCGGTTCGGTGCGCTTTCACAAGCGCACCGAGATCGTGCGCGACTGGCGCGGCTTTTCCTACGACATTACCGGCGGCAATTACGGCATCGTGATGGGCGCGGCCCTGCAACTGGAACGCGAAACCTATTTCGACGGCAATTTCTTCTTCAAGACGCCGATTTCCTACGGCCTGACCTCGGTGCCGCTGTTGCATCTGCACCACTTCCGCAAGAACGCGGCTTCGCGCGTGCACGACGGCATCTGGGAAGGCGGCGGCATGAAGGTCGACCTGAGCACGGTGCCAGCCCTGCCGGAGACCGATTACATCCGCCAGTTGAAGGCCAAGTACCAGGACTTTCACGAAGACACCGGGGAGTATTACCTCGGCAATGCCGTTTACGCTGACCAGGCGGGCAAGCCGTGAAGGTGCAGATGACGGACATGGCGCGCAACGGGCGCTTTGGCAATAACTTCTTCCAGTTTTACTTCCTGAAGTTGCTGGAGAAAAAAACCGGCCTGCGCGCGACCTGCGCGCCGTGGCAGGGCGATTTCTTTTTCGACCTCGACTATTCGAAGGAAGTGCAAACACCCGATCTGGTGCTGGACCTGGAGCCGGAGACCGACCGGGCCGCCGGCTACGCGCCGCAGATCGAGCGCATCCTGGCGCAGACGCAGCTGGGCGAGCACGGCGTGCTCGACATCAACGGTTACTTCCAGTATCACACCCGCTATTACGCGCCGGAGCGCGCCCATTTCGACAGCGTATTCCGCTTCAAGCAATTGATGGACGATCGCATCGGCGCGGCCTGCCGCCAGCTCGGGCTGGACCAGCGCTACCTGCTGGGCGTGCACGTGCGCGCTGGCGACTACCGCAAATTGAGTCCCTACCACAACGTCTTCTGGCTCCCCGGCGACCAGCAGTATTGCGAAGCCATCAGCGCCGTGCTGGACGCGTATCCGCGCGATACCACGCTGTATCTCGCCAGCGACGAGCTGGATTATTACCGTCCCATGCTCGAGCGCGAAGGCTTCGGCTGCGTCACCCGCAACGAGCTGTTCGGCGAACTGGACGCGACCATGGGCCTGGGGGTGGACTTCTACATGCTGGCCCACGCCGATGCGCTCGTGATTTCGAACAGTTCATTTTCTTACGCCGCCGCGATGTGCAACAGGAATGCGCGCCTGTTCATGCGTCCCGGCGGCCGTGCGGGCGGCTTCGTGCCGTTCGATCCCTGGAACAGCCACGTGCTGATTCCGCGCACAACGACAACTATCCAAGCGGGGGTGCCAGCATGAAAGCGGTGATTTTGGCGGGGGGCCTGGGCACCCGCATCAGTGAAGAGACCACGGTGCGTCCCAAACCCATGGTGGAGATCGGCGGCAAGCCCATCCTGTGGCACATCCTCAAGAGCTACTCCAGCCACGGCATCAACGACTTCGTGATCTGCTGCGGCTACAAGGGCTACATCATCAAGGAATTCTTCGCCAACTACTTCCTGCACACCTCGGACGTGACCTTCGACATGAACGAGAACAGCATGAAGGTGCACACCCGCCACGCCGAGCCGTGGCGCGTGACCCTGGTCGATACCGGCGAAGAGACCATGACCGGTGGGCGCCTGAAGCGCATCCGCAAATTCGTCGACGACAGCGACGCCTTCTGCGTGACCTACGGCGACGGCCTCTCCGACATCGATATCGCCGCCTCGATCGCCTTTCACCGCCAGCACGGCAAGCTGGCCACCGTCACGGCCGTGCAGCCGCCCGGGCGCTTCGGCGCCATCGAACTGGACGGGCAGGAAATCCGCGGCTTCCAGGAAAAAGTGCAGGGCGACGGCAACTGGATCAACGGCGGCTTTTTCGTCATGTCGCCGCGCGCGCTCGACTATGTGGACGGCGACGACATCGTGTGGGAGCGCGAGCCGATGGAGCGGCTGGCGGCCGACCGCCAGATCGACGCTTTCCTGCACCGCGGCTTCTGGCAGCCGATGGACACCCTGCGCGAGAAGCAGCACCTCGACGCGTTGTGGCAGTCGGGCAGGGCGCCCTGGAAGACCTGGGCATGAACGCCGCGTTCTGGCAGGGCCGGCGCGTCTTCCTGACCGGCCACACCGGCTTCAAGGGCGGCTGGCTGAGCCTGTGGCTGCAGCAGCTGGGCGCCGACGTGACCGGCTACGCGCTGGCGCCGCCGTCCGGCCCCAGCCTGTTCGAGACCGCCGCGGTGGGACGCCGCATGCACTCGGTGCTGGGCGACGTGCGCGACGGCGAGCGCCTGCGCGCAGCGCTGCAGGCGGCACGCCCCGACGTGGTGCTGCACCTGGCCGCCCAGCCGCTGGTGCGCTATTCGTATGCCAATCCGGTCGAGACCTACAGCGTCAACGTGATGGGCCTGGTCAACCTGTACGAGGCGGTGCGCGCAACGCCCGGCGTGCGCGCGGTGGTCAACGTCACCAGCGACAAATGCTACGAGAACCGCGAATGGCCATGGGGCTATCGCGAAAACGAAGCCTTCGGCGGCTACGACCCGTACAGCAACAGCAAGGGCTGCGCCGAACTGGTGACCTCGTGCTACCGCAGCAGCTACTTCAATCCCGAGCGCCATGCCGAGCACGGCGTGGCCCTGGCCAGCGCGCGCGCCGGCAATGTGATCGGCGGCGGCGACTGGGCGCCGGACCGGCTGGTGCCCGACATGCTGCGCGCCGTCGGCAGCGGCGCGCCCGTGATGATCCGCAGCCCGTACGCGATCCGGCCGTGGCAGCACGTGCTCGAACCGCTGTCGGGCTATCTGCTGCTGGCCGAACGGCTGGTGCAGGAGGGCGCGGCGTTCGCCGAGGGCTTCAATTTCGGCCCGTTCGAGAACGACGCGCGGCCGGTCGAGTGGGTGGTCGAGCAGCTATGCCAGGCCTGGGGCGCCGGCGCCAGCTGGAAGCTGGACGGCGCGCCGCAGCCGCACGAAGCGACCTATCTCAAGCTCGATTGCGCCAAGGCGCGCGCCCGGCTCGGCTGGCAGCCGCGCTGGTCGCTGCAGCACACCATCGGCCAGATCGTCGACTGGCACAAACAGCTGGCCACGGGCGCGGACATGCGCGCCCTGAGCCTGGCACAGATCACATCCTATCAGGCGGCATCGCCCGCATAACACGAGGTCCCCATGAGTAAGCAAGACGAACTGCGCGAGAAGATCATCGGCCTGGTGGCCGAATACGGCGCCATCGCCGGCCAGCCGCGCCCCTTCGAGCCGGGCGTGACCACGATCGCCCCGGCCGGCAAGGTGGTCGGCGCGCCCGAGATGCAAATGATGGTGCACGCCTCGCTCGACGCCTGGCTCACCACCGGGCGCTTCAACGACCAGTTCGAAGCCCGGCTGGCCAAATACATCGGCGTGGACCATCTGATCACGGTGAACTCCGGTTCCTCGGCCAACCTGGTGGCGTTCATGACGCTCACCTCGCCCAAGCTGGGCGCACGCGCGATCCAGCCCGGCGACGAAGTGATCGGCGTGGCCGCAGGCTTTCCGACCACCGTCAACCCGATCATCCAGTACGGCGCGGTGCCGGTGTTCGTCGACGTCGAGCTGGGCACCTACAATATCGACGCCAGCAAGATCGAGGCGGCCATCACCGGCAAGACCCGCGCCATCATGCTGGCGCACACGCTGGGCAATCCGTTCAACCTGGACGTCATCACCGCGCTGTGCAAGAAGCACAAGCTGTGGCTGATCGAGGATTGCTGCGATGCGCTCGGCTCGACCTACCAGGGCCGCAAGGTCGGCACCTTCGGCGACATCGGCACCTTGAGCTTTTACCCGGCCCACCACATCACCATGGGCGAGGGCGGCGCCGTGTTCACCCGCCACGCCGAACTGAAAGCCATCGCCGAGTCCTTCCGCGACTGGGGCCGCGACTGCTACTGCCCACCGGGCAAGGACAATACCTGCGGCAAGCGCTTCTGCTGGAAGCTGGGCACCCTGCCGCAAGGGTACGACCACAAGTACACCTACTCGCACCTGGGCTACAACCTGAAGATCACCGACATGCAGGCCGCCTGCGGTCTGGCGCAGCTGGACCGCGCGGACGGCTTCGTGGAGGCGCGCAAGCGCAATTTCGCCTACCTGAAGAACCGCCTGCGCTCGTGCGAGCAATTCCTGATCCTGCCGGAAGCCACGCCGGATGCGGACCCGTCCTGGTTCGGCTTTCCGCTCACGCTCAAGCCGGAGGCGAACACCGGCCGGGTCGACCTGCTGACCTATCTGGACCAGCACAAGATCGGCACCCGCCTGCTGTTTGCCGGGAACCTGACGCGCCAGCCGTACATGGTGGGGCGCAATTACCGCGTGTCCGGTGAGCTGGTCAACACCGACCGCGTCATGAACGACACCTTCTGGATCGGCGTGTTCCCCGGCCTGACCGAGGAAATGCTCGATTTCGTGGCGACCAAACTCGAAGAATATTTCGGCATCGGCTTCTAAGCCAGGGAGACGACCATGATAGACCGCCTTGTCCACGCCTTGCAGGCCGCCGGGGAAACCAGCCTGTACCAGTTCCGCCGCGTGCTCTACATCGCGCAGCAGGAAGCCGCCGACATGGACGCCGAACTGGCCGGCGCATTCCCCAACGCGAAGATCCAGAGTTTTGTGCGCGACATCGCCGAACTCAATGCGACGCCGCCCGGGGAAGTGTGCCTGGACCTGATCCTGATCGACCGGGTCGCCTTCTCGCAGCTGGCGGTGCTGCTGCAGCACTACAAGTTCCGCTACATCGTGGTGGCCGACGTGCCTTACCACCTCAACGTGGCGGACACCAACACGCGCTTCATCCAGACCGACGCCAACATGGCGGTGTACGCCTCGAAGACCGCGTGGCACGACATCTTCATGCCGATCGGCCCGAGCGACTACAGCATCGCCGCCGAGAGCGTGGCCAACAAATACCGCATGCTCAAGGGCGTGCGCGAGATTTTTTACTGCGCCACCGAGCAGTTGCCGATCCGCGCCACCTACGTGCCCGAGTCGGCCTATCCGTTTTCGCGCGCGCAGGGGATGGAAGCGTTCGGCCTGCAGCACGACCGCTTCGGCTGGTACTACCAGCAGCTCAAGCAGCTGTACCTGCCGCAGGCGCAGCCTTTCGTGCTGGATAACTACGTCACCATGTGCACCGACGTGTTCTTCAACCGCGAAATGGCGTTTTTCCGCGACGGCAAACCGGTCTACACCTACGGCCACGAAACCCCGCACCAGCCGTATTTCCAGCACATGGCGCGCATGCTGCCGCAGCTGCGCTGCTTCGACGGACGGTCGGCCATTTCGCACCACTCGGTATTCAACCGGCGCGTGCTGCAAGACCTGTTCTGGGACGTCAGGCAGCAGAACGGCATGGAGTTCTGGCAGGCCTTCCTGACCAAGGTCGATCCGCAGCAGCGCCTGTATTCGGGCGCGGCTGAATACGAAACCTATTTCAACTTCCTGCGCCTGAAGGGAGTCGACATCCTCACGCGCGAGCCGGATTACCTCGACATGGGCGACTTCCGCCAAGGGCTGGCGGCGGACTGCGATTATTTCGCGTATCACTGGTATATGCGCACCGACGAGTTCCCACCGAAAGCGGGTTGATGGCCACAACCGTCCTGCTGACCGGCGCGACCGGCTTTCTCGGCAGCCATCTGGCGCGCGCGCTGATTGCCGCCGGCTACCGGGTCGTGGCGCTCAAGCGGCGCAGCTCCCCGCTGCACCGGCTCGCGGATCTGGACCTGGCGCTGTTCGATGCCGAGGACGGCGTGGAGCAGGCCTTCGGCGGCGTCGATGCCGTGATCCACGCTGCCACCAGCTATGGACGGCAAGGCGAAACGGCGAGCGCGCTGTTCGAAGCCAACACCGCCTTTCCCTTGCGCGTGCTGGAAGCCGCCGTCCGGCGCGGCGTGCCCTTGTTCCTCAATGCCGGCACCGTGCTGGCGCCCACGCTCAATGCCTATGCGCTGTCCAAGCACCAGTTTCTGGCCTGGGGAGAGCATCTGGCGGCGCGCCACCCGATCGCATTCGTCAACGCACGCCTGGAACACTTTTACGGGCCGGGCGACGACCGTGCCAAATTCACTACCCACGTGCTGCGCAGCTGTCTGGAGAATGTGCCCGAACTGGCCCTGACCGAAGGCGAACAGCTGCGCGACTTCATCCATGTCGACGACGTGGTGGCGGCGTTTTTGCTGCTGCTCGAACGCGGCGCCACCGGGCCGGCACGCGAGTTCGACGTCGGCACCGGGCAGGCCGGCACGGTGCGCGCCTTCGTCGAAACGGCGCACCGGCTGACCGGCTCAATCACCCGGCTGCGCTTCGGCGCGCTGCCGTACCGCCCGGGCGAACCAATGCGCTCGGTGGCCGATCCGCGCGCGCTGCAGGCGCTCGGCTGGCGCTGCCGCCACGATATCGGCTCCGGCCTGCAAGACACTATTGATCGAGAACGAACATGAAGCTATTGATTACCGGAGGCTGCGGCTTCCTCGGCAGTAACCTGGCGGCCGACGCCCTTGAACGCGGCGACGAGCTGATGGTGTTCGATAATCTGTACCGCAACGGCTCGCGCGACAATCTGGCCTGGCTGCAGGGGCAGGGCAGCTTCGCCTTCGAGCATGGCGACATCCGCAACGCCAACGACATCGCGCGTGCCGTGTCGGCCTTCCAGCCCGATGCGGTGTTTCACCTGGCCGGGCAAGTGGCCATGACGACCTCGATCGCCAACCCGCGCATGGATTTCGAAGTCAATGCGATGGGCACCCACAACCTGCTCGAAGCGGTGCGCCTGCATGCGCCGCAGGCGGTGCTGGTGTACTCGTCGACCAACAAGGTGTACGGCGACCTGGAGCAGTTCAGCTACAGCGAATCGCCCACGCGCTACCTGTGCAATGAGCGCCCCAACGGCTTCGACGAAGCGACCCACCTGGAATTTCATTCGCCCTATGGCTGCTCCAAGGGCGCGGCCGACCAGTACATGCTGGACTACGCGCGCATCTTCAAGCTCAAGACGGTGGTGTTCCGGCATTCGTCGATGTATGGCGGGCGCCAGTTCGCCACCTACGACCAGGGCTGGGTCGGCTGGTTCTGCCAGAAAGCAGTGGAGGCCAGGCGCGGCACCGCGGTGGCGCCGTTCACCATCTCGGGCAGCGGCAAGCAGGTGCGCGACGTGCTGCATGGCGACGACATGAAGCGCCTGTACCGCGCGGCGCTGGCCAATATCGGGCAGGCGCAGGGACAGGTATTCAATATCGGCGGGGGCATTGCCAACAGCGCTTCGCTGCTGGAGCTGTTCGCGCTGCTGGAGCGCATATTGGACGTCAAGCTTGATTACCAGCGCCTGCCGGCACGCGAGAGCGACCAGCGGGTGTTCGTGGCAGACATCGGCAAGGCCCAGCGCCTGCTGGGCTGGCAGCCGCAGGTATCGCTGGAAGAAGGCGTGGCGCGCATGGCCGAGTGGGTCGGCCAGCACTGCTGAGATTGTTAAAGGATGCCTACCGGCCGATGCTGTCGAAGATGGCCACCTCTGCTCCGATTTCGATCAGCAGCATGGCTGCGGTCAGGTTTTTGGCCCCTCGTTCGAGATCAGAGCGAGCACGTCTGCGCTGGGGAGCAATCCATCTTCATAGAAGAAATTAGCCAGACCAAGTAGTTTGCCCTCCTCGCACAGACAGATTCCGAGGGAGATAAATTTCTCAATGACTGGCACTGACTCAATTCCAAACGTGCTTGCCATCTTCTCGAGTGTCGACGCTTCGTCTAATTCCCGGAGAATCACCGATTCGTACTCGGATAAGTTGATGCAGGTTTTTGTTGCGCCGCGCGTGTCTACCAGGATTCCACCCTCATCCGATTTTTTGATGAAACCTAGCACGGCATGTTTATTTTTCTCACGCCAATCGGCGCAGGCTGCATGAAGTTTGCTTTCATATAATTCGAATTCCATCTCGTCCAAATAGTCGGCTGCAAAGAAGTATGCCATACGGCCGATCAGCTCGGGATCGGCACCTCTATATACATAGCTGTATGCATCGATTGGACGGACATTTGAAAAACCGAACTCATTTGCGCGCTCGTAGTTCGGCGAGAATCGATCAAGTCTGATCCTGCCAATACCGACAGGGGGCGCGATATGCGCCAGAAGTGGAATTGCCTTCAAGGTGAAGTCGTAATCATTTGATTTCTCGCCCGGGAATCCGTACAGAACGTTCCAGTAGGGCGTAACACCTACCTGCTTGGCCCACTTGAGATATTGGACGTTCACGACCCAAGTCGTCCCCTTGTCCATTATGGAAAGAACCCGGTTGCTGAAACTCTCAATCCCGGGTTGTGTTTCGAAAACTCCGGCACGCGCGAGTTGTCGCAGTTGATCCTTCTTTAAATTGGCTTTCGTCTCGTAGAATATCGGATTCTTGATCGGCGATTGCTCCAGAGCTGGAAGCAGCGACTTGAAGTACTCCATCGGGATGATATTGTCTACTGTAGCGATCTTGCTGCCAGGATATTTTAGCTCCAAACTCTTAATTTCTTGAAAGGCGACCGCTGCGGATTTGTACCGAAAGCGCATGTCATCCCCGTTGAGTCCGCAGAAGGTGCAATGATGCTTCTGCCCCCACCAACACCCCCTTGAGGTTTCTAAAAGGATCGATGGGGATTGGATGAATTTGTTGAGCTCAGGAAACGAGTTAAGCTGTGCGAAAAATTCGTCGAATCCAGGATCGGCCATGTCATCCAAAGGAAGCTCGCGGGCGGAGACGAACGGCATGGCTTTCGATCTTAGACTTCTGACGCCGGGGATGCCCAACGAGGATTTGTTGCCGAGTAGGGCGACGCAAAGGTCGATGAATGAAATCTCGCCGGCTCCGCTCACTACATAGTCCAGGAATGGGAACATTTCGCAGAGTGCGGCACCCATTGGGCCTTCACAATTTGCGCCTCCCATTATCGTCACCAGGTTTGGATTTTTCGATTTCAGTTTCTTGGCAAGTGCGAGCGAGGCTGTGTTCTGTTGAAACATCGAAGCCAGCGCCACAATTTTTGGCTCTCTCAGGAGGATGTCTTCGCAGCAGTTTTCAATGAATTCGTCCGAAATTTCTCCTGCACGTATCGCCTCTTGTATGAGCGACTTGGGGGATATGTCCGGATAGTTCAGATAATTGTTGACATATTTTTTATCCGGGTCGGATTCCAATGACCGGAAATACTCTGGAGGTTCGCTGGGCCCAAAGAGAGCCTGCGAAAAGATCCACTCGCCAAGAAGAAAACTCCGGTCAGGATAAAATTCTGAAATGAGCCGGTAATAGGGTGCGCCGATTATGTCTGCAAATGAAAGCGAATAGTAAAGGGTTTCGTTATTGATTCCCCGCTTTCTAAGCTGATGCGAAAGGATAGACAGCCCCAGTGCGGGGTTGAATGCCCCACCAAAGGGCATGTTCACCAAGATTACGTCAGCCGGGTTGGCTGCACCTGCTGGAGATTTGAAATTCATGACTGAGCCTTGATATCGAACCGGCCTTGGCGGCCTGACGAATAGTGTTTATCTGCCGCGCTGGCGCCACAAGGCAGACCGGGCCAGGTCACCGCGGCAGATAAACGAATGGGGGGAAGGTGGAGGTGTGCTTTTTTGGAACCCAGCTGGTCTCGCACGCACGATGATCGTGCTCACGGCCCCATGTCGGCGTCGTGTGCCTCGATCCAGCCCAAGCGCGTGGCTTGCTCGACCAGCTTGGCGACCGAGGCGAACGCGTCGCTGACAGGACACTTGGCCGCGTCGGCCAATATGCCGGCCAAGTCCTCCAGGGTACGAGGCCGTCTTAGCGCCTGGAAAAGGAGATAGGCCGACCTGTTGATATGGGCCGCGGTCAGCGTCCGGTCATCAACGACGAGCGCGCCTCCTTCCGGTTCTTCCCGCAAATGGATGGAACTGGCTAACCGAATCGTTGCGCTGAGCGTCTGACCGGTCAGATGCTCGTCATTCGATGTCAAGGCGCGCCTCCGTAGAAATGAAGTCGAAATGAGCGCCGTTCAAGCCGTTTCCGACGCCGATGTGGATGCCGGTGGCCCCTTCGTTGAGCACGCTGTTGAGGCCCCACTCCACGCCGCCCAGCGGCAATGCCGCGGTACCGATGGCCACTTCGGTCAGGGCATAGCGGTATTGCGGTCCGCTTAGCGTGTGAATGGCCTCCGCCCATTCGCCAAAGCCATCGACGATTCTGTTGTCTTCAATGACGACTTGAAACGGGCAGGCCCTGCGGAGTGTTTCCGCGAGATCGGCTGCCGTCTGGAAGTTCGACGCACTTTCAGGCCGCATTGCGCGGTGCTTCGCGACGAGAACCGAATCGACCCGGACAACGCCCGATACGGACATCGACGCGTCGACCTGGCCCGCCATGTCGCTGGGCGACATCCCCACTTCGAAGTAGTTGCCCAATGTCGTGTGCTCGTCGTGGAGCAGCGCCACACGGGTGCGCCCGACCATAGAGAGCGTATCCGGCAGGCGGATTTTCAACGCGGTGTCCGGCCCTGTCATCGTGACTTCCTCGCGCGCCATCAGGAGCCGCGTGATGACCCGGCGGTTCATGGCCACCGACTGGGAAACGTCGAGTTCCGAGAACATCTCGACTGAATATTTCGCCGTATCGAGGTCGGATGAAAAGGACGCGAGCGGCAACCACAGGACGCTCGTCGCCGCCCATTTGGCGCGCAGGAGCTGGCTTGACGGGACACGATCCCAGTCGAGCGGCACAGCGATCGCCCGCCTGGGCACGTCGACGTCGCCGGCGCCGATCTCGTCGAACGTCGTGACGGGGACGTCGCTTGCCGCCAGCCACTGCGCCAGGCGCCAATCGTCAGTCACGATAGTCGCTTCTTCGCCTGCGAAGATCGAATTCATGTTTCTGATCAACCCATCGCGCATGCAGTACCTCCCTGACCGGACTCGTCCTCGATATCCTTCAAGCCTACATCGAGACACGGGCACGAGCCTACGTCGCCCATGTCGACCTTGACGACCGCGGCGCGTTTGCGCTGCACGTCCGTTCCGATACCTTGCGGCGATGACGAGAGACGGGACGGGTTTGCCTCGGGCAACTGCAAAGCGCGCCCATACATTTCGCCATCGGTCGCGTGGCCTTCGGCAATCCATATGCGCCTAGACATTTCGGACCTCTTATCAATTTTTGGAAATCATGGACACTAGTGCCCGCTGTGAACGGGCACTAGCATATACACGATCCAGACGTCTGAAATTTAGATCGGGTTATAAATGATCGCAAAGACCGGGTTGCTGTTGGCGCCAGCGAGGCCCAAATTGGTCGTGCCCTGGGAATCGTCAAGGCTGCCCAGCAAAGTGATTGTCGGAACTTCGAAGGTAGCTTCGGATGCTTGCGAAAGTGCGATAGAACTGTTCATCTTTCATTCTCCTGGATAAGGTGATTGGTCAATTGCATGGTCCATGACGTCTTGCACGGCCATGCGCTTTGAGTATGCCATGCACAATTCTCCCGGGCAAGTTTACGGGAAATATAGTAATATCGGCGATAGTGGCATCGCCGATCCTCGCGGATGCGGGGACCAGGGTCGCATGCTCGGTATGGGGCCCCGCGAAGGCGGCCGGCGGGGCCGGGGACGACGTCAGAGCGGCAGCGGACCAGGCAAATGCTTGCGCCAAAAGTCCAGGTCGCTCTTGAACCAGGCGTGGGTGCCCATCGGCAGGTGCCCGCCGTTGCCGGCGTAGTACAGCGCCGGGCGCAGTTCCATCGAAAAGCGCGAGGCGGTGATTTCGTTGGGCACCACGTAGTCGTTCGACAGTGAACCCATCACCGCGAAGAACAGGTCTTCGCTCGACCCGGTGCGGTGGAAGACTTCGATCACTTCGGGGAATTCGGCCAGCAGCGAGCGCGCCTTGCGGATGCGCCGCAGGCTGAAGCCGCCGTTACCGACCGTGACGTGAATGCGCTTGCCGTTGTCGCCGTCGAAGCGGGGGCCGGCATTGACGAACAGCTCGTAGCCGTCCGGCCAGGGAGCGCCCACGTAATCGAAGGGTTGCGCGCACCACCAGTCGAGGTCGTCGCGCAGCACAATGGCGTCGGTCTGCAAAATCAGCATGAACTCATATTCGGAGTAGCCGGCGTAGAAGGCGTCGCTGAGCAGCAGGCGGCTGTAGCCGGGAATGCTGGCGAAGCAGTCGCGCGGGTGGGCGCGGTAGACGATCTCGCCGTAGCGCGCGCGATACCAGTCCAGGTCCAGCCCCTCCGGGCCGGCGAACACCACGTGGCGCTGCTTCAGGTTGGCCATCGACAGGTCGAGCGAATAGGTTTCCAGCGCGTCGAGGGTGGGCTTGTAGATCGGGATGACGACGACGAGTTGTTGCAGCATGGCTCAGTTCCGCTATTTAGTTTGTTGGGTTGCGCACGGCCAGGATCGCCAGATGCGGGTCATCCTGCTCGCGCCAGCGGCTTCCCGGCGGCTGCACGGCGGCCAGCAACGGCTCGCCGGCAGGCTTCGGTCCCAGCGTGCGCAATGCGCCGGCCAGGGCGTCGACCCGTGCGGTCAAGGTGCCGGCCGCGGCCTGCACCGGCAGCCGTGACGGCCATTCTTGCGCCGTTTCGGCGCTGAAGGCAGTGATCCGCTCGGCGGCCAGCTGGAACCAGACGTCCGACATCGCGTGCGTCGTGCCGGCGCTGTCCTGCCAGCTCGACGACAAGCCTAGCACGTTGCCGTGGTCAACGGTGCCGTCGACTGCGGCGTCGAGGTTCAGGCGGGCCACGCCGAGGGCGTCAAGGGTGTGCAGTTCGCCAGCTTGCGTGATGCCGTCGGCGTTGGTGTCGGTCCAGACGGACAGCGCGCTCCACGCCGCGTCGGCGCTGGTGATGGCGCCGTCGGCGTTGGTGTCGAGCGTGGACAGGGCCGCGTAGCCGTCGGCGCCCGCGCCGGTGGCGCTGCCGAACAGTTCGCGCCCGCTGGCGATCTTGCCGTCGCCGTCCAGGTCGCGCGCCAGCAGGCCGTCGCTTGTCCAGCCGGTGCGCACCGGCGTTCCGGTGGCGGCGATGTCGAATACCACGCCCGCATCCAGGCTTAGCGTGCGCACGCCGTCGCCGTTCAGGTCCAGCACCAGCGGCGTGGCGTAGCGCGTGGACGTGACGTCGAAGGCCATGGTCTGGGTGGTTGTCAGCACCGCCACCTGGGCGTCGGTGAACGCGGCGATCTGGGTGGTCGACAATGCGGCCAGGTCGGCGGCCGGCAGCACGCCGACCTGGCTGACCTTGAGGGCCTGGATCTGCGTGGTCGTGAGCGCGGCGAACTGGCTGGCGCCGAGCGCCACCAGCTGGTCGGTGGACAAGCCGTTCAGCTGGGCGGCGCTGAACACGGCCAGTTGCGCGGTGGTGAGCACGCCCACCTGATCGGCTGTCAGCGCAGCCACCTGGCTGGCCTTGAGCGCGCCGATCTGGGTGGTGCTCAGCGCGGCGGTGTCGGCATTGTTGAACGCGGCCACCTGCGCCGTGGTCAGGGTCGACAGCTGGTTGAGCGTGAGCGCGCCTGCTTGCGCGGTGCTGAGCTGGCCGATCTGGTCGGGTGTGAGCGCAGTCACCTGGCTGAGTTTGATCGCGGCGATCTGCGCGCTCGACAGGGCGCCGAACTGCGTCACCGTGAGACTGGCCAGCTGGGCGGTCGAGAGCACGCCGATCTGGGTGGCGGTAAAGGCCTGCAGCTGGGTGCTGCTGAAGACGGCCAGCTGGTCGATATTCAGCGACGGCACCTGCGTGGCGCTCAGTGCGGCGATTTCGGCGGACGTGAGCGCGCCGACCTGCTCGTCACTGAAGGCGGCGATGGCCGCGGTGCTGAAGGCTTGCAGCTGGCTCTGGCCAAACACCTGGATCTGGGCGGTGGTCAGGGCCGCCAGCGCCGGCGTCTGCAGGCTGGCCACTTCCGTGGTGGTGAAGGCTGCGACCTGGGCCGTGGTCAGCGCCGCGATCTGGGCCGTTTGCAGCCCGGCCAGCTGCATGGAAGTCAGCGCCGCGACCTGCGCGGTGCTCAGGGCTGCCGTCTGGGTGGTCGAGAAGGTCCCCAGCTGGCTGGCCGAGAAGTAGCCCATGCGGGTGGCGCCAAGGCTGAGCAGCTGCGCGGTCGACAGCGCCGCCAGCTGCTCCTGGCCCAAGGTGCCGAGCTGCGCGGCGCTCAGGGCGCCTAGCGGCACGGTGCCGATGACGGCGATCTGGGCGCTGGTGAGCGCGGCCATCTGCGCGGTGGTCAGCACCGCCAGCTGGACGCTGCCGAGCGCACCGAAGGCGCCGCTGTCGAACAGCGCGATCTGCTCCGTGCTCAGGGCCGGCAACTGGCGCGAGCTGAGCACCGCCAGGTCGGCCGTTTCAAACTGGGTCAGATCGAGCGCGGTCAACTGGGCGGTGGTAAGTGCCTGGGCCGCCGCCGTGCTCAGGGCTTGCAGCTGCGCGCTGCCGAACCCGAACTGCGACGGGGTGAGCGCGGCAAATTGCGCCGGCAGCATGGCATTGATCTGGCTGGTACTCAGCAGCGCGAGCTGCGCATTGCTCAGGGAAGCGAGCTGGCTGCTGCGCAGCGCGGCCGCCTGCGCCGTCGTCAGCGCGCCCAGTTGCGGCGCGTCGAAGGCGCTCAGCTGATTCGTGGTGAGGGCCGCCACGTCGCGTGTCGACAGCGCGCCCAGCTGGGTGCTGCTCAGGCCGAGCAACTGGAGCGTGGTGAGCCCGGCGACGGCGGCCGTGCTCAGTGCGTCGACCTGGGCGGTGCTGAGGGCGGCGACGGCGTCGCTGCTCAGAGCCGACAGCTGGGCGATCGACAGCGCCGCAAACTGCGCCGTCGTCAAGGCCACCGCTTCGGCCGTATTCATGGCGCCGATCTGGCTGGTGGTCAGCGCGCCCACCTGTGCCGTGGTCAGGGCGGACAGCTGCGTTGTACTCAAGCCGTTGGCCAGCTGGTCGGTGGTCAGTCCGCTCAGCGCGGACGGTTTCAGTGCGGTCAACTGGACCGTATTCCACACCGCCAGTTGGGCGTTGGCCACGGCCGACAGCCTGGCTGCGCTCAGCGCCGCGAACTGGGTGGTGGTGAAAGCGGCCACCTGGGCGCTGGTCAGGGCGGCCAGCTGGTCGGTGCTGATGGCGACAAACTGGGCCGCGCTCAGGGCTGCCAGGTCGGCCGTGTCGAAGCCGGCGAATTGCGCCGTGCTCAGGCTGGCCAGGGTGGCGGTGCCCAGGCCGCCGAGCTGGGTCGTGCTCAGGGCCGCGACCTGGCCGGTGGCCAGTTGCGCCAGCTGCGCGCTGGTGAAGGCGGCGACCTGGGCGGACGTGAACGCCTGCCATTCGCTGGTGGTCAGCGCGGCCAGCTGATCGCCGTCCAGCGCGCCGATCTGGGCAAACCCCAGGTTCGCGCTCTGCACGGTGCTCAGGCCCGCGACCTGGCTGGTGGTCAGGGCCGCGATCTGGCTGGTCGAAAAGTAGCCGATCTGGACCGGGCTGAATGCGCCGATCTGCAGCGCAGCCAGTGAGGTGCTGGCCAGCGCGCGCAGCTGGGTTGCCGACAGCGCGGCCAGGTCGGCAGTCGATAGTGCGCCTGCCTGCGCGCTGTCGAAGGACGCGATCTGCCGCGTGTTCAGGGACGCCATCTGGCGCGTAGTCAGGGCGCTCAGCTGGGTCGTGCTCAAGCCATCGAACTGGCCGGTGCCGAGGGCCGCGAGCTGGGGCGCGGTGAGGGCGGCGATCACGCTGGTGCCGAGCGCCGCGAGCTGCCCGGCGCTCAGGGCATTCAGGGCGCGCGTGCTCAGGGCGGCGCCCTGGGCGGTGGTGAGCACGCCGATCTGGCTCGACAGCACGGCGCCCAGCTGGTCGGTACGCAGGGCCGCCACCTGCGTTGTGCGCAGGGCGGCGAACGCGGCGCTGCTTAAACTCTGCAGCTGGTCCGAGGTGAAGGCGCCCAGCTGGCGCGTGCTCAGGGTCGCCAGCTGGCTGGTGCCGAGCACACCGATCTGCGCCGTGTCCAGCCTTCCCACCTGGACCGTGGTGAACGCGTTCAGCTGCGCCGTGGTGAAGATGGCAAAGCCGCTGGTTCCCAGCGCGGCCAACGCATCGGCGCCCAGCACGGCCAGCTGGCTGGTGCGCAGGGCGGCCAGGTCGGCCGTACTCAAGGCGCCGATCTGGGCGCCGTCGAAGGCGGCGCTCTGGCGGGTGGTGAGCGAGGCGATCTGGGTTGTGGTCAGCGCGCTCAGCGCGGTGCTGCTCAACAGGGCGAACTGCGCGGTCGTGAAGCCGCGCAGCTGGGTGGTCGACAGCACCGCGAGGTCACCGGTTTCCAGGCCGGCGAGCTGGGTGGCGTCCAGCGCGGCCAGCTGGCGTGTGCTCAGTGCGCGGATCTGCGCGGTGGTCAGGGCGGCGATGGCGTTGGCGTCCAGGCCGGCCAGCTGGCGCGTGTTCAGCGCGTTGATGGCCAGCGTGCTGAAGACGGCCACGTCGTCGGTGCTGAGGGCGGCCAGCTGGGCGCTGGTCAAGGCGCCCACCTGGGTGCTCAGCAGAGCGGCAAGGTTGCTCGTGCCCAGCTGGTCGAGCTGGTTTTCGCCGAGAGCGGCCAGCTGCCGGGTGCTGAGCGCCCGAACCTGGCGGGTGGTGAGCGCGGCCCACTGGCTGCTGGAAAACGCGCCGCTCAGCTGGGCCGTCGTCAGGGCCGCCAGGCTGCGGGTTGCCAGCGCGGCAACGGCGCCGGTGCTGAGCGCCCCGAGCTGGCCGGTGGCGAGCGCGCGCAGCTGGCTGGTCGAGAGCACGGCGGCCTGGCGCGTGTTGAGCGCGCCCAGGTCGGCGGTGCTCAGGGTGGCCAGCTGGCGGGTGCCGAGCGCGCCGATGGCCGTGGTGCTGAGGGCGTCGAACTGGGCGGTGGTGAGGGCGTCCAGCTGGACGGTGCTGAGCAGGTTCAGCTGTGTCGAGCTGAGCGATTGCATCTGAGTGGTCGTCAGGCCGTTGGCCAGTTGCTCGCTCGACAGCGTGCGCAGGGCACGGGTGCTGAGCACGCGCAGCTGGGCGCTGGACAGGACCGCCACCAGCGCCGTATCGAGCGAGGCGATGTCGCGTGTTGTCAACGCAGCAACCTGTGCGGTTGTCAACGCTGCAATTTGTGCCGTTGTCAGTTTCGATACGATGGTTGTCGAGGTCATATGTCCGGATTCTCCTGCCGGAGAGTGTAGCCCTCGCGCCCTCCATCTAAAGCGGCAAACAGCGTGCCGATACCGCGTCATTTCGAGTGACGGATTGACGGCTTTTGGTTGCCTTGTGGAAAAATTCAAGTATAGTTAGTTCCTCAGGAACAGAAGGTAAATACAGGCCATGGCGTCCCTCGTTGTCGGATTGAGCACATCCCAGGTTGCGGCGTTGAGCACGTCGCAAGTGGCCTCGCTCGCCCTTGAGGATGTGGCCGCGTTCAGCACCGATCAGCTGGCGGTGCTGTCGGTGGCCCAGATCAAGGCCATTGCCCCCGACAGCGTGGGCGGCCTGACCTCGGCGCAGGTGCCGTCGCTGAGCACACTGCAACTGACTTCCTTCACCACCGCCCAGCTGCGCGGCTTCACTTCGGTGCAGATCGTTGCGCTGGAAACGAGCGCGGTGGTGGCGCTGCGGCCGGCCCAGCTGGCCGCCCTGAGCGACGACCAGCTCGGCCAGCTGGAGACGTCCGACATTGCCGTGCTGACCAGTGCGCAGATGGGCGCGCTGCAGTCGACCCAGGTGGGCGGGCTGCTGACCAGCCAGCTGGCGGTATTGTCGAGCATGCAAGTGGCGCAATTGTCCACCAGCGCAATGACCGCGCTGCAGCCGTCGCAGCTGCAATCGCTGACCACGGCCGAACTGGCCGGGTTGACGGTGGCCCAGCTCGACATGCTCAACGACGACCAGCTGGCCGCCTTCAGCACCGACCAGATCGCCTCCTTGAATTCGCGCCAGGTGGCCGGCCTGACCAGCCATCAGCTGGGCGCTTTGAGCAGCGCGCAGCTGGGCGTGTTCAGCACCGCCGACCTGACCGCGCTGAGCACCACCCAGATGGCCGGCCTGACCCGTTCGCAAATCGGTTCGCTCGGCACCGATGCACTGGTGGCGCTGCGCACACGCCAGATCGCCGCGCTCGATGCCGACCAGCTGGGCGCGCTCGACAGCAGCCAGCTGGGCGCGCTGACCACGGTGCAGGTGGCGGCCGTGTCGACCAGGGCATTGGGCGGCATCGACCCGACCGCGCTGGGCACCTTGTCGACCGCCAGCGCCGCGGCCCTGACCACGGCCCAGGTGGCCGCGCTGGGGCTGGAGCAGCTGGCCACGCTCAACACCGCGCAGGTGGCGGTATTCGCCAGCGCCGACCTGCAAGCCTTCGGCACCACCCAGGTGTCCTTCCTCAGTTCGGCGCAGCTGTCGGTGATGGGCGGCCTGTCGGCGTTTTCCACCAGCCAGATCGCCGCCCTGACCGGCGACCAGGTCAGCCTGCTGCAAACGAGCGCGCTGGCGCTGATGAAAACGGCGACGCTCAACGCGCTCACGCCGGCACAGCTGCAGGCCCTGAGCACGAACCAGATCGGCGCGATCAGTTCGATTCAGCTGCGCGTGCTGACCACCAGCCAGATGGCGGCGCTGGGCGATAATCAGATCGGCGGCTTCGACACGCGCGCCATGGCCGCGCTCAGCACGGCCCAGGTGGCGGTGTTCGGCAATGCGCAGATCCAGGCCCTCACCAGCGCGCAGGCGGCGGCGCTGTCGGTGGCCGCGCTGGGAGCGCTGACCACCGTTCAGATCCAGGCGCTGAACTCGGCGCAGATCGCCGCTTTCAGCTCGCTGTCCCCGTTCTCGACCGCGCAGGTGGCGGCCTTGTCGCCCGAGCAGGTCACCATGCTGGAGACGACCGACGTGGCCGCCTTGACCAGCGCCCAGCTGGACGCGCTCAGCGTGGTGCAGGTGGGGGCGCTGTCGAGCGTGCAGGTGCAGGCCTTGACCACGATCCAGTTCGGCGCGCTCGGTACGCGCACCCTGGCCGCGCTGACGGCCGAGCAGCTGGCCGCCGCCGAAACCCGCGACCTGGCGCGCCTGAACGCGGTGCAGGCGCGCGCGCTCAGCGCCGAGCAGGTCGGCGCGCTCGGCACCAGCCAGCTGGCGGTGCTGGGCACCGGCGCCCTGTCGGGACTGGGCACCGCCGCGCTGGCCGCGCTCAGCACCGATCAGCTCAATGCCCTGTCCACCTGGTCGGCCTTCGGCGCGGCCCAGATCAAGGCGCTTGACCCGGCCCAGGTGGCCGGCCTGAGCACCAGCAGCATCGCCGCTTTCGGCAGCGCCCAGGTGGCCGCGCTGACGGCCGACCAGGCCGCCGCGCTGACGATCGCGCAGGCCGAGGCGTTCACGACCCTGAACGTGGTGGGCCTGAGCAGCACCGCCATCCACGCGCTGACCACCAGCGCGGTGGCGGCGCTGGAAACGGCCGATCTGGCGGCGCTGCGCACCGGCCAGATGGCCGCGCTGCTCGATGTCGACCTGCAAGCCCTGTCCACCGCCCAGTTCAGCATGTTCAGCACGGCCCAGCTGCGCGCACTGACCACGGTGCAGATGAGTGCCCTGGGTACGGACCAGCTCAACACGCTGTCCTCGCTGGACGCATTCTCGTCAAGGCAGTTCGCGGCCCTGACCCCGGCGCAGGTGGCGGCGCTGGCCACCGGCGAGATCGCCACGTTGAACACCCAGCAGGCCGGCGCCCTGACGCCGGAGCAGGCCCAGGCCCTGACGACCGACCAGATCGTCGCGCTCGGCACGGCCCAGCTGCGCGCCATGAATACCCGCACCCTGATGGCGCTGGCCACCGAGAGCCTGGTGGCGATCGAGACGACCGACCTGGCCGCGCTCAAGACCAGCGCCGTCGGCGCGCTCAGCACGGCGCAGGTGATGGCCCTGACCTCGTCCCAGCTGGCCGCGTTCGGCACGGCCATGATCGCCGCCCTGACCAGCAGCCAGCTGCGCGTGCTGGGCACCGACCAGCTGGGCATGCTGTCGACCTTGTCGGTGGTGCGCACTGCCCAGCTGCTGGCGCTGCGCACCGACCAGCTGGCGTCGCTGACCACCAGCGCCATCGCCGGCCTGCGCAGCACCCAGCTGGCGGTCTTGCGCCCGCGCGAGATCGCTGCGCTCGACACCAGCCAGGTGGCGGCGCTCAGCACGGCGCAGGCGGCCGCGATCAACACCACCGCCTTGCGGGCGCTGACAACCGATCAGCTGCAGGCACTCAGCGCGGCCGATATCGGCGCGCTGCGCACCAGCCAGGTGGCGGCCTTGACCAGCGAGCAGACCGCGGCCCTGCTGACCAGCCAGCTGGCCGCGCTGACCACCACCGCGGTGCGCGCCGTCAGCAGCGTCGGCATTGCCGGCCTGACCATCGGCCAGCTCGACGCGCTGGGCAGCCTGGCCATGCTGACCACGCGCCAGGTCGGCGCGCTCAGCACCGGACAGGTGGCGAGCCTGGCCACCAGCCTGTTCGCCAGCCTGACCTCGATGCAGCTGCGCGCGCTGTCGGCCGTGCAGGCGACGGCGCTGGCCAGCAGCCAGATCGAGGCGCTCAGCGCCACGCAGGTGCGCGCCTTGTCGAGTGCCGTCATCGGCGCGCTCGACAATACCCAGCTGGCCGGCATCAGCCTGTCCAATCTTGGCCTGCTGAGCACCCGCCAGGTCGCCGCCTTGACCACCAGCCAGCTGGTGGCCATGACGACCGATCAGATCGGCGCGCTCACCACCGTCGAAATCGCGGCCCTGACCATGACCCAGCGCGCGGTGCTCGACACCAGCCAGCTGGCCGCGCTGGTCTCGCTCGAATCGTTCAGCACCGCCCAGATCGCGGCCCTGACCGCCGCCCAGGTCAGCGGCCTGTCCGAGCGCTCGCTGGCGCGCCTGCGCACTACCCAGATCGCCGCACTGACTTCGCTGCAGGTGCCGGTCATGACCAGCAGCCAGCTGGCGGCCCTGAGCACTACCCAGTTCCGCGCGCTCAATACGCGCGCCCTGAGCGCGCTCGGCACCGATCAACTGGCGGCGCTGCCGGCGGTGGACATGACCGCGCTGCGCACCGCCCAGCTGACCGCGCTCAGCGCCACCCAGCTCGCCTCGCTCGACAGCGACCACCTGACGGCGCTGACCTCGATCGAAGTGGGCGCGCTTACCACCGCCCAGCTGCAGGTGTTCGACACCGCGCAGATGACCTGGCTGGCGCTGGCCGGGCTGAACACGCGCCAGATGGCCGCGCTCACCAGCAACCAGGTGGCCGGACTGGAAGTGGACGCCATCGGCGCGCTGACCAGCCGTCAGCTGTCCGCGCTGACCACGCTGCAAGCGTTCGCGCTGGGCACAGACCAGATCGCCGCCTTGACGAGCAAGCAGTTGCGCGGCCTGAGCACGGCCATCATCGCCAGCCTCACCACCGCGCAGGTGGCGGCCATCGAACCGGCCGACCTGACGGCCATGCGCAGCAGCCAGATCGCCGCCCTGCATACCGACCAGCTGGTGAGCATGAGCACCGAGCAGTTCGGGGCCCTGAGCAGCCTGGAAATCGCCGCCCTCACCACGGCCCAGCTGATGGCGCTCGACACCAACGCGCTGGCCGCGCTGTCGTCGCTGCGCCCGATGACGCCGCGCCAGGTCGGCGTGCTGACCACCGACCAGCTGGCCAGCCTGATGGCCGACACCCTGTCCGCATTGAGCACGGCGCAGATCGGCGCGCTGTCGGCGCCGCAGGTGGCCAGCCTGTCGACCAGCTACCTGGCCAGCCTGACGACCAGCCACGCGCGCGCCCTGAGCACCAGCGCGATCCGCGGCCTGACCGAGGAGCAGGTCACGCTGCTGCCCGTCAATGTGGTCACCGCGCTTCGCACCGGCCAGGTGGCGGCCTTGAGCACCGGACAGATCGCCGTGCTGCTGACCGAACAGCTGCGCGCCATGACCACGGCCGAAATCGCCGCCCTCAGCGTGGCCCAGCTGAGCGCCATGTCGATCGACCAGCAGAACGCGCTCGGCTCGACCGTCAACTATGCGCCGGCGCAGATTGCGGCGATGTCGCCGGCCCGCATTCCACTCATCTCGCTGGACGATCTGGCGCAGTTCAAGACCAGCCAGATCGCGGCCCTGACCAGCAGCCAGAGCGCCGCCATGAGCACGGCCCAGCTGGCAGTGCTGACCTCGCGCCAGCTGGCCGCGCTCAGCACCAGCGCGCTCGGCGGCCTGGACGTGACCCAGATCGCCGCGCTCGAACCGGAGGATGTGGCGGGCATGACGTCGCGCCAGATCGGCGCCCTGCACATCGACCAGCTGCAGGCCCTCACCACGGAGCAGATGGCCGCATTCACGTCGCGTGAGGTGGCCGGGCTGACGCAGGATCAGGTGGTTGCGCTCAGCACCGCCCAGCTGGCCGCGCTGCCGACCCTGCGCGCCTTGCTGACCAGCCAGGTGGCCGCGCTCTCGCTGGCCCAGCTGGCCGCGCTCACGCCCGAGGCGCTCGGTACGCTCAAGACCAGCCAGGTGGCCGCGCTCACGCCCGAGCAGATGGCGGCACTGGCGACCGATCAGCTGAACGGTTTCACCACCAGCGCCATCGGCGCAATCAGCACCCGTTCGCTGCTGGCCTTGTCGGCCAGCCAAATCGCGGCGCTGGAGCCACGCGAGCTGGCCGGCCTGCGCAGCCGCCAGCTGGTGGCCTTGTCGGCCGATCTGCTGCAGGCGCTCACGACCGACCAGCTCGGCAGCCTGTCGACCACTCTGCTGGGCGCGCTGACGCCGCTGCAGGTGTCCAGCCTGCTCGACGCGCAGCTGGAAGTTTTCGACGAGCGCCAGTTGCGCGCCTTGTCGACCAGCGCGATCGCCGCCATCAACGTCGCCCAGATGGGCTTGCTGAGCGAGTCCGAGCTGGGTGCCCTGCGCACGGTCCAGGTACGGGCCTTCACCACGGCGCAGCTGACGGCCCTGACCAGCACCCAGTTCGCGGCCCTGACCTCGACCGAAATCGCGGCCTTGACCAGCACCCAGTTCGGCGCGCTGGCGCCGGAACAGTTCGCGCAGTTTTCGTCGCTGTCGGCGCTCAACACCGCGCAGATCGCCGGCCTGTCGGGCGAACGCGTCACCGCGCTCACGCTCGACCAGCTGAGCACCTTGACGGCGCCGCAGGTGGCCTCGCTGACCAGCATCCAGGCGCCGTCCCTGAGCACCGCCCAGGTGGCGTCGTTCAACACGGCCCAGGTGCGCGCGCTGACGACGCGCGTGCTGCGCGCGCTGACCGTCGACCAGCTGGCCGCGCTCACCGTCGACGAATTAAGTGTGCTGCGCACCTCCCAGATCACCGGCCTGGGCACCGACCAGGTGGCCGCGCTGAGCACTGTCCAGATCGGCGCGCTGACCTCGATCGAGCTGCGCGCGCTGACCCAGACGCAGGTACGGGCGCTGACCAGCAGCCAGCTGGCCGCGCTCACCACCGTCCTGCCGTTCACCACCATGCAGGTCGCCGCGCTCACCGCCGAGCAGCTCGGCCAGCTCGACGCCGACCACCTGGCCGCGCTCAAGAGCGGCCAGGTAGCCGCGCTGACATCGCTGCAGGCCGTGGCGCTGAGCACCAGCCAGATCGCCGTGCTGCAGCCCTTGCAGGTACGCGCGCTGGCCACCACTGTGGTCCGCACCTTGAGTAGTGCGCAGGTGCAGGCGTTGACCCTGGAGGTCGTTGGCGCGCTCACCAGCCGCCAGGTAGCGGCGCTGGGCGGCGACCAGCTGGCCACACTGAGCAGCGATCAGATCGCGCAACTGAGTACGATCGCCCTGGCGGGCCTCAATACCGCCGCGCTGGGCACCTTGACCACCGCGCAGGTGGCGGCGTTCAGCGGCCTGGGCGGTTTCAGCTCGGCGCAGATGGCGGTGCTGACGACCGATCAGCTGGGCGTGCTCGACGGCGCGCAGCTGGGCGCGCTGAAAACCGGGCAGGTCGCCGGCCTTACCCTGGAACAGATCGGCGCGCTGACGACCAGCCAGTTCGGCGCCCTCTCCACGCGGGTCGTGCATGCGCTCAGCACCACCCAGCTGCGCGCCCTGTCGAGCAGCCAGATCAGCGCGCTCGGCACGGTCAGCATGCTCGACAGCCGGCAACTGGGTGCGCTCACCACCGCCCAGCTGTACGACCTGGCGGTGCCGATGCTGGACGAGCTGACCCCGACGCAGCTGGCGGGCCTGAGCTACAAGCAGGCCGGCGGCTTGACCACGGCGCAAATCTCCAGCCTGAGCACGCGCCAGATCCTGGCCCTGAGCACAGGCGTGATCGGGGTGTTCAGCGCCGACCAGATCCAGGCCATCGAAGCGGAAGACCTGATGGTGCTGCGTTCCACCCAGATCGCCGCCCTGACCGGCGACCAGCTCTTGGCCCTGACGACCACGCAGGTCGCGGCGCTGACGTCGATGCAGTTCCGCGCGCTCAAGGCCAGCCAGGTCGCCGCGCTGACGGTGGAGCAGATTGCGGCGCTGCCGGTGGCTGACGTGAAAGCCATGCTGATGACACAGGTCGACGCGCTCACCGAAGACCAGCACGCCGCGCTGACAGCCGAGCAGCTGGCGGTGCTTCCCGCCGCCAGCCCGCTGGTGCTCGACCTCGACGGCAATGGCGTGAACACTGTATCGTACAAAGCCGGCGTCGCCTTCGATCTGAGGGCCGATGGCAAGCCGGTGCAAACCGGCTGGGTTGGCCCCGCGGATGGCTTGCTGGCGCTCGACCGCAACGGCAATGGCACGATCGACAATGGCGCCGAACTGTTCGGCACCGCCACCCGCCTGCCGGATGGCAGCGCGGCACCGGATGGCTTTGGCGCGCTGGCCGCGCTCGACGCCAACGCCGACGGCCGCATCGACAGTGCCGATGCCGCATACGGCCAGCTGCGCGTGTGGGTGGACGCCAATACGGACGGCGTCAGCCAGTCCGGCGAGCTGCAAACGCTGGCGCAGGCCGGCGTGGCCGCGATCGGCGTGGCCGGCAGCGCGGTGAACCGCAAGAATGGCGGCAACTGGGTCGGGCTGGAAGGCACGTACACGACGCAGGACGGCGGCACGCGCGCGGTGGAAGACGTGTGGTTCGTGATCAACCGCGAAGCGTCGCTCAGCGAGCGCACCGGCGCGCTGTCGCAGGCGCTGGCCGAATTCAATGCCGGCACCGGTGGCAGCGGCAATCCCGCCGTGGCGCTGGCGGCCGCGCCGCCCGGCCCCACCCTGGCCGCGGCCACCACCGTCCTCGCGCAGGAGATCGCGCGCTACCGTCCGCCGGGCGAGGATGGCGCCGCCGCCTCGCCGTTCGAGCCGGAACGCCGCAGCCTGCTGCCGCAGCAGGGCTGGCTCGCCGTCAAGGACTAAGAGGCCGCCTCCAGGCTGCCGGACGAACCCGGTCAAAAGCGGTATCATCGGCGGATGCTGAAAACACCGACGAGCTTCGTGCCGCTGCTGACGCCGCAGGCCCACCCCGATCCCATCAACTACATCTTCCACGCGGGCCGCCTGCTGCACCGCGAGGATGGCACGCTGCCGCACGGGCAGGAGGGGCTGCACGCGATCGATCCGGCGCGCCTGCATCCGGTCGGCCTGCTCGATGGGCGCTACTGCCAGACTGCCTGGGCCGATGGCGAGGACGCCGCGCCGCCCGGCTTCGTGTTCACCAGCCTGCGCGCGCTGCTGCCGACCATGGACGAAGCGCTGGTCGGGGTGGCCGCGCGCGCGGCCCAGATCGCCGAATGGGCGCGTACCCACCGCTTCTGCGGCGTCTGCGGCGGCAGTACCGCGCCGCTGGTCGGCGAGCGCTGCTTCAAGTGCCATTCCTGCGGCTTCATGGCCTATCCGCGCATTTCGCCGGCCATGATGGTCCTGATCCGCAAGGGCGATCATGCCCTGCTGGCCTCGCACGTGAACTACGCCACCACGCGCTTCACGCCGCTGGCGGGCTTTCTGGAAGCCGGCGAAACCATCGAGGAAGCGGTGCACCGCGAAGTGTTCGAGGAAGTCGGCCTGCGCGTGCACAATCTGCGCTACTTCGGCAGCCAGACCTGGCCGTTCCCGCACTCGCTGATGATCGCCTTCACCGCCGATTATCTGGACGGCGAGATCCGCACCGATCCGGGCGAGATCGCCGAAGCGCGCTGGTTCGGCCCGGACGACGAGTGGCCCGAACCGTCCAGCCGGGTGTCGATATCGACCGCGCTGGTGGACGCCTACCGGCCCAAGCGTTAGGGCTTGGGCTCGGTGCCGCGAATCTGCACGGTGCGTTTCATCAGGTCGAACCAGAACGGTGCGCCGAACAGCGCCGTGGACGCGGTCAGCAGCCAGCCGGCCACGCTGAGCGCGAAGCGCTGGTCCAGCACCGGCGGAAAGCTTTGCCAGCCGATCGGCAAGGTCATGAGCGCGTCGATGGCGCGCGGGTCGGCCGCCACGGGCACGGCGCTCAGGTGCGCGGCCAGCGCCGGGTGCTGCCACAGCGCGCGGAACAGGTGAATGCTGTCGATGTTGAACAGCACCGCCAGCAGCATCGACAGCAGCAGGCTGATCATCATCGCGCGGCGCTTGTAGGCGCCCGACACGCGCTCCATGGCGCTATCGAACCAGGCGGCGATGGCCGCTTCGAACCGGGTGGCGTCGCCGGCGGCGCGCTGGTAAAAGCCCTGCAAGGCGCGCTTGACCGCTTCATTCTCGATTGCGTCGATATCGCGCCCGAGCTGGGCAAAGTCGCCCGGAATGCTCTGGATCGCTTCCATCAGCGCGATGGCGAAATGGCGCGGTTCGATATACGCCGGCTTGCCGGCCAGCGCACCTGCCCGTGCGGGCGCTGCGTCGTGCGGATTGACCAGCGCGTGGTCGTACACCGCGCGCGCCAGCCCGGTGAAGGAAGAATCGTTGAGCATGCTTCTGATCCCGTCAACCAGCGTGCGTGCGCGCATGCGCAGCGCCGAGGCCAGCGCTTCCTGCACGGTGCTGACGATCAGCGCCACGGTGGCATAGCAAAACGTCAAGCCGACCGCTACTTCCAGAACTGTGCTGCCGAACATGGTGTTTCTCCCGTCTATCGAAAGTGTTCAGGATACGCCAGACGGCGCAAAAGAATAACTCGGCCGCTCCGCACATTTTGAGGTTTTCGATGTCAATGCCTCTATATATTTGTGGCAATTCAGTGCCAGTAACGCGACAACAGGAACCTGTTCCAGATCCGCGCATCAAAAGGTTATTTCACGCTTTTGATTGGAATACGATGGAACGGTCGACTTACCCGAATGCCGTCACGCGCGAGCAGTTCGAGCGGGTGCGCAGCATGCTCGAAGGCGTGCGCCGGCGCACCCGGCCCCGCAAACACGACCTCTACGATGTCTTCAACGCGGTCCTGTATTTTCTCAACAGTGGCGTGGCCTGGCGTGCCATGCCGGCGCAGTTCCCGCCGTGGCGCACCGTGCACGAGTACTTCAGCCAGTGGAGCGAGGCGCCGCCGCATCAGGCCAGCGTGCTGGAAGCGGCCTTGCGCGAGCTGGAACTGAGCCGCGCGGTCGAGCGCCTGCAGGTACTGCGTCAGCGTTAGCGCGCGGCCGGCTGGGCTGCGGCGGGCTCGAATACCAGCTTGCCCTGCTCGTCGAGATGGAAGCTGCCGAGCGGCTGGCCGAGCGCCTTGGGATCGGGCTTGGCCGCTTCGGTGCAGCCGGTGGTCTCGACCTGCCAGACCTCGGCGCCGGCGCGCAGGTTGTACACATTCTCGTCGGCGGCGAACAGCTCCACTGTCAGCTCGTCGGCCGGGACCTTGGCCAGCTTGAACTGGCGCTGGCAGTCCGGCATGCGGGCCGCGATCAGGGTCAGCGTCACGCTGTCGTCCCAGAAGTACTCCTGCTGGGCGCGCAGCGTCAGCACCTGGCGGCTGTCATTGATGGTGTAGCTGGTCGAATCCTGGATGCAGCCGGCCAGCAGCAATGGAGTCAGAAGGATCAATGTCCTGCGCATGTGGGTCCCGGGAAGATAAACAATCAACGGCAGTATAAAGGATCAGGGATCGTTGGTTGGCGGAAGCGGCCAGAAACGGTCCAGCAGCGGCTTGACGCTGACGCCGTGCACCAGGATCGAGAGCATGATCACCACGATGGTGGTCTGGATCAGGTCGCGCGCGAGGATGTAGGGCAGGCCGTGGTTGATGGCGTACATCAGGTAGTAGAGCGATCCGATACCGCGCACACCGAACCAGCCGGTGATGCAGCGCACGCGCAGCGGGGCAGTGGAGCCGAGCAGGCCGGCCATGACGCTGAGCGGGCGCGCCACGGCGAACACGAATACCGCCGTGACCGCGTTGCCCCAGTCCCATTCGTGCACCATGACCATCCCGCCCAGCAGCAGCACCAGGGTCAGTTCGGACAGGCGTTCCAGGTGTTCCTTGAATACCAGCGACTCGGCGCTGACGGTCAGCGGCACGCCATTGCCGGGCGTCTCGGCCTTGGCGGCATCGCCGCCAGGCTCGGGCACCAGCAGCCCTTGCCGGTCCTTGTGCGCGCCCGAGAGCACCAGTTCGGTCTGGCGCAGCGCCACGCCGGCGAAGAACACGGCCAGGAAGCCCCAGGCCGAGCACAGCACGCTGACGCCGTACACCACGGCGATCAGGCCCAGGCCGACCAAGTCGTCGAGCACCTCGTGCTTGGGGTCGCGCCCGCGCAGCATCCAGCCCAGGCGCCCGAGCATGGCGCCGCCGGCCATGCCGATGACGACCGCCGCCAGCGTGGCCCAAAGGACATCGATGGCCAGCCAGCGCCACCCGGTATCGCCCAGGTCGTGCAGGCCGAGCAGGCCGAGGCCGAGCATCACGAAAGGGAAGGCCGAGCCGTCGTTCATGCCCGCCTCGCAGGTGAGGGTAAAGCGCAACTGGTCGCGGTCGTCCGGATGGCGCACCTGCACGTCGGTGGCCAGCACCGGATCGGTGGGGGCGAGGATGGCGCCGAGCAGGATGCCGGCGCCGAGCGGCAGGTCGAGCAGCCAGGTGGTAAACAGGGCCACCAGCAACACCGACAAGGTCATCGACACCCATGCCAGGCGTACCGCCGGCCCCCAGCGCTTGCGGGTGATCGGCACCGGCATCTTGACGCCGGCCGAAAACAGCGAGATCAGCACGGCGATCTCGGTCAGCGTTTCGAGCAGCTGCGATTCGTCGATCGGGTCGAACGAGAAGATATTGAAGGCGGCCGGCCCGAGCAGGAGCCCAACCACCAGGTACACGATGGCCGACGTCACGGGCAGGCGCGACAGCGTGGTCGCGGCCAGTCCGCGTGCCAGCATCAGGCAGCCGATCAGGATGAACCAGTGAATCGTCGTCATCGTGTATTGTTTCAGTGCTAACAGATGCACCGATTCTACCGACGATCGAGTTTGCCTGAAGCGCTGTTGCGTACTTGAAATTGAAACAGCCTCTTAATGCTGGTAGGCGCCGATGTCGGGGGGCGATGCGGTCGG
>CAMLIL010000048.1 GCA_946480015.1 uncultured Oxalobacteraceae bacterium | reverse complement strand
GAGGTGGGGGATTTTGACCCGGCCAGGGGTGGGGGATTTTGCCCGGCCAACGGGGGCCTACCGCTTTGCGGTAGGCAACATATGCGGCTTGGTAAGCTTCACGAAGCACTGATTTTGATGGAATCGAATAGACAGGGCCGCCAAGTGCAGCGTCAAACTTCCAGGTGTCGCGCCGGATGACGCTCATAAATGCACGCACTGTTGCACGGTCAACTTCCGCAAAAATCGCCTGCCCGCCAGGTGGCCTTTTATGCTTCGCGTAGAACGCGTCGTCTAACGAAGTAACCTCGCCGCCAAGGTAGCGGTCAAGACAATGCGCAATGTAGCCAAGCGCCTCGCGGGAAGGGCTTCCGCACTGTATTTGGCGAAGGACTGTGCCTAAGACCAACTCTGGCTGTTCTTCGATAGTTTCGCCCTCCAGGTCGCGATGGGTGTCACCCATCATCACGCTTCTGATTCGGGATACCAGAAGGGCGTCGTCAAGATCGTCTGGTTCAACCCAGACATCGGAACCATTCCCGTCGAAATTGCTCACGCCGCCTTCCTTCCAAACACGCCAGCGACAACCTTGCCGCTCGCCACACCGTCGATGAAGTCCGCCCAATCCTGCATCATCACCCGACGCTCGGCCAGGAACTGCGCCCGGTCGTACGCCGCCGCGACCTTGTCTTTCTGGGCGTGCGCAAGCTGGCGGTCTACGACCTCGTGCCGGTAGCCCAAGCGCTCCTTGATCGTTGACATGGCGAGCGCACGGAAGCCGTGGCCGGTCATGCGGTTCTGGTAGCCCATCCGCTTGAGGGCCATCAGGATTGCGCCGTTGCTCATTGGCTTTTCATGGTCGCGCTGATTCGGGAACAGATACTTGCCGCCGCCGGTCAGAGTGTGCAGTTCGCGCAGCAGGTCGAGCGCTTGCGCAGACAGGCAGACGTGATGGTCAGTGGTGTCCGGGTTCACGGTCAGCTTGCCCCGCTTCATGCGGTGCCAAGGAATGATCCACTGCCCGGCCTCCAGGTCGATTTCACTCCAAGGTGTCTCGATCAATTCCGACGTGCGCACGAAGACCAGCATCATCAAGCGCAGAGCGATGCGCGTCGGCTTGAACAGGCGAGCGTCGTTCCTGTCCATCGCTGCCAGGAAGTCTGGCAGTTCATCCGCCGTGATGGCGGCGAAGTGACCCGCCTTGACGGGCTTGAGCACGTCTTTCATATCCGCCGCCGGGTTGCGGTTTTCGATCCCCTGCTGGCTGGCGTAGGTGAACACGCGGGCGCACGTCGCCTTGATGCGGTGTGCGATCTCGTGCGCGCCTCTGGTTTCGATCTTGCGCAGCGCCGCGATCATGTGTTGGTGCTTGACGGAGCCGATAGGCATAGAACCGATCTGCGGAAAGATGTCGATCTCCAGCCGCCGGATCGTGTCGCGTGCGGTAGCTGCGCTCCACGTCGGCAGCTTGTTGCTGTGCCACTCGCGGGCCAGCTTCTCAAAGGTGTTGCCGTTGGCCTCGTTCAGCTCGCGCTGGCGCTCCTTTTTATCCTGGCTGGGGTCAGTCCCCTGGTCGAGCAGCTTGCGGGCCGCCAAGCGCTTGTCGCGGGCTTCTGCGAGCGTAACCTCGGGATACTTGCCGAAGGCCAGTGTGCGACGGGCTTCGCCATACCGGTAATCCATGCGCCAATACTTCGCGCCGTCGGTATTGACCAAAAGGTAGAGGCCGCCGCCGTCCGACAGCTTGTAAGGCTTGTCCTTGGGCTTCGCTGTGCGGGGCTGGATGTCGGTAAGGGGGACTGCGAGTTTGGGCATGTGACGGTATCCGTTTTGGCGGTATTTGTAGATACCGTCAACCATACCGACAAAGTTGTTGGATTTCAATGGACGCCAAAAGCGCTCCTGAAACAAAAAACCCGCGAACTCACTGGGAGTATCGCGGGCTTCTGGACATCTTTGGATGTCTTACTACTTGTTCCTGGCGGAGAGAGGGGGATTCGAACCCCCGATAGGCTATGAACCTATACACGCTTTCCAGGCGTGCGACTTCAACCACTCATCCATCTCTCCTGCATCCGCCGCCAACTACGCGACCGGGCCCCGCTTTCGCGAAGACCGCAGATTATAGCAAACATTCAGTCGAGCTCCAAATTTTTGCCAGCCTTAACCGGTCAACCCCCGTCACGTAACACGATGTCTCCAACCGACCCACTTGCTTACAAACCCTTAACACGCTTTTACCTTCTGAAACACCGCTTAACGTTCGGTCGACTGAAAATACCCATGCCCCTTTCCTAACGACAGAAGACACCATGCCAGCTTCGTCCGCCGCGCTGCCAAGCCCCCGCATCCCATGGCCACGCCAACTCCTGGGCGCCGGCGTGTATCTGCCGGCGATGTTGGTGTTCAGCTTGAGCTACTGGATCTACCGTTACGTTGGCAAACCGGACATCGGGCAGATCGCCGATTACCTCGACTTCGGCGTGAACGGCATCATGGCCTCGGACCCGGCCCTCGTGCGCCGCTTCCTGCGCTGGTGCGTCGTCGCGCCGTTGCTGTTCCTGGCCGCGCTGCTACTGGCGGACCACAAGATCCGCGCCCGAATCCGGCAAAACCCGCGCCTGCTCGACCGCCAGCACGGCAAGCTGCCGCCGGTGCTGCTGGTGGCGGCCACCGTGTACTGGCTGATCCAGGTCTCGGCGTTCGAATACGCCGCATCGAACTTCGGCCCCGATTACTTTGTGGCGCACTATATGCAAGCGGCCTCGATCAAGCCGGGTGAGCAGCAGCCCAGGAAGCTCTTCTTGATTTACGTCGCGCGCGTGAAAGCGGGCGATAGTACGGACGCCGCCTTCCGGCGAGCAGGACAACGGCTGCCAAGCCTCTTAAGCGCGCCGAAAAATAACTGAAACGTTCCGACAACTGGCGGCATCTAATGGTTCAGCAAGGCCGGATCCGGCTGTGCACCAACCATCGAACCCATCAGGAGTCAGTATGAAAAGCAAATTCGTCACGTTCATCGCCGCGGCCGCCGTGAGCGCAGCCTGCGCCGCCGCCGATACCCCGGCCACGCCCAACGACGCCCAGATCGCCGCGATCGTCGTGGCAGCCAACAGCGTCGACATCGATGCCGGCAAGCTGGCCGGCAAAATGGCGTCCAACCCGGAGGTCAAGAAATTCGCCGCGCTGATGGTGGCCGACCATACCGGCGTTAATCAAAAGGCGCTCGCGCTGGTCAAGAAACTCAAGGTCGTGCCGCAGGAGAGCGATACCAGCAAGAGCCTGAAAGCGGGCGGCGCCGACAATATCGCGTCATTGAGCAAGTTGAAAGGCGCGCAGTTCGACAAGGCCTATGTCGATCACGAAGTGACCTACCACGAGAACGTCATCGACGCGCTCGACAAGACCTTGATCCCGCATGCCAGCAACGCGGAACTGAAGGAAACACTGGTCAAGGTGCGTCCGGCTTTCGTTGCTCACCTCGAACATGCCCGTCACATCCAGATGTCGCTCAAGTGAACAATACTGTGAAGCACTGGCTGATTGGACTGCTGCTGGCGGCGGCGCTCGCGCCGGCCATGGCGGCGCCTGCCATCCACAAGGTGGTGATCGAAGCGATGCGGTTTTCGCCCGCGCGGCTTGAGGTGAAGGCGGGCGACACGGTCGTGTGGGTCAACGCCGACCCGTTCGCCCATGATGTCGCGGCCAGCGGCCTGCGCTCCGGCCCGATCCCTGCTGGCGGCCGCTGGACGTGGAAGGCGGCGCGCCGCGCCAGCTATGCGTATCATTGCGAGCTGCATCCGACCATGCAGGGGGAGCTGATCGTTCGATGATGAATACGGCAAGCATGCGCAAGGGCGCGTTTGAGCACATGCCGGACCTGGACCTGGCGGCGCGCTGCGCCGGCGGCGACCCGGCGGCGTTCGAGTTTCTGATGCGCCGCCATAACCAGGCGCTGTTTCGCGCCGCGCGCGCTATCCTCAAGAACGACGCCGACGCGGAGGATGCCGTGCAGGACGCTTACCTGCTGGCGTACCGGCGCTTCGGCCAGTTCCGCGGCGAGGCCAGCATGGCGACCTGGCTGATGCGGATCGCTGTCAACGAGGCGGTGGCGCGCCTGCGCCGCAGCACCCGCCGGGCCAACATCATTGAGTTCGCGCCGGACGGCACGGGGGAGGACAGCATGGACGATGCCGGGCACGGCGCGGCAGCCGACGCCGCTGGCGATCAGCCCGAGAGCGCGGCGGTGCGGGCACAGACGCGCAGCATGATCGAGGCGCGCATCGACCGCCTGCCGTCCAATCTGCGGGTGGTGTTCGTGCTGCGCGCGGTGGAGGAGTTGTCGGTCGACGAGTGTGCGGTTGCCCTGGGGATACCTGAAGCGACGGTGCGGACCCGTTTTTTCCGCGCCCGCGCGCTGCTGCGCCCCTTGCTGGCGCGCGACCTCGATCATGCGCTGGACCAGGCGTTCGCGTTCGACGGCGCGCGCTGCGACCGCATTGTCGGGGCGGTGCTGGCACGCCTGTGAAAGCTCAGGCGTCGTCTTCGGTGTCGCTATCGATGCCGCGAAATTCGCCAGCATCGGACAGTACCCGCTTGATGATCTCGTCCGGCACACCGTGGTCGCACAAATAGGCTTGGGCGCGCGGGTAGCCGAGCATGGCCTTGTAACTCAGTCCGATGTCGATTACCCGCGCCATTTGCTTGTTGGCGCGCCGGGCCATCGGTGCGAGCGGTTCTGGTTCCGTGTTCATGGGCGCGACCGTCGTCGTGGTAGGTGACAGTGAATTGTACCGACGAAAACGCCGCATCGTCGCAAGATTCGATATTCCGAAGAAACTTTATTCAGATTCGCACGGCAGTGCGCCGGGAGCCGGTCTTTGCGCTCCCGGCGCAGGTGGACTTAGTAGTGGCTGCGGAAGCCCAGTCCGACGACGGCAAAGCCGCGGCGCGGGTAGTCGATCGAGCTCGCTTCCGGTCCCGGCACGCTGAGCCAGCCCAGTTGCAGGAAGGCCTGGCCGCTGTTGCTCACGCGCAGTTCGGTGCCGGCCTTGGCTTGCCATGCGAAACCGGACTTGCCTGCCGCGGCCATGCAGGTGCAGGCGGACGGCAGGCCGATGTGCGGCAGCTTGGTGCGCCCCACGCCCACGCCGACGCCGCCGTACAGCGACCAGGCATGGTTGAGCGGCAGCTGGCGCAGGGCGTTGGCAGTCAAAACGTTGTAGCTGCCCTTGCTGTCGACGGCGCCGCCGATGCCGCCCACGCTGGCGTGTTCGACGTTGATGCGGCCGTGCTGGTATTCGAGCTCGTAGCGGGCGCGCTTGTGCTGTTTCCCCCAGGCGATGCCGAATTGCGGTCCGCGTTTCAATCCCAGTTCGGCGTCGGAGGCGGGCCAGCGCGACAGGTTGTTCAGCCCGGCCTGCGCGCTCCAGTAGCGGCTTTCCCCAGCGGACACGGCCAGCGGAAGGCACAGGAGTGCCGCGGCCAGCAGGCGTGATGCTCGAATCGATGTGTTCATGTTGCACCTCAAGATTGCGCTCGGTTACAGGAAGTGCGTGCCAAAGACGGCGTTCGGGTCAGCAACCGTGGCGCTGCCGCCTGGGTCTGGTTTTGCCGTTCCATCGCGTCAATGAAGCTCGCAGCTCAACTATGCTGGAACGTGCGGGCCAGGGTTTGCACTAGCGCCGGTACCGTGCGCCATCCTTGTTCGCGATCAGGGCGAGCTGGACTGAGATGTTGTTTTTTTATCGATGGAAACGCTGAGCGGCACGCCGACCTGTCCTCCGCCACGGCGAGGCGGTGCGGCCAGCTGCGCATCGCGTGCGCATCGAAGGGGGCGGCAAAGTGCGCCGGCAGGGCGCCGCCGCGTACATCGTGCAGTTGCCAGGCCGGGCCGCTGTCGAGCATGCCGAGCGGACCGGCGCTGATGAGCACCTGGGCGCCGGTCAGGGCGCCAAGCAGTTCGGCCAGCGTGGCGTCGCGGCCGGCGTGGCAGCTCCACAGCGCAATGGTGCTCACGCGCCACTGGATCAGCAGGCCGCTGGCGGCGGCCAGGGTGCGCGCGTCGATCCATTGGCCGCCCAGCGCGACAGCGCCGGCGCGCCCGTGCGCGACGATGTGCAGCACGTCCCAGTGGCGTCCCGCGATGGCGTCGGTGATGCAGGCCAGGGCGTCGGCGCTGGGCGCGACCAGCACACTGGCCACGGGGGCGTTGCCGATCAGTTCGGCGATGTCGGCGCTGGCGCCGTCGGCGACGAGCATTTCGGCACCGCGCCCGACGACGCTGGGGTCAGTTTGGGCGGGCGTGCCAGCGCACGGCGCTATGGCCAGGTGAGGGGTGGTCATGGTGGTCAGGTCGCAGGTTAGGTCCAACGCTATGCTGGAGGGCACATCGGTTGGCGCTGCGGGGATTGGGCGGCGCGGGGGAAATGCTGGTTCGGACTCAATATAGCAGCCGCACTGCCGCCCGGCAACATTTGGCGCGTGTTATCGCTTCGCCTGTTGCGCCATCCCCTATACGGAACGGCAAAAGTTGCTTGGAGATAAGCCAATAGCTAGTACTTCAATTTTTGAGCAAGATCAACCCGACGCTTGGTGTCAGTCCGTAATCTTACTAACTGAACACTTATTCATCGCGACTTACCGCGTAGCTAACAACAATATCTGGAAAGATTGCTAATGAGACGATTTACCATCACGCTGGGTGCCGGCACGACGGCGGGCGGCAAGGTAATTGCCGCCAGCGCCGGCGGCAGCATCGACGGGATGCCAATTGCGCTGGAGGGAGATGCGGTCGATTGCCCGGCCTGCGGCAGCCGCGGCAAGATTTTGTGCGTGGGACCGCGTATTCCGGAAACCTGGAATGGGCGCCATGTGGCGCTGGAAAACGATTTGTGCACTTGCCGCTGCAGTCCGTCGCCGCGGCTGCTGGCCATCCAGACCGTGCGCAGCCAAGTACTGAAGGATACCGGACGGGCGCTGTCGCATCCACTCGAGACGGTGCCGCGGCGCCAGCGCGGCGCACGCGGGGCGCGCTTCGTGCTGCTCGACGAGCGTACCGGAAGCCCGCTGGCACATCGCGAGTACGCGGTGGTGCGCCAGAGCGGCCGGCTCGAATTCGGCCGCTCCGATGAGTGCGGCCAGACCCATCTGCTGTCGGCCACGCTGCATGCCGAAGCGGTCGACATCTACCTGTAAGGAGCGCCATGACTGCCTCGCTGATATCGCCAACGGGAACCGTGTTGCTGCACCGGGCACGGTCTTGCACCGACGCCGTTTCCGAACCGTCGGCCAAACCAGTGCGGGTGCGCCTGACGATCCCCGAGCGCGAGTCCCAGCAGGCGGCCACCGACGGCGCGCTGGCGCAGCCGCAGGAGAATACCGCCTGATTCCGCTGCCGGTACGATGATGATCGGGTAAGCTTTACCCTTTTGTATCCGGTAAAGCGAGGTAGCACTTGTCCGTCACACATCGAAAGCGCCTGCTGTGGGCGCTGCTTGCGCTGGCCGGGCTGGCCGCCATCGTCGTCGCCATGCTCCAAAGCGGGAGCGCTCCCGGACGCCGCATCGCCACCCTGCTGCCGAAAAAGGTAGCGCCCACGGTGCTGGGCTGGACTGTGCATCGCGCCATCGTGGCCGGCGATGGCAGCACCGGCATGCAGGATGGGAGCGCGGCGCGCTTTGCCGATCCGTTCGGGGTGGCGCTGGACCGCGCCGGCAACCTGTACGTGAGCGACGCCGGCGACAATAACCGCATCCGCAAGATCTCGCCGGACGGTACGGTGAGCACGCTGGCCGGCGGCGCCGAAGGGTATGCCGACGGCAGCGGCGCGGCGGCGTCGTTTCATACGCCTTCCGGGCTGGCGCTGGACGCGGCCGGCAATCTGTATGTGGCCGATACCGGCAACAATGCGATCCGCAAGGTCAGCCCGCAGGGCGTGGTGAGCACGGTCGCGGGCGGCGCGGGCGCCGGCGAGCGCGATGGCGTGGGCGCGGCCGCCCGGTTCAACGGACCGGTCGGCGTGGCGGTGGACACGGCCGGCAATGTGCTGGTGGCCGATACCTATAACGACCGGATTCGCCGCATCACGCCGGACGGCACCGTCAGCACGCTTGCGGGCGGCGCACCGGGACACCAGGACGGGCCGCTGGCGCAGGCGCTGTTCGATACGCCGACCGGGATCGCGGTCGACGCGCGCGGCGGCGTGCTGGTGGCCGACAGCGGCAATGGCGCGATCCGCCGGTTGGGCGCCGATGGCGTGGTGACGACGCTGGCCGGCGGCGAAGCGCTGCGCCGGCCGGTTGGGCTGGCGGTGACGGCCGACGGCTATCTGTATGTGGGCGACATGGCGCGCGGGCACATCTGGCAGTGGGCCCCGGGGGGCGAGCTGCGCGGCTTGACCGGGGTGGGTGTCGATATCGAGATCGGCGACGCGCGCACGGCGCGGCTGGCGCGCCCGACCGGGCTGGCGCTGGCGCCGGACGGCGGCCTGTATGTGGCCGATTCGGTCGGGCGCACGGTGATGCGCCTGTCGCCGCAGCCGCTGGCACAGGCGGCCTCGCCGGTTGCCGCGGCGCCGCCCGCGCGCCCGGCCAGCTTTCCATGGCCGCTGGCGCCGCAGAACGGCTGGCATGAAGTGGTGGGGATCGTGGGCGAATGCCGTGGCAGTTACGACGGCGAGAGCCGCGACCACTTTCACAATGGCCTGGACGTGCAGGGCGAAATGGGTGCGCGCGTGCTGGCGGTGGCCGCTGAAAAGGTCAGCAATCCGCTGCCCAACTGGGCCTATGGCAATGTGGGCGAGGGCATGAGCGTGGATCAGATGACGTATCTGCACATGCGGGTCGGACGCGATGTGCGTGACCGTCCGCTCGATCCGGCGCGCTTTTCCATTCTGCTCGATGCGCAGGGCAGGCCGGCACGGGTGCGGCTCAAGCGCGGCACCCGCTTCGCGGTGGGCGACACGCTGGGCACGGTGAACCGGATGTTTCACGTGCACTTGACCCAGCACGTGCCGGGCGGCGAATCGAATCCGATCGCTTTGCCGCTGCCCGGTCTGGTGGACAGCATCGCACCGCGCATCGACGGCGTATGGCTGAACGATGCGGCGGGCCGCAAGCTGGCGGCCAGGCGCGGCAAACGGCTGCTGGTGCCGGCCGGCAGCGGGCCGCTGGCGCTGGTGGTGGAGGCCTGGGACCAAATGGATGGCAATGCGAAGCGGCGCAAGCTTGGCCTGTACAAGCTGGGATACCAGGTGCTGCGCAGCGACGGCACGCCGGTGCCGGGCTTCGAGCAGCCGCGCGTGAATATCGAATTCAATCGCCTGCCGCCGGACCCGGAGAGCGTCAAGGTGGCGTATGCGGAAAAGAGCGGCATCACGGTGTACGGCAATGCCAGCACGCGCTTTCTGTACGTGGCGACCAATCTGGTGCGCGACGGCCGTGCGGAGCCGGGCAGCTGGGACCCGGCCGGCCTGGCGCCGGGCGATTATGTGATCCGGGTGCTGGCCGCCGATTATGCGGGCAATCGCGCCAGCGCCGGGCGCGATCTGGCCATTACGGTGGAGTGAGCCGCGACCACCTTGTGGTAGTCGCGGCGCGCGCCGGATCAGGCGCTGGCCAGGCCCAGGCGGGTGCCGGCGCCGCTTCTGGCGTAGCGCTCCACCGACAGGTCGGCGTACGGGATGGCCGGCCGGCGCGCGGAAATCAGGTCTGCCAGCAGCTGGGCCGAGCCGCAGGACATGGTCCAGCCGAGGGTGCCGTGGCCGGTGTTGAGGAACAGATTCGACAGCGGGGTGCGGCCGACCAGCGGGGTGCCGTCCGGGGTCATGGGACGCAGGCCGGTCCAGAAGGTGGCGGCGGCGCTGTCGCCGGCGCCCGGGAACAGGTCGTTGAGGACCATCTCGAGCGTGGCGCGGCGGCGCGGATCGAGGCGCTTGTCGAAGCCGGCAATTTCGGCCATGCCGCCGACGCGGATGCGCTGCTCGAAGCGGGTCACGGCGATCTTGTAGGTTTCGTCCAGCACGGTCGACAGCGGAGCCCGGCTCTCATCCTGGACCGGCACGGTGATCGAGTAGCCCTTGAGCGGGTAAACGGGCAGGTCCACCAGGCCATGCAGCAGGCCGGTCGAGAAGGCGCCGAGCGCTACCACGTAGGCGTCGGCCTTGAGCAGTTCGGCGCCGGCGTGCACCCCGGCAATGCTGCCGCCGCTGACGGCGAGGCGGTCGATGGCGACGTTGTAGCGGAAGCGCACGCCGAGACCGGCGGCCATCGCCGCCAGGCGGGTGGTGAACAGTTGGCAATCGCCGGTCTCATCGTTGGGCAGGCGCAGCGCGCCAGCCAGGCGCTCTTTGACGTGGCCGAGCGCGGGTTCGGCGGCGGCCAGTCCGGCGCGGGTCAGCAGCTCGAAGGGGACGCCGGCGTCGCGCAGCACGTGGATGTCTTTTTCCGCGCTGGCCAATTGCGCTTCGGTGCGAAACAGCTGCATGGTGCCGCGCTGGCGGCTTTCATAGGCGATGCCGGTGTCGGCGCGCAGGGTGCGGAAACAATCGCGGCTGTATTCGGCCAGGCGCACCATGCGTTCCTTGTTGACGGCGTAGCGCGGTGCGCTGCAGTTGCGCAGCATTTGCCACATCCATTGCAGCTGGAAGGCGCTGCCGTCGGGGCGGATCGCCAGCGGTGAATGGCGCTGCAGCAGCCATTTGAGGGCTTTGAGGGGAATGCCGGGAGCGGCCCAGGGCGAGGCGTAGCCGGGGGAAATCTGGCCGGCGTTGGCGAAGCTGGTTTCCAGCGCGGGACCGGGCTGGCGCTCGATGACGGTGACATCGTGCCCGGCGCGGGCCAGATAGTAGGCGCTGGTCACGCCAATGACGCCGCCGCCCAGGATAAGTACCCGCATGCTGACTCCGCTGTAGTGGATGGTGGGGAAACTCCGGTCTTTCCGCTATATTATTGGTGTCTTGGCAGTGGTTGTTCACGTAGATACGTCATTATTTGGTGGATTTTCATGCGTACATTTACAGAAACCGGGCGTGGGCTGGATAAGCTGGACCGCCATATCCTGCGCATCCTGCAGCAGGAGGCGCGCATTTCGATGAAGGAACTGGGCGAGCGGGTCGGACTGTCGGTGACGCCGTGCATCGAGCGGGTCAAGCGGATGGAGCGGGACGGCGTCATCAGCGGGTACTACGCACGGGTGGCGCCGGCCGCGCTGGGCGCCAAACTGCTGGTATTTGTCGAAATTACGCTGAACCAGAAATCGGCGTCGGCCTTCGAGCAGTTCCGGCGCGAAGTGTTGCGCATCCCCGAAGTGCAGGAATGCCATCTGGTGTCGGGCGACTTCGATTACCTGATCAAGGCGCGTATTCATGAGATGGCCGAGTACCGCAAGCTGCTGGGCGACATGCTGCTGCAGTTACCTGGCGCGGCGCAATCGAAGAGTTATGTGGTGATGGAAGAAATCAAGGAAACGCTGGCACTGTCGACCGAGGTGCTGCAATGACGGCGCTGGACGCCTGATGTCGCGCGCCACACGTTTGCTAAATTTGATGCAAATCCTGTGCCGCCACCGCTATCGGGTCACCGGTGCGGTGCTGGCCGAGGAACTGGGCGTGAGCCTGCGCTCGCCTTACCGCGATATTGCTACCCTGCAGGATAACCGCGCAGCGCCGCCTTCTACAGCAAGTTGCTGGACAGGCAGCCGGTCGAGGCGTCGCCGACCTTCGCCATGTTCGCGCCCGGCTCCGGCGTGATGCTGGGCTTGTGGGCCAGGCACACAGTCGAGCTCGCAGCTCAGGCGGGCGCGACGGCGCGCGCCTTGTCGAGTGATGTTCACCAGCTCACCGGCATGCGCAGGGTGAGGGAAACGTCGGGCGTATCGCGGGTCAGGCCCGCGCCGACGGCAACGCTGAGGCTGCGCCTGTCGCTCAAGCGGTAGGAATAGCCTAACATTAAGGTGCCGAGCTGGGTGCGCACGGCGCCTGGCGCGAGCGCTCCTGCCAGCCGCGTTCGCCCGACGACGTTGTGGTCGTAACCGAGACTGAACGAGGCTTTGTCGTTCAAGCCCATGCCCATGCCGAAGTTAATGCCGACAATGTCGCCGGGCTTGATCTCGCCGAGAAATTCGTGTTCGCCGCCGAGCACGGTGCGGCTGACGTCGCTGCGCTTGACATTGTGCAGATAGCTGATGCTGCCGAAGAACACGGCGGGATCGGACGGGAAGAGTGCGGTGAGACTGGTCTGGGCCGAATAGAAGCCGGAACCGGTCGGCAGGCTGAGCGGCAAGCCGGTGCCGGTGGCATTCGGGCCGAGGCAGCGGCGCAGGCAGTCGGTGACGACCGTGAACGGGTCGCGCCCGGTGCGCGATTTCAGGCGCAGTCCGGCCACATAATAGGCGCTGTCGGGGCCGCCGTTATTGAGCTGATAGCGCAGGCCGAGTTCGGCGTCGCCGATGGCTTTGCCGCTGGTGTTGAAGACCTGGTCGGTGGCGGTACCGGTAAAGATTTCGCGGCTGACAGCCGCGTCGGAGCGGTACACATACGGTAGCCGTGCTTCCAGTTCGAGCCGATTGCTCAGGCCGCCACGCAGGGTGAGGGCGGCCGTGGCCGTGTTGCGCTTGACTTCGCGCACGTCGACCAGACCGATGAGCAGTGCCGGGATCACGGTGTAGCCCACCAGCGCGACCCGGTTGCTGGATGAGTAGGAAAATTGCAGGGATGGTTCGATCACCACCTTGCCGCGTGGCGTCAGCACCCCCGGTTGTTCGAATAGCGGCGCCACTTCGGGCGGGCGGTTGTCGCGCACTGGCGCCGTGCCAACCCGCTCCGGTGACGGCTGCGCCGCGCCAAGCTGTTCCGGCGCCGGCTGCGCCACACCTGCCTGCCCCGTTGCGGCCGGGGTGCTGCCGGTACCGCGTTGTGCCTCCAGCACGCCGCTGGTGACGGCATCGTGCGATTCCGGCGGCAACTCGGGCGGTGTGACTGCTTCGCCGGCCGTGCCGGTGCGCTCAGCCGCACGCTCGCGCATGAGGGTGTCGAGCATGATTTGCTGCTCTGCCAGCTGACGCTTCATCGCCTCCAGTTGGGCCGGCAGGTCGGCGGCGGCTGGCTGCGCCGCCTGGGCCTGGGTCAAAGGGGAGAGCAGCAAGGCGCTCAGGAGGAGTTGTCGGTGCATGCAGGGCTCCAATTAATAAGACAGCGCAGAGCGCGAAAGCGCGTCGCGCAGGCTGGCCTGGAAGTTGAGTGCGGTCAGCAGGCCGATGCTGTTGACCGAGGAATGGATGACGGTGCTGCTGCCGATACGCTGGCCGTCGAGCGTGTTCTGAACGAGTGTTGCCGCCGGGACGGTACCAGCCAAGGGCGCCACCGCCATATTGTCAGGGCCGCTTTGAACCAGGTTGAGGGACGACAGGGCGGCGCGCGTTTGTTCCGCCTGGGGCGCGCTCAGGCTGGCCAGGTCGGCGATCTGAACGGTGGTGTGGGCGACAATATCGCCGTTGAGCATGACCGTGCGTTCGATGCCGAGCGAGACTTCCAAACCGGCCGGGGTGGTGAAGCCGCCGCGCAAGGCGTCCAGGATGGCGCTGTCGACCGGGGTCCAGTTGGCGGCGCTGTCGCCGGCCGCGGCGGCCGGGACTGCGACAAGCGCGGCGGCAAGCAGTGCGGGTACGCTCCGCCATGCTGCGCAGCGTGGGTTGCGATCTTGTCGATATGGCTGCTGAGGCATGCTTGCTCCCATTAGAAATCGCCCGGGCCCTGCAGCGGCAGGGTGAGCATGGCGGCGCTGCCGCGATTGAGCGAATCGGCCAGCGGCGCCGCCGGCGCGGCCCGCCAGTCGGCGCGCGTATTGAAGGCCGCCCCCTGACGGCTGTGGATGACGAACAGCAGCTTGCTGCGCCACGCCGATTCGAAGCTGTGGCGCGTCATGGCGCGCGTGCCGGTGGCGGGATCGCCGATCAGCACCCGCCCGGCGGACATGCCCTTGACGACGACGAAGTGCTGGTAGCCTTTCTCGGACATCAGGACGATGGCCGGCAGGCGCGCTTCGGCGAGCTTGTCGAGGGGCAGCTGGAAGCCGTCGGCGCGCAAGCCGATGGCGGCGAGATAGCGCTGCATGTCGAGCAGGGAAAACCCCTCGCGCCGGATCTTGCGCTGGTCGCCGTGCAGATACATGTGCCGGAACACGGCTTCTTCGGTGATGGCCAGACCGTAGTGGTGCGAGAGCAGGGTGGCCAATGCCGCCGAGCCGCAACTGAAGTCGTATTGCTGGCGCAGGGTGGCCTGGAAGCGCAGCTGCTTGAGGTCGGCAACGGGAACGCTGAAACGCGCGCCAGCGGGCGCCAGTTCCAGCGCATGCAGCCGCAGCCCGGGCACGCACAGCAGCACAGCGGTGAGCAGGGCGGCGCGTTTCATTTGAACTGGACGTTGACAATGGTGGACTGTTGAATCAGGACATTGGCGCCGGTGTTCTGGATGACCACCGGCAGCCCGACCGCGCCGGCCAGGGATCCGGTGGCGATGCTGTTGGCGCCGGTGATGACCTGGCTGGCGTTGTTGCCGCTTGCCTCGCCGGCGAGATGGGCATCGCTGAGCACCGTGTCGGTGCCGCCGCGCGCCTCGTCGAGCAGACTGGCGGGGACGCTGTCACCAAGCTCAGCTTCACCGCTGGGGCGCTCCGGCGCGGGCGCGGCTGCGGGCTGGCCGGCGGTAGCGTTGTCCGTGGAAGGCGCCGTCCATGGTGCCGCCAGCGCAATGGCCACAATCAGTTGATACATGATGTCGTACATGAATTCTCCTGCAACAATCGGCGATCAATGCGCCGTCCGCGCCTGGGGGAGTGCGGACGGCGCCCGTTTATCAGTGACCCAGGCTCAGGTTGGACTGCACATTTACGCTCTGCTGGATCAGCGAGGAAATGCCGCTGTTCTGGCTGATCACGGTGATGCCGGCGGCCGACTGGCCGACATTGCTCATGGTATTGGACAGGTCAAAATTGCCTGTGCTTACGGTGGCGGTGCCGCCGTTGCCACCAGTGCCAGCCGCACCATTGCCGCCGGTGCCCGCGCCTGCGGTGACAGTGCCGCCCGAGCCACCTGCGCCACCAGTGTTGGTGCCGCCCGCGCCGCCGGTCCCGCCGGCGCCGCCAGTGGCGTTGCCAACCGTTGGAGAACCGTTGCTGGCCATGCCGCCGGCCGCTCCGGCGCCGCCGGCCCCGGCGTCGCCGACCTTGGCCTCGGCGCCGTTGCCGCCGGTATTGGTAGCCGCGCCGCCGCCGCCACCGCTGCCTGCATTGGCCTGGCCGCCAGCGGCGCCGCTGCCGCCACCGCCCGCAGCGCCGACTTCGGTGTCGCCAGCGGCAGCGTGCACTTCGCCGCTGGTGGCTTTGCCACCGTTGTGACCATTGGCGTTGGCCGTGCTGCCGTCAACGGCGATGGGCACGCTGTGACCGCTGGCGCTGCCGCCGGTGGCCGAGCCGTCCGCCACCGCGGCCGAGCCGAGCGCCAGGCCGCCGATCCCGCCCATGCCACCCGAGCCGCCCGCGCCGCCCGCCGCCGCGCCGCCGCTGCCGCCCATGCCGCCGAACGCGGTCCCGCCAGCGCCACCCGAGCCGCCCACTGCCAGGCCGCCATCGCCGCCGGCACCACCGGCGCCACCGGCGCCGCCTGCCGCGCTGCCATTGGTGGCGCTGCCGTTGACGGCGAGGCCGCCGCTGCCGCCGGCCGCACCGTTGCTGCCCAGCGCCGAGCCGCCCGTGCCGCCCACGCCGACCGCCGCGCCACCAGTACCGGCGGCGCCATTGCCGCCCGCCGCCGCACCGCCATTGTTGCTGCCGAGGTAGCCGGCGACGTTGCCGATATGGCTGATCGCGTTGCCGCTGACGGTGCCGTTCAGCGTGCTCGTGGCGGTCGCGGTAGAGGTGTTGAAGGCGTTCGACAGGGTCGAGGTGGCGCTGGAGGCGTTGTTTGCGGCCGCAACTCCGGGGCCGAGACCGAGCGCGTCGCCCATGCTGTTGTTCTGCCCGGTGCTCTTGTCGTTGTCGCTGTCCGAATTTTGCAGCGCGAGGGAATTTTCGTTGGCATGCGCGCCTTCGCCGGTTTGCGTCGTGGTGGTTGATGCTGTCTGGGTCAGCGCGCCGCTGCCAATGATCGGGAGAGTGGCGTTGTTGGTGGGATTGGCGTAACTGCTTGCGCTGAACGCAAACATGATCGCTGCTGCCAGAATGGTACGTTTCATAGGTGCCCCTTGGTTAAATGTTCGGATGGATACGCCGGCCCGCGATGGGCAGGCACGAGTACTACTGCAAAGGCAGTGCCAGCTTCGGGCGGGGCGGTGCAAGCGCTTGAATTGGCGGCGCTTTTTCGTTTGGTCCCAGGCTGCGGTGATTGCGCCGCGGATGGGGGGCGGCAGTTCTTGTCGCCGCCTGCATCGCTTGCGTGACAGCCGCTGCCCCAGCCGCGGCCGCAGCGGGGGGAGAATTGCGTTTCTCGGCTGTGACAGCGTGGCCGCGCTCAGCCGGCGATGCCGTGCTTGGCCATCTGGCGGTACAGGGTCATGCGCGAGATGGCCAGCTCGCGTGCCGCATGCGTGACATTGCCGCCGCTGCGCGCCAGGCTGGCGACGATGGCTTCGCGCTCGGCGCGCTGGCGCGATTCGTCCAGCCCGGCCGGAATCGGCCCGGCAACGCTGTCCAGGCCGAGATCGGCGGGCGCAATCAGGCGTCCTTCGGCCAGCACCAGGGCGCGCCGCACGCGATTGCCCAGTTCGCGTACGTTGCCGGGCCAGCCGTGGGCGCGAATGGCGCGCACGGCGGCCCCGGAAAAGCCTTTGAGCCGGCCCGGTTTGTCGGCCGCGTGCAGGTGGAAAAAATGCATGGACAGCGCCTCCAGGTCGTCCTTGCGTTCGCGCAGGGCCGGCACGGTGAGGGGCAGTACGTTGAGCCGGTAATACAGGTCTTCGCGGAAGTGGCCGTCGGCCACCGCTTGCTGCAGGCTGACGTGGGAGGCGGCCACCACCCGGGCGTCGACCTGGATGCTGCGGGTGGCGCCGACGCGATGGATGGTCTTTTCCTGGAGGAAACGCAGCAGGTTCGATTGCAGATCTTTGGGGAGATCGGCGATTTCGTCGAGAAACACCGTGCCGCCGGCGGCCGATTCGATCAGGCCGATTTTCTCGCGGGCCGCGCCGGTGAAGGCGCCGCGCGCGTGGCCGAACAGTTCGGAATGGATCAAGGCCGGCGGAATCGCGCCGCAATTGATCGGCACGAAGGGGCCGCACGCGCGCCTCGAGCGGGCGTGGATGGCTTGTGCGGTGAGTTCCTTGCCGCTGCCGCTTTCGCCCCAGATCAGGACCGGGGCGTCGGCGTGCGCTACTTTGCCGATCTGGGCGCGCAGCTGGCGCATGGGGGGGCTGGCGCCGATCAGGGCATCGGTGGCGCAGGGCTGGGGGGCGCCGGCGCGCAGCATGGCACAGCCGTGTGCATGGCCGAGCGTGTGGCGCAGCAAGGCCAGGTCGAGAGGGCGGGTGTGGTAGTCGTGAAAGTGTTCAGCGGCAAGCTCGCGCCAGGCCGGGGTGCTCATCGTGCCGGGATCGACCAGGCCTACCCAGTGGCATTGCCAGTGCTGGTGCAGAAAGCGCTGCAGCGCGGCCGGCTCGCCCAGGTCCTGGACCAGACCGACCGGCCAGGTGGCGCTGCGCAGTATGCGCGCGGCTTCGGCCAGCGTGGCGCAGGTGAGGACTTCCCAATCGGGCAACAAGGCGGGAAGGGCGAAGCTCTCCCGGCCAATGCACAGCAGTTTCTTGACAGACATGCGATCTCCCTCTGGATGACGGCGTTTGGCCGGTCCAGATGGGATCGTGTTAGGCCTTGCTTGGTTCGGGCAGGACGCTTGATGCAGATTCGCGCGGGGGCGGCCGTTTCAGGCTAGCCGGGCAGCGGCGCGCCGAAGCGCCCGGCCTGGTAATCGACAATGGCCTGGTTGATCTCGGCCCGGGTATTCATCACGAAGGGGCCGTGCGCGACAACCGGTTCGCCGATCGGCGTGGCATGTCCGAACAGCACGACGCTGTCGGCCTCGGCGCTCAGTTCGACCGCGTCGCCGCTGTCGGACAGTTCCGCCAGATGGAGCGCTTCGGCGCGGTCGGGGCCGATCCGGACCGCGCCGCGCACGATGTACAGAAGCACGTTGCGCGCGGCCAGCCCGGGCAGGCGCAGGCGGGCGCCGGCGCGCAGCTCGATCGTGCTCATGAACACGTCGGTCAGCGGCGCAACCGGACCGGTGCTGCCGTCCCATTGGCCGGCGATGAGGTTCAGCACGGCTTTTCCGTGGTCCAGTTCGAGTGCCGGAATGGCGTCGCGCTGCAGGCCGGTGTAGGCGGGTGGACACATTTTCAGGCGTCCCGGCAGATTGACCCATAGCTGCAGGATTTCGAGCGGCCCGCCGTGCTCGCGGAACGCGCGCGGCGACACTTCGGCGTGCACGATGCCGCGCCCGGCGGTCATCCATTGGATGCCACCGGCGCGGATGATGCTTTCGTGCCCGGCGCTGTCCTGGTGGGCCAGTTCGCCTTCGAGGATGAAGGTGACGGTTTCAAAGCCGCGGTGCGGATGGGGGCCGAACGGCAGCCCGCGATTGTCCGCCGGGTAGGTCTGCGGTCCGTGATGATTCAGAAACAGAAACGGATCGATCTGGCTGAGGCGGGCGCTGGGCAGCGGGCGCTGGGTGCGCAAATCGCCAATATCGTCGCGCAGAGAGGGATGCAGGCGGCGCAGGGTTTTGTCTGACATGGGCTTACTCCGTCGGTCGGGGCTCAGCCGACACAATACAGCAATGCGGCGCGGACGGGCGGCGGGGAACTCGCGAGGTAAAAACGTCGATGGACAAGGTAGGCCGGGGCCTACATCGTGTAACGGATCGTCGCTGCGGTGCGCTTCGCACGGCGGCCCTTTAATGGACGTGCCTGCTGAACGTCGGTTACAAGCGCGGGGACGGCTGGCGAAACGATACGAAACAGCAAAATTGGCGTTAACGGCAGCATGCTACGATCCGCGCATTGACGCGAATTGAGTCGGAAGGCGCATTTTTTCCGGCTGTCCGGGGGCGCGCGACAGCGGTGGCGCAGTACCGGACTCGAGCAATCATGAGGACGGACGATGAGCGATTTCGAGTATCCCCGACCGCAGCTGGTGCGCCAGCAATGGATCAGTTTGAACGGGCCATGGAAGTTCATGTTCGACAATGAGCACCGTTATAGTTTCCCCAATGGCGGTGCCGAGTGGACCCATACCATTAACGTGCCGTTTTCGCCGGAGAGCGCCCTGAGCGGTATCGGCGACCAGGGCTTTCACGCGGTGTGCTGGTACGAGCGCGAGTTCGACCTGCCGCCGCGCGAGGGGCGCACCTTGTTGCATTTCGGTGCGGTCGACTATCGCGCGCGGGTGTGGGTCAACGAACATCTGGTGGCCGAGCACGAGGGAGGGCACACGCCGTTCACCGCCGACATCACCGGCGCGATGCGCGCGGACGGCCGGCAAACGGTGACGGTGTTCGTCGAGGATGATCCGCACGATCTGGCCAAGCCGCGTGGCAAGCAGGATTGGCTGCTGGAAGCGCACTCGATCTGGTATCCGCGCACGACCGGGATCTGGCAGACCGTGTGGGTCGAGCAGGTCGAATCGACCTATATCCAGAGCCTGCGCTGGACGCCGATTTTCGAGACTTTCGAGATCGGCTGCGAGGTGTTCGCGACGGGCGACCTGATCGACGATCTGTTTGTCGAAGTGCGCATCTGGCACGGCGACAGCCTGCTGGCCGACGACCATTACAAGCTGTTGGGGCATGAGGCCAATCGCAAGATCGCGCTGTCGGATCCCGGCATCGACGACTCGCGCAATGAGTTGCTCTGGAGTCCGGAACGGCCAATCTTGCTGGACGCCGAAGTCATTCTGCGCCATCGTGGACACGTGCTGGACCGGGTGAGGTCGTACACCGCGCTGCGTTCGGTAGCGATCAACCGCGACCGCTTCATGCTCAATGGCCGCGCCTACAAGCTGCGGCTGGTGCTCGACCAGGGCTATTGGCCGGAATCGCTGATGACGGCGCCGTCGGATGCAGCCTTGAAGCGCGACGTCGAACTGGCCAAGGCGATGGGGTTTAACGGCGTGCGCAAGCATCAGAAAGTGGAAGATCCGCGCTATCTGTACTGGGCCGACCGGCTGGGATTGCTGGTGTGGGAAGAGATGCCGTCGGCTTACCGTTTCAGCCCGAAGGCGATCACGCGCATGGTGCGCGAGTGGACCGAAGCGATCGACCGCGATTACAGCCATCCCTGCATCATTGTGTGGGTGGCGTTCAATGAATCGTGGGGCGTGCCGAATCTGACGCTGACGCAGGCCCACCGCAATGCGGTCGAGGCGCTGTATCACCTGACGCGTACCTTGGACGCGACCCGGCCGGTGATCGGCAACGATGGCTGGGAAGCTTCGGCCACCGATATTCTCGGCATCCACGATTACGATTTCAATCCGGAGCGCCTGGAGTCGCGCTACACGATGAGCGAGCCGTCGCGTACGCTGTTCGACCAGCGCCGGCCGGGCGGGCGCATCCTGACACTGGATGGCTTTCCCCATCGCGGCCAGCCCATCGTGCTTACCGAGTTCGGTGGGATCGCTTTCGACAAGAGCGGACCGTCGGCGGATGCGACCTGGGGTTATTCGCGCGCGTTTTCCGAGGAAGGCTTCATCGATCTGTACAGGCGTTTGCTGAAGGTGGTAAACACGACCTTCATGTTCAGTGGATTCTGCTACACCCAGTTCAGCGATACCTTCCAGGAAGCCAATGGCTTGCTGTACGCGGACCGCACTCCCAAGGTGTCGCTTGAACTGATCAATACGGCAACCCGAAATTTCACGGGCGAACAGGAACGGCTTGGTCTGGGCATCGTGTAGAGCGCTTGCCCGAGACGCGGCGACGCCATCTGCCGGGCGGCAGACGCGGCGGCCGTATAGGCGGGATCGGGTTCACTCCCCCGGCGTATAACGCTACTTGGACGACCACTGTCGCAAGCGACACACTTGAGATTGCTAACTTCGCATTGCACGGAAATATTCTTCCCCTGATTGATTCCTGACAGGCTCATCCTGCCTTAGTATTGGCGAGGGTGTCCATGCGGAATCAAAAATGTGGAATAAGAACTTTTTAGTAAGGCCGCTGCGCGCAGCCATCCTTTCCCTTGGACTCGTTTTTGTCAGTAGCGCCGGATTGTGCTTCGGTGCCGATGCCGGATCGATCGAATACTTTCCCACCATTTCGGACGGTCCTGCGCGGGCGGTCGACGCGAAACGCCAGGGTGCGCTGTACCGGGTGCGGCGCGGCACCCAGACCAGCTATTTGTTCGGCACCGTCCATGTCGGTTCGAGCGCCTTCTATCCGCTGGCGCCTGAAGTGCGGCGCGCGCTGGCCGATGCCAAGCGGCTTGTGGTTGAACTTGATACCCGCGCCAATGATGCCTTTCAACAAGCTATGGCACGGCATGGCAGTTACCCGGCTGGCGACGATATCCGCCAGCATATTTCGCCCTCGACAATCAGTGCGCTCACCACGGCGCTGCACGCCGCTGGCATTCCGTTCAGTAACGTTGTTCATCTGAAACCATGGCTGCTGGCCAATGTGCTACTTGGCCTGGACCTGCAGCGCCACGGTTTCGAACGGACTTACGGCATCGAAGCCTTCCTGCTGGCCGATGCGCAAGAACATGGCAGGGCCATCACCGAACTGGAAAGCGCAGAGTACCAACTGGCCCTGTTCGATACGCTCGACGATGCCAGCGCGGAGCGGTATTTGCTCGAAAGTCTGCATGGCCTGGCCGATGGCAGCGCCTTGCGCAAGTCGCGCGCGATCCTCGACGCCTGGAGCTCCGGCGACACGCTTGCGCTCGACGCACTGCTGCCGGATGCGACGGCTGGCAATTCGGTGACATCCGAATTTACCCGCACCACCTTGCTCGGCAAACGCAATCCCGAGATGGCCGAACGTATTGTGCGCATCATGCAGGATGGTACGACCGCCTTCGTTGGCGTCGGCCTGCTGCATTTGCTCGGCGCGAACGGCCTGCCGCAGCTTTTGGCACAGCGGGGCTATCAGGTCGAACGCATGTATTGACGCCGCTGCGCCTGCCTGCGTGGGCGACGACAGGGCCGCTTTGCCGATACGAGGCCCCGCGCTAGCGCTCGATCGCTCCCGCCGACATGTGAACCCGGTCGCCCGTGCTGAACGAAGGGGTTGCTTCCTGGGTGATGACGCGCACCGTACCGTCGTCCATGCGCAGGGTAATGCGGTAGACCCGGTCCGAGACCATGGAGCCGCCGGTGGTGCCGGTGGTGTTGGCGCCGCCGACCGCCGCCCCCGCCACGGTACCCGCGCCGGTGCCCGCACCGCCGCTCTGGCGCGGAATGACTTCGATGTTGGTAACCGTGCTGTTGGGGGTGCCGGTGCTGGAGGATGGCATGGCGCCCGTGCCGGCGCTGGACTGGCTGGCCTCGGACGCGCCCGTGGCCGTGCTGCCGGTGTTGCTGCCGGTACCGCCCATGGCATCGCTGCCAGTGGTGGCCGTGCCGGAAGCGCCACTGCCGCTGGTGCCGCTGCCACTGCCGCTGGTGCCGCTGCCGCTGGTGGCGCCGGCATAGCCCCCGGTGCCCATGCTGCCGCTGCTTTGTCCGGTTGCGCTGCCTGATCCCATGCCGCCTGACTCAGTGGTGCTCGAGGTGGATGTGCCGTCCGCGCTACCCATGCCGCCTGAAGTGTCGGTGGACGTACACGCCACCAGCCCCAGGGCCAAAAAGCCTGCCAATAGCACGCTTAGTTCTTTACGCTTCATGATCAACTCCTTTGTTTGGTTGGTTCAGTCTGTGCGTGACCGCGTTGCGTGCCACTCCGGATAAGAGTGCGCGATGGGCGCGACGTTCTGCCTGATCCGTTCTGTAGTGAGCCACATCAAACAAGGCGCAAGTGGTGTTGTTGTGCTGAAGAATGCTGGGCTGGCGCCCCCGCCATGCTTGATCTTTATCAAGCGACGTTTGAAAGGCGAGCCCAATACTTCGACATCGAACATTTTGAGAAAACGCAAATCATGGAAGCTTGTGCGCTGGCCGGTTTGATTCAGGAATTGATCGCCTCGATCGAGGTAACGGCATTGGCGCTGACGCGGCGCGAGGCTGCCTTGGCGCCGCTAGCGCCGGGCGGCGGGGCGCGGTGCGAAAGCCAGCAGCAGGGCGGAGGTGATTAGCGCGGCGCTGACATCGACGACCCAGTCGCGTATGTCGCCGTGGCGGTAGGGGAGGAAACTTTGCAGGAATTCGTCGCCGGCTCCCATCGCGATGACGCCGGCAACTGCCTTGGCGGCGCGCACTGCCGGTGTGCCACTGGTGCCGCCAAATAGCAGCAGGGCCAGCAGGCCGTAGGCGAGCGAATGGAGCACCACGCCGGAGGCGACCAGACCGATTTCGGCGCGCGCACCCGGTACCGACCCCATGACCAGAATGGCTGCGTACAGCAGAAGTGCGGTGCGCAGGCGCCACTTGCGCCAATGCGGGTCGAGCAGGAGGATTGCGAGGAGGGAGGCGGCCATGGCACGTGTGCTGTTCAAAACCGCAACATTACCATGTGTGGGATTTCAGGGCACCGCCGTGCAGGGCGAAGCCCGTGAGGCCGGGCGGGGTGGGTTCCGCCCTGGCCGTTTAGATTGTCAATGCCGAGGCGCCGCTGGGATAGTGGGCGTCGAAACAGCTATGACATTCGGCACAGAACAAGTGGGCGAGACGCACGCAGCGCTGCCGCAAAACCAGTTTAAGATGGGTATGCCTGCATTTTGGGCAGGTTTCCCGGACGTTTCCAAACGTGATCAGCGCCTTGGGAACATGGTCGTTGTCGAGATGGTCGATCACGGCCTCGGGGGATAGTTCGCTCAGGATCAGCGAATCGTCAGGGTGGTGACGCCGCGCGGGATTGGCGGGCGCTTGTTCGGTGGGCACAGTTTCTAGAACATGTTCACTCATGCGAATAACTCCAGTTAGTGTGGCTTGCCGATATCAGGACAGTCCTTGGCAGTAAAATCGTCGGGGGAACTTCATGATAGTAAAAAGCCACGTCGCCGCAAGGACTGAAAGCGCTTTTTTTCTGTACCTGATCAAACTACTAGGATTTGGAGTACAGGAAAAAAATGCCCGCCATCGCAGGCGGGCAAAACCCAAGATCGGGCCAAGAGATCAATTCGGTTGGCGTGCCGCCCAATTGGAACAGCACGCCTGCCTGACGTCACGCATATCGGTTGTGTGTACGGCAGATCAGTCAAGTATAGGCATGGAATGTGACTTGGCCATGACATAGATCAAAGGTTGAGCTAACAATCATGAAACTTTATCAAGGTTGCCGAAAAATAGCAAAAAAAAAGCCCGCTGGTGAAAGCGGGCTTAAAACTATTTTCTTTGGAGGAGAATAGTGGAGACAGGTGTAATTATGCGGGCCGGGCACTTATATGTCTAATTGCGAATTTCGATACCACACATCAATAAATCGCATAACTTAACAGTAGGTGATATACGTTTTACGCATGAGCGCATATTCACCGCGACTATTACTGTTTGTCTCCATCCATTTCCGCCTGTTCTTGGCTGTCCGTCATGGCATTGAACAGGTCATTGCGTACCGCCGCAAGCTCGGCGCGCAGGCGCGTCAGGGTTTCTGCCTCCTGGCCGCTGGCGCAGAGTAATTGCTCGGGAATGGCTTCGGCTTGCGCACGCATGGCCTGGCCGGCCCGGGTGAGCGTGATGCGCACCTGGCGCTCATCCTGCGGATCGCGCGTGCGGGTCAGCATGCCGCCGCTTTCCAGCCGTTTTAGCAGCGGCGTCAAGGTGCCCGAATCGAGATACAACCGGGCACCGATATCCTTGACCAGGATGCCGTCCTGTTCCCACAGCACCAGCATGACCAGATATTGGGGATAGGTCAGGCCCAGCCGTTCGAGCATGGGCTTGTAGGTTTTCGTCATCGCGTGTGAGGCCGAGTACAGTGCGAAGCAAAACTGGTCGTCCAGGGTCAGCATGGAAGAGTGGGGTGGGGCGTGCTTGGAGTTAATGCTCATTCCTTTACCGGGACTGTGTAATTGAGGGCCATGCGCCCGCCGTCGACGAACAGCGTTTCGCCGGTCATATAGGAGGCGTCGGCGCTGGCAAGAAAGGCGGCGACGCCGGCCACCTCGCCGGGTTCGCCGCAGCGGCCCATTGGAGTGCGTGACAGAATGGTGTGACGCGCATCGGCGCTGGCCAGCACGGCTTGCTTGGCCAGTTCCGTCAGGATGGTGCCGGGCGCGATGCCGTTGACACGGATGCCGTGCGGCGCCAGGCCCAGCGCCATGACCTTGGTCAGCTGGTTGATCCCCCCTTTCGACACCACATACGGGACCTGGTTCGGTATGGCCAGCTCCGAATTGACGCTGGACATATTGATGATGCAGCCACGCTGGCGTTTGAGCATGTCGCGCGCGACCGCCTGGCCGCACAGGAACATCGATTTCAGATTGGTGCGGATGACGCGGTCGAAATCGTCCTCGCACAGCTGAAGGAAGTCGGCCGCGTGGGTCACGCCGGCATTGTTGACCAGGATATCGACCCGTCCGAAGCGCGCCAGCGTGGCCGCGACCATGGCATCGACATCGGCCTTCTGGCCCACGTCGGCCACGAAGAACGCCGCCGCCGGGCCCAGCGCCGCAGCCACATCGGCACCGTCGGGCTTGACGTCGACCAGCATGACGTGCGCGCCCTCGCGCAGAAAGCGCTGGGCGCAGGCCAGGCCGATTCCTTGCGTGGCGCCGGTGACGATGGCAACTTGGTCTTGGAGTGTCATGGTTTTCCTTGGCGAATGGACGCGCACACCGGGCGGAGCCCAGTTGCGCTGGTCGAGGGCATGAAATCGCGCAACATTATGAGCTACAGGACAATTGGATGGTCGGGAAGTTCATTGGCGCGTGCGCCATTGGCGGGAAAGTGCTGGCGCAACAAGGCGTTGATCTGCTCGATGGCCGCCAGCGTGCCGGCCTGAAATTCCCCGCGCGCATAGGCGCTGGTGAGCTTGTCGCAGATCGCCTGCCAGGTGCCGGGCTCGATGGCACGCTGAATGGCGCGGTCGGTCACAATGTCGACCTTGTGGTCCGCCAGGTTGATGTATAAGAGTAGCCCGCAATTGTCTTCCGTGTCCCACACCCCATGCTCGGCAAACAGGGCCACGGCGCGCTGGCGGTTGCTGATGCCGGCCCGGACGGCCTCGGCTGGCCAGGCGTTCTCCACAATCAGGCGCAATTCGCCGCGGTGGCCGCGTTCGCCTTCCGTGATGGCCAGTCCGATCGCGTTCAGCGCTTCGGGCGGAAATGCGCGTCGGCCGGCCGCATCGCCGCGCAGCCAATGGCGCCAGACGCGCGCGGCGCGCTGCAAAAAAGATCTGCTCATCTACCAGTCTCCCGAGGCGCCGCCGCCGTCGAAACTGCCACCGCCTCCGGAAAACCCGCCGCCGTCGGAAGAACCGCCGCCACTAAAGCCGCCCCCGCCGCCGCGCCCAAGATTACCCAGGGCGCTGCCGAGAATAAAGCCGGTCGCGCCGCTGCCCCAGCCCCCGTGGGCGAGGCTGGACCGGCGGCGCGGACGAAAAATGGCAAACAGCACAATGATGCCGAACAGGATGAGCGGCAGTGGCAGGCCGCCCTCATCCTGCTGGTTCGACGCTTGTGGCGCCGGCTGAGGTGGGGCGGGAAATTTTTCCTGATTGAGCAAGTGGGCGATGGCGCTGACGCCTGCCGACAGCCCTTCATAGAACTGGTTCCGGCGGAAATACGGCGCGATCACATCCTGCAGGATTTGTTTCGATTTCGCATCCGTCAGCACGCCCTGGACGCCGCGGCCGGCTTCGATGCGCAGCCGGCGCAGCGCGCTCGGATTGTTCTTGGCCACCAGCAGCAGCACGCCGTCGTCGACGCCCTTGCGGCCCAGTTTCCAGGCGTCGGCCACGCGGATGCTGTACTGTTCAATGGCTTCCGGCTCGGTGCTATTGACCAGCAGAATGGCGATCTGGCTGCCGGTCTTGGCTTCATAATCGGCCAATTGCGCTTCCAGGCGGCCACGTTGCCCAGCGTCGAGCATGCCGGCCTGGTCGGTGACATGGCCGCTGAGGGGTGGCACCGCCACGAATTGCGCACGTGCGCCCGCCATCGCCAGCAGCAGCATGACAGCCCACAGGAAACGCGCGGCGTGCATTGTCTATTTGCCGAAGTCGACTTTCGGCGCCGTCGAGATCGCCTTCTCGTTTTCGACCGTGAACGAAGGCTTGGTGGAGTAGCCGAACATCATCGCCGTCAGATTGGTGGGGAAGCTGCGCACCTGCACGTTGTACTCCTGCACCGCCGCAATGTAACGCTGGCGCGCCACCGTGATCCGGTTTTCGGTGCCTTCGAGCTGCGATTGCAGGTCGCGGAAACTGGTATCGGCCTTGAGGTCCGGATACTTCTCGGACACGGCCATCAGGCGCGACAGGGCGCCGGACAATTCGCCCTGCACCTGCTGGAATTTCTGGAAGGCTTCCGGATTGTTCAACACTTCCGGCGTGATCTGGAAACTGGTGGCGGCGGCGCGCGCGCGCGTCACCGCCTCCAGCGTCTCGCGTTCGTGGCTGGCATAGCCCTTGACGGTGTTGACCAGATTGGGGATCAGATCGGCGCGGCGCTGGTACTGGTTGACCACCTCGCCCCAGGCTGCCTTGGTCGCCTCGTCCTTGGCCTGGAACTGGTTGTAACCGCAGCCCGACAGCACGGTCGCCAACACCAGTGTCAGCAGCATACGTGCCGACGCCGGGAAACTGATCAGTGTCATGATGATCCACCCCTTCCTAGTTGTCGAATGAATAAAAATATACCTGAAATGAGTGCATGACGCCCACGCAAACGAACGCGCCTGCGGACTGACGGCCGGGAGCCTGCGTTACAATGACGGGTTTGCAATCGACCTGAGGCCCTTCCCGTGAAATTTATCGACAAGCTCTCCGCTGCCTGGACCACCAACAATTCCTTGCTGTGCGTGGGCCTCGATCCCGATCTGGAGCGCTTTCCCGACGCATATAAACGCACACCGGATGCGATCTACGCGTTCTGCAAGGAAATGATCGACGCGACCGCCGATCTGGCCTGCGCGTTCAAGCCGCAGATCGCGTATTTCGCCGCGCTGGGCGCCGAACGCCAGCTGGAACAGATCTGCGCCTATGTGCGCGCGCAGTATCCCCACATTCCCCTGATTCTCGACGCCAAGCGCGGCGATATCGGCGCCACCGCCAGGCAATACGCGCGCGAAGCCTTCGACCGCTACGGCGCCGACGCCGTGACCGTCAATCCCTACATGGGGTCCGATTCGGTTGAACCCTATATGGAATGGAGCGAGCGCGGCGTGATCATCCTGTGCCGTACCTCCAATCCGGGCGGCTCGGATCTGCAGTTCATGCAGGTCGACGGCAAGCCGCTGTACCAGCACGTGGCCCGGCTGGTGGCGGAGAAATGGAATTCCAATGGCCAATGCGCGCTGGTGGTAGGCGCCACCTTCCCCGAAGAACTGGCGCAGGTGCGGGCGATCGTGGGCGACATGCCCCTGCTGGTGCCCGGGGTCGGCGCCCAGGGCGGCGACGTGCAGGCGACCGTGAGGGCAGGGCGTACCGCCGCCGGTACCGGCATGATGATCAATTCCTCCCGCGCCATTCTGTACGCCACGCCACAGCAGTCCGAAGACTTTGTCGCGGCGGCGCGGCGGGTGGCGCGGGAAACGCGCGACAGCATCAACCAGTATCGGGCCTGAGGCTTATTTCTTGACCGGCGCGCTGTAGGTCACCCGGTAGACCCGGCCGCGGTGGTCATCCGAGACCAGCATCGAACCGTCCGCCAGGAAAGCGATGTCGACCGGGCGGCCGATCACCGTACCGTTCTGGATAAAGCCGTCGATAAACACGGTGTCGCTGGCGACCTGGTTGTCGGCCAGCGTGATCAGGGCGACCCGGTAACCGCTCTTTTGCGAGCGGTTCCATGAGCCGTGCTCGGCCACGAACAGCTGATGCTTGTATTGCTCGGGAAACTGCTTACCAGTATTGAACTCGAGACCGAGCGAGGCCACGTGCGGCCCCAGCTTGGCCATCGGTGCGGCAAATTCCGAACACTTCCTGCCTGCGGCAAATTCCGGGTCGGGCACCACGCCGCCCTGGCAATACGGAAAGCCGAAATGCAGGCCGGTCGTGGGCGCCATGTTGAGCTTATCGGAAGGCAAGTTATCACCCAGCATATCGCGGCCATTGTCGGTGAACCACAGTTGCCCCGTTTGCGGGTGCCAGGCCATGCCCACCGAATTGCGGATGCCGCGCGCCACTTCCTCGAACTGGCTGCCGTCCGGATTCATGCGGTGGATCTTGGCGTACACCTCGTCGTCCTTGTTGCAGACGTTGCAGGGCGCGCCGACCGGAATGTACAGCTTGCCGTCGGGACCGAATTTGATCACCTTTTCGCCGTGCCATGCGTCGCCCGGCATTGCGCGCACCACCTTGAAGGCAGGCGACTTGTCGAAGGTCGTGTCGATATCGTCGTAACGGATGACGCGATGCATTTCCGCCACGTACAGGGAACCATTGCGGTAGGCCACGCCGATGGGCCGGTTCAAGCCTTGCGCCACGGTCACCACCCGTTCAAGCTCGTTGCGTTTGTTGGTCACCAGGGCGTACACCTTGCCGACTTCGCGCGAACCGACGAACACGGTGCCCGAGGGCGCCACCGCCATGCTGCGCGCCGACGGCACCTGGTCGGCGAACACCGAGATCGAAAAGCCGACCGGCAAGGTAAAGCCGGCCAGTTCCGGATACTTGCCCGCCGGACCGGCGGCCACGGGAACGCTGGGCGCCACCGGGATGAGCAGATAGTCGGCGATGGCGGCGATGGTCTTGCTGTCCATGGCATCTTTCCACGCCGGCATGCCGGAGGCAGGCAAGCCGTTGCTGATGAATTTCACCAGGGCTGCGTGGTTGGGCTGGACTTTGTCCCACTTGGCGTCGGCCAGGCTGGGGCCGGCACCTCCCTGGCGTTGCTCGCCGTGGCAGACGGCGCAGTTTTGCTGATAGGGCACGGTGCCATCGGCGGCGAAGACGGCCGGGGCGGCCAGCGATGCGGCCAGGGATAACAGGGGCAGGAGGCGTTTCATCGTAGTTGAATTAATTAGTACGTGATGGTCAGCAGGGAAACCGCCTGGCGCGGCAGCTGCATGCGGATGGTGGCAGTGCCGTTGTGCACGGCGATACCACCGGGTTTGTCCAGCAATGCCAGTTCGCTCGCCTTGTTCAGCGCGGCAATTTGCGCCGCGCTCGGCTGTGCAGGCGAGCCCATGCGCTTCCAGGCCGCATACGAGTTGCCGTGTTCCTGGTCGATCCGGTAATGGCGCAGGGTCGCGCGCGCGGCCGGAATCCCGTCCACTTTCACTTCCACCGGCGCGCCGGCGTCGATGACGTCATTGTCGTGATAGTTCCAGACCAGAACGCTGATGGTGCGCGTGCCTTTGACCGCCAGGGCATTGATGTCGGTGCGTTCGCCGCGTACGCCTTCGGCCAGGATGCGGGCGGCATCGTAAGCCTGATCGCCGCCGACCGCCACGCGCTCGCCCTGCATCATGCCCAGCATGCGGAACACATTGAGCACCGGCTTGTTGACGCCGTTGGTGGCCAGATCGCGGAAGCCGGCGAACCAGGGCTGGTCCTCGAATTCGAACGACCAGTTCACAGCGCCAATCAGGTGAATGCCGCGCCGCGCCGCCAGATCGTACTCGCGCGCAATCGACGCCGCCGTATAGCTGGCGTACAAGGTGCCGTTGCGATAGGCGTTCTCCGGATTGGTTTGCATGCCGCAGGCGGCGCAGCCTTCCGGATCGGATTCGCCGATGATGACGGGAATGCCCTTCAGTTCAGGGTATTTTTCGACCAGCGCGAAGCCCCGGTCCAGATTGCGGAAGTGGGTGCCCATCCCCATCTGCACGACGCCATTGACCACCTTGGGCGCACCCTTGGCATGCCATGCCACGAAGTCCAGCGGGGAGCCGGTCTTTCCCGTGGCATAGTTGGTGCCGTGCAGAACGTGCTGCAAGAATTCGTCCATCAGCGGGCCGGCCACGGCCGTGTGCGGTCCGCCCATGCGCGCGGTCGGCAAGGCCCGTTTGACGGCCGCCGCCGCGTAATCGTACATCTTGAAATACGCCTGCTTGACGTCCGGCGCGATCAGGTAGAGGCCGTCCGGTTCGTTCCAGACTTCCCAGTACCAGCTTTCCACCTCGCTCTTGCCGTAGCGGTCGACGCAGTGGCGTACCCACTGATAAATCAGCTCGGACCATTTGTCGTAATCCTTGGGCGGCGTGGCCCAGCCGGTCAGGATCTGTTCGTACGGTGTGCCCGGCTTCCACTGGTGCTGATAAGGCTGGGGCCGTTGCGACAGGGCTTCGGGCATGAAGCCGATCTGTGCCAGCGGCTTCATCTTGCGCTCGATATAGGTATCGAAAATCTGGTCGACGATGGTCCAGTTGTAGACCGGTTTGCCGTCCTTGTCCTCGCTATACATGCCGGTCGAGCCCCATTTCAGGGCGTAGCTGCCGTCGCCCGAGGTCATCAGGTTGTGCGCACGTACGTACACGGGTACCGGGCTGAGCGCGGCAATGTCGCTCAGCAGCTTCTTGCCGTTGGCTGCCGTTGTGTAATTCGGCTCGTCATAGCCGAACCAGGCCCAGATCGGTGTCATCGGTCCCTGCACCTTGCGCGCGTCGACCGATAGTTTGACAGTGGCCGGAGCGGCCAGACACAAGGAGGCGCCGGCGGCCAGGCACAGGGCGGTCAATAAACGTTTCATTGGAACATGCACAGGAGGAATGATCAGCAATGGTAGGCTGAACCTGATGAGCTTTCCAATAATAAATAGGCTGTGAGGTATATGTTTTTTGATATGTCCACAGCCGCCTGCTCAATACCGGCTCGGTGCAATCTGCTCGGCGTAGTCGTAGAGCGCGCCAAGAATGTCTTCGGCCCGCTCGTCGGCGGTTTCCGATAGCGCATCGATTTCGGCGGCAAGCTGTTCGATCGTGCGCGCATTCCCGGCACCGTCGAACAGGCGCGCGGCCCGATGCTGTTCCCAACGGGCAGTATCTGCATCGCTCAAGCTGGCAGGGAAATTGCGCGCGCGGTAGCGGAAGAACAGCTCGTTCAAGCGTTCATCCTCGAACGAGGGGCGGGCCGTGGCCAATTGCTCGGCCGATTGCTGGCGCAGCGATTCCAGCTTGCGCTTGTCGTTATTGCCGATGAAGCCGCCGTACAGGTCTTCGTCGACATCGGTTTCCTCCATGCTGCCCGGACGCCGATACACCTGTTCCCACAGCCCGCGCATATCCGGTCCCTGCGCTGCCGCCTGGGCGTGCAGCAAGGCTTGCGGCACATCGATGCCCCAGCGCGCCGCCATCTCGGCCGACAAGGTTTTCAGGTTCGATACCAGCATCGGCGACTTGTTGATGTGAATACTCTTGATCGGCAAGCGGCTCACGCCTTCCGGCAAATCGGCGCTGCGGGTGAACATGCGCAGGCGGATGGTGTCCGCGTCCAGACCGAACAATTCATCGGGGTGATGCAGGCAATCCCACACCAGCACCTCATTCTTGTTAGTAGGGTGGGTGGCGAGCGGCCACACCACGGCGATGCAGCCGCGCTCGGCGGGAAACATGCCCGATACGTGCAGGAAGGGCTGGCGCGCGGACGGGTCCAGATGCAAGCCCATTTCGGCGGCCACCTTGTCCTTCTTGTGCAGCCCCAGGCAGAAATCGAACAGGCGCGGCTGGCGCTCGCGGATCAGGCGGGCCAGCGCGATGGTGGCGCGCACGTCCGACAGCGCATCGTGCGCGGATTCGTGCAGCAAACCGTTCGCGCGCGCCAAGTCTTCCAGCCGGAAACTGGGGCGGCCATCTTCCCGCCTGGGCCATTCGATGCCTTCCGGCCGCAGGGCATACGTCATGCGCACCACATCGAGCAAGTCCCAGCGGCCGCAATTGTTCTGCCATTCGCGCGCATACGGATCGATCAGGTTGCGCCAGAACAGGAAGCGCGTGACCTCGTCGTCGAAGCGGATGGTGTTGTAGCCAACCCCGATCGTGCCCGGCTGGCTGAACGCCGCCTCGATGGCGGCGGCGAAGCGGTGTTCCGGCACGCCCCATTCCAGGCATTGCTGCGGCGTGATACCGGTGATGAGGCAAGATTGCGGATCGGGCAGGAAGTCCGGGGCCGGCTGGCAATACAGCATCACGGGCTCGCCGATCTCGTTCAGATCGGCATCGGTGCGGATGGCGGCGAACTGCGCCGGCCGGTCGCGGCGCGGCTGGGCGCCAAAGGTTTCGTAATCGTGCCAGAGGAAAGTGTGGGTGGTCATGGTGCGTGCGTGGGGGCGGGAAGCGATGGTCCGCTATGGTACACAGATGCGGCGCCGGCGGGTGAGTTCGGCTATTCGGAGACCCGGTCGCGGCCGGTTTCCTTGGCGCGGTACAGGGCGACATCGGCGGCCGCGATCAGCGCGGTCTCGTTCATGCCGTCCTGCAGTACTGCCACGCCGAAGGACGCGGTGATGTGCGGCAAAGGCGCGCGCAGGTCGGCAAAGACCGTCGCGCCACGCATGCGCGCGCACAGGCGTTCGGCGACCAGCATGGCAAGGGCGCGCGGCGTTTCCGGCAGCACCACCATCAATTCTTCGCCGCCATAACGCAGCGCGAAATCGGACGGGCGCAAGTCGGCGCCGATCACCGCGGACGCCGCGCGCAGGGCATCGTCGCCGGCCAGGTGGCCATGGCGATCGTTGAATTTCTTGAAGTGGTCCAGGTCGATCATGATGAGCGACAGGGGCGTGCCGGCGCGCTGGGCGGTGGCCACCAGCTTGGGCAGCATGTCGTTGAGCCAGGCCCGGTTGTACAGACCGGTCAAGCCATCGTTCATCGACAATTGCCGGTAGAACTCGCCCAGTCTCTGATTGCGGCGCAGCAAGGCGTTGGCCGCGCGGATGCGAAAGGACAGCAAACGCAACAGGTTGCGCGCGAGCGTGTTGGACTGGTCGATCAGCTTCCATACCAGCTCGCCTTCGATGACCAGCAGGGCAGTGTCGCCGCTGGCGGTCATGGCCGACAGGTAACTGGTGTCGTCGAGTACGGATTGTTCGCCCACGCTTTCACCAGCCAGGATCTTGCTGCTCGTGCCATCGGCCATCGTCACGTCCAGGCCGCCGCGCAGCACGATGAACAGGCGCGCGCGGGTGCTGTCGTCAACCGGGGTGCCGCCGGCCAGGTGGACCACCGCGCAGCCGGCCAGCAGCGGCGCCAGGCGCGGGTCGGCGTCCTGGAAGAGCTGCAAGTCCCGCATGGTGTAACCGGACGTCGCAAAAGTGCCGATCTGTTCCACTGTGTTCTTTCCCGTTGTTGTAGATGAAAATGCCGTTCCTGTTGGCAACTCCATCATAGCAGTGTTCCCGTATTCGCCGCTTCGGAAACTGTACGACCTGGTCGAGGGGGATGTCCGCTCACGGCAGCCGTTTGGTGGCTGGATTGGACGATGGGCTGGCGCGGGATCGGCCGCCGGGATAACGGGCTGGCCGGCACCTGTCGCGGCGCACGGGTGCGCCGCGTCGCAGCTGATGCCGGTGACTTCGGTGTTCTGGAATTATTCGCTGGGTTCGTCCGTGGTCTCGTCGACCAGCTCCGGCTTGGCATGCAGCTTTTTATCGTGCAGGCGACCGAGGGCGCTATCGATGGCGCGCTTGAGCTTGTCGGCAGCGCCGCCGATGGCCTGGTGCAGCGTCCCGCCGTGGTCGCTGACGGCAATGGGTTGATAGCCGGTGATGCGGGCTTCAAGCATGCAGCGGTTGCCGCCGTCAGCCGATTTCTGGCTCAGCTCGTCGCTCAGGTGGACTTCGACGCGCGTGATCTGGTCGCGAAAACGCTGCACTGCGGCAGTGACCACGGCTTGCACGTGGTCGTCCAGCCCCTGGTGGCGTTCGATCGTCTTGTCGGTGTTGATGTTGATTTGCATATGCTCACTCCCGGTTGTTCATCAATGATGCTACGCCAACCCCCGTGCGCTTGGTGCTCCCGGTGCGCCTTGGCGCGACCGGGCCAGGGTTGGTGTGAACTCGTGCACACGGCTTTATATTACACGCTTAACAGATAGTGCCCATAGTCAAAAGAATCTCCACACGCCAGGGTAGATGGCCACATCGGCATCCGGCCGCAAGCCGGCTTAACCGGGCGCGCCCATCAGCAAGCCCTCGATGGTGTGGGCTTGCACCAGCGGTTCGAGCGTGTCGACAACGCGGCAGGTCAGATGGCGTTTCAACTCGGCCGGCAAGCCATCGTAGTAAGGCCGGGTCAGCTGCAGGTCGTGCTTGTCGGCATTGCGCCCGTCCGGCGCGTCCACGCCGAGCACAAAGACCGGCCGCGCGCGGTTCGAGACGTTGGCGGTGCCGCGGTGAATGGTCAGCGCCGAGCGCGCCGAGATATCGCCCACCTGCGGATACTTGCGCTGGCGCCGCGCCTCGTAACGCGCATGCAGTGCCGCTCCCGGAAACATGGGATCGCCGCCCGCCAGGTCGTCCCACTGGGTGCCAGGCGCGATCTCCAGTGGACCGAGCTCGTCGGTCACATCGACGGTCGTGATATTGAATGCCAGCGAATTCAGGCGCCGGCCGATGATGGTTTCCGGCGGCGCCGGGAAATCGCGGTGCCACGGTTGCTTCATCGCGCCCGGGCCGGGAACGTCGAAACCGGCTTCAACCACCTTGTAATCCGGACCGAACACGGCCTTGCACACCGCCACCACCCAGGGATGGCCGACGATGTCGGCAAAGCCGCGCAGGCGCTCGGGATGCACTTCGACATAGAAGCGGTTGGGGCCGCGTTCGAGCGCGCCGCCGGGACGCTGGCGCGCCTCGTCGAACAGCAGCGCGATGTCCTCGCCCAGCTGGCGCACCCAGTCGGGCTCGAAGGCGCCCTTGCAGGCGATGATGCCGTCGCCGTACAGGCCGCCCATGATGGTGGCGACGTCGAATTCGTGGCTGCTTGTACTCATGAAAGATGCTCCTGTTAACCGCATGAATCTTTCTGAGACAATCGCCGCGCGGAAAAGTGCGCTCGCGGAAAAACTATTTTTCAGGCCGTTTTGGCGGCGGCCGCTTCCTGCTCATGGTGAGGAAACCTGTCCATGCGCGACAGGACCGGGAACAGCCACGCCCAGATGCCGGTCACGGCCAGCGTGGCGGCGCCACCGAACAGGATGGCGCGCACCAGACCGAGCCAGCCGGCGGTGATGCCCGATTCAAATTCGCCCAGCTCGTTGGACGCGCCGATGAACACGGCGTTGACCGCGCTCACGCGGCCGCGAATTTCGTCCGGGGTTTCGAATTGCACCAGCAGACGGCGGACGTACACGCTCACCATATCGCCCGCACCCAGCAGGGCCAGGCAGACCAGGGCGACGGTGAAGTGGCTGGTCAGGCCCAGCACGATGGTCGCCAGGCCGAACAGGGCCACGCCGCCGAACATCCATGCGCCGACGCGGCGGCGGATCGGGTAAAAGGCCAGCACGACCGAGCACACCGCCGCACCGGCGCCGGGCGCCGTACGCAGCAAGCCCAGCCCGGTAGGGCCAGCCTGCAAGACGTCGTGGGCATAGGCGGGCAGCAAGGCGGTGGCGCCACCGAACAGCACGGCGAACAGGTCGAGCGACATGGCGCCCAGCATGATCGGGCGCGACCACACGAAGCGCAAACCTTCCAGCACGGTGTGCCAGGTCACGGCGCCCTTGCTGACGACCTGGGGCGCGTTCTTGCTTAGGCTCATCAGGATGATCGACAGCACCAGCAGCACCGAGGCACTCACATACACCGTGGCCGGTCCCGCCACGTAGAGCAGGCCGCCGAGCACCGGGCCGACAATCACCGCCACGTGGAAGGCCGACGAGCTCAAGGCGACCGCCTGGCTGAAGTTTTCCGTCGAGACCATGTTGCGCAGCACTGCCTGGTTGGCCGGATTCATGAAGGCGCGCGCGCTGCCGAACAGAACCAGGATCGCAAACACTGGCCACACGATGCGCGCCCCGCTGAGTGCAAAGCCGAGTAGCAATAGTCCGCACAGCAACTGTGTGGCGAGACAGATGAGAATGATCTTGCGGCGGTCGTAGCGGTCCGCCGCGTGACCGGCCAGCAGGATCAGCAAGAGAAAGGGAGCGAACTGGGCCAGGCCGATCAAGCCGAGATCGAACAGGCTGCCCGTCATTTGATAGACCTGCCAGCCGATGGCCACGCTTTGCATCTGTACCGCCAGCGTGCCGAGCACGCGGGAACCGAGATAATACGAGAAGTTACGGTTGCGCAGAATGGCAAAACCGGAGGACGAAGACAGAACGGACATGAAGGCTTTCGACGCTGCAGGCGGCAGGATTAACGATAATGCTTTCAGGAAGCATCAACCATTGTGCCTGAACTTGCCTGCCTCTGCAGGCCGGCCCTTATGCCGGCGATGTCGTTATTTCTTGACGAAACGTCGTGCGAACTTGTCGTCCGGTTGGGCGACGCCTGGGGACAGGATCAGGCGAGGTCGGCCTCGGTGGTGAATGCGTCTGCGTAAAATTCGTCGGCCGGCAGCTTGCAGTGCTCGACGAAATCGCGCCGGGCCGAATCGACCACGATGGGCGCGCCGCAGGCATACACCTGGTAGCCCGACATGTCCGGCAGATCGTGCAAAACAGCGCTGTGGACAAAGCCTGTGCGGCCCTGCCAATGGTCTTCGGGCAAGGCATCGGAAATCACCGGCACGTAGCGGAAGTTCGGCAGGGTGGCGGCCCATTCCTCGCACAGACTGTTCATATATAAGTCGAGTGGACGGCGCCCGCCCCAGTACAGGCTGACCGGGCGCGTCGATTGCAGGTGAATCAGGTGTTCGACCAGCGCCTTGACGGGCGCAAAGCCCGTGCCCGAGGCCAGCAGGACGATGGGCTTGTCGGAGTCTTCGCGCAGGAAGAAACTGCCGTGCGGACCTTCGAAGCGCAGAATGTCGCGCTCTTTCATGGTGTTGAACACGTGCTCGGTGAACAGGCCGCCGGCCATATAACGGATGTGCAAGGTAATCGGCCCGTCCAGGCTGGGCGCGTTGGCCATGCTGTAACTGCGCCGTTTCCCATCCTTCAACATGAATTCGATATACTGTCCGGCGCGGTAGGCAAGCGCTTCGTTGGCGGGCAGCTGCAGGGTGATGACGACCACATCGGGTGCGACTTTCTCGATGCGCGACACGCGCGAGGGCATTTTGCGTACCGGATACTCGGAACTGCCGACCACTTCGCGCGCTTCGATCGTCAGGTCGGCGGTAGCGGTGGCGCAGCAAAACAGCGCATAGCCATTGGCTTTTTCCTCGTCCGACAGGGCGCGCTGCTGATACGCCTTGTGCTCGACGGAACCGGCCACGATCTTGCCCTTGCACGAGCCGCAGGCGCCGTTCTTGCAGCCATACGGCAAACCGATGCCGGCCCGAATGGCCGCGCCCAGCACGGTTTCGTCCGCGTCGGTGGAAAATTGGTGCCCGCTCGGCTGGACAGTTACTTGGAACGTCATACAATCCTCAACATGAACAACATTAATCACAGCAATGCTCCCATCCGCCACGCTTTCCAGCGGCCGCGCCTGTTAATTCTGGGCTGCGGCGATGTCGGCATGCGCTTGCTGCCGCTGCTGCGGGAGCGTTTTCGCGTGTTCGCCGTCACCAGCGACCCCGAGCGGCGCGCGGAACTGCGCTCGGCCGGGGCGGTACCCGTGCTCGCCGACCTGGACCAGCCCGCCACACTCAAGCGCCTGGCCGGCTTGGCCACCCGCGTGGTGCATCTGGCGCCGCCGCCATCGGAAGGCAAGCATGACAAACGAACACGTAACTTGTGCGCCATTCTACCTGAGGGCGCGCGTATGGTTTACGTCAGTACCACCGGGGTGTATGGCGATTGCGCCGGGGCGCTGATCGACGAAACGCGCCCGGTGGCGCCGCACAACGCGCGCGCCCGCCGGCGCGTCGATGCCGAAGGCGTGCTGCGGCAGTGGGCGCGCCGGACCGGCTCGACGGTGGCCATTCTGCGCGTGCCCGGCATTTATGCGCGCGACCGGCTGCCGCTCAAACGGATCGAGCAGGGCACGCCGGCATTGCTGGCCAGCGATGACGTATTCACCAATCACATTCACGCCGACGACCTGGCGCACGCGATTGCGTGCGCCTTGTACAAGGGCTTGCCTGGACGAACTTATAACGCAGTGGACGATACACAAATGAAAATGGCCGATTATTTCGATACGGTAGCCGATGCCTTCGGTTTGCCGCGCCCCCCGCGCCTGGCGCGCGAGCAACTGGCGGCAGTGGTGTCGCCGATGCTGCTCTCGTTCATGTCCGAATCGCGGCGGTTGCGCAACACGCGGCTGAAACGTGAATTAGGCCTGCGCTTGCGCTATCCGCTGGTCGGCCCGGCTGTCGCCGGCATGGGAGTGCAGGCATGAACGGCCCGACCCGCGGGAAATCCGCCATGACCTATGAAGCGTATCTGGACGAAGTCACCACCCTGATCACGGAGAAATACGATCTCGATGACGATGCGGCCATCGCATTGGTGGTCAAGGCGCAGGATGCCGGGTTTTTTGTCGATCACGACGATAAGGCCTCGATGCGCACACTTGACCGGGCTCATCAAGACGCCAGGACGATCTACCAGAGCGCCAAAAAGAAGTATTAACGCAAACCGTAGCGTTTCACTTGGTGCGATTGAGGTGCGTCAAATTGCTAGCTCTTGCACGTCGTATTGTGAGTTGTATTAAACACCTTACATCTCACCTGCCAGAGCTTGCCATGCCACATCGTATTCAGCATCCAACCAAGGAACAGGTTCGCGCTTATATGGCCGCGCGCGAGGCGGCGCGCCAACCGCCACCGCCGCCGGACGAAATCCGCCGCCAGCTTAACTGGAGGCTGGCGCCACCGGAAGAGCAGTTCTCTCTTGCGCAATTCTATCTAATTCCCACGCATTGCAGCCAGACCGCAGCCAGGGCGCTATGGGCATGGTGGCTCAACAGAATGCGGCACTACTACCCGAATTCGCGCTACATTGAAATATTTGGTCAAAAATAAGCAAAAATATTCCTCAAATTTCACTAATTACGAACTTGCTAATAATTATGTGTACAATTTGTTGTAGCGCAGTCGTTGGAACATGCGACTGAATGCAGATCGGGTAAGCGGCAGGGATCAACTGTTCGGTATCACAGGGTTCTTGCGCTTGCAAAGTGTGACATTTTGAAAGAATTAGCTATGACAGTAGGTGTTTCTTCGAACGGGGTCGTGTACAACCCCAACAAGGTGCTGGACGCAATCATCGAGAAGCTGCAGTTGAAAAACGATGCCGCGCTGTCGCGCGCGCTCGAAGTGGCGCCACCGGTGATCAGCAAAATTCGTCACCACACGCTGCCGATCGGCGCGACCATCCTGATCCGCATGCACGAGATCAGCGACTTCAGCATTCGCGAACTGCGCGAGCTGATGTCGACCATGGATGAGGACATGGCAGAGGCTGCTTGAAGAGTTGCTGAGTCAGGCAACAGAGCGTCCGTCTGAACTGCGGAGGGCGCGTGCCGGTGTATGGGCTGTCTTGCGCGGTACCGTCTTTAGTGCGCGGTACCGGCAAGGAGTCATGCGGACGTATTAATGGTAGTGCCGGTAGTCTGGCCACTGGTGTTGACGACAGGTTTCGGCGGAGGAGCCGCTGCGGGAGCAGGCGCTTGGACGGCTTTCGCCGCCTGCGCTGCCTGCGCCGCCTTTTCCGATGGCCTGTCGATCACCGGTTTCGCTTCCGATTGGCGAGCAGGCGGTGCTGCAGGTACATTGTTCGACGATACGACGTTGACGGCCATGGGGAACCTCGCTGAATTGCATGAGTTGGCATTCTAATGCATTTTTGTCCTAAAAGTTTCTTTTGGGAATTTATTTTATCTAAGAAGCCTTGATCGCTGGCGTCAGTCCGGATTCATCCAGGCTGACGCAGCAATCTTCGTTCGCGAAATCAGGCGTTCAACTGCAGGGCTGGCTTTGCGGTTATGCGCAGCATTTCGCGAACCGATGACATCGCAGGATCGCCATCCTGCGTGCGCGCACAGAAAGCTGACTTCGCTTCCACTTGCGTACGTGCGCAGAAGGCCGACTTTGCCTCCATCGGAGTGCGAGCACAGAAGGCTGACTTCGCTTCCACTTGCGTGCGCGCGCAGAAGGCCGACTTCGCTTCGGCAGGAGTGCGAGCACAGAAGGCTGACTTCGCTTCGACCGAAGTTTGTGCACAGAAGGCCGACTTCGCTTCAACTTGCGTACGGGCACAGA
>CAMLIL010000047.1 GCA_946480015.1 uncultured Oxalobacteraceae bacterium | reverse complement strand
ACGCGCAGCGCGCGCGCATCGATGCGCGCATCCAGGCCGTGCTCGATCACGGCCAGTACATCATGGGGCCCGAGGTTGCCGAACTCGAGCAACAGCTGGCCAGCTATACCGGCGCGCGCCACTGCATCACGGTCGCCTCCGGCACGGAAGCGCTCCTCATTGCCCTGATGGCCCTGGGGATCGGCCGCGGAGACGAAGTCATCACCACGCCGTTCTCATTTATCGCCACCGCCGAAACCATCGTCCTGCTCGGTGCCACACCGGTATTCGTCGATATCGACCCAGCCACCTGCAATATCGATCCCACCCTCATCGAGGATAAGATCAGCAGCCGCACGCGGGCCATCATGCCGGTGTCGCTGTACGGCCAGCCGGCCGACATGGAAGCCATCAATGCGATTGCCACGCGCCACGGCTTGCCGGTCATTGAGGACGCCGCCCAAAGCTTCGGCGCGACCTTCCAGGGCAAGCGCAGCTGCAATCTCAGCAGCATTGGCTGTACCAGCTTCTTTCCCAGCAAGCCACTGGGCTGCTATGGCGACGGCGGCGCCCTGTTTACCAGCGACGATGCGCTTGCCCTTGCGATGCGCGAAATCCGCGTTCACGGCCAGTCGCGCCGCTATGTGCACACGCGCGTGGGCGTGGGCGGACGCATGGACACGCTGCAGTGCGCCATCGTGCTGGCCAAGCTGGAACGCTTCGACTGGGAACTGGCCCAGCGGGCACGGGTGGCTGCCGCCTATGACGCGGCGTTGTCGGGCAAGCTGGGCTTGATCGCCCGTCCGCGCGACCGTAGCAGCGCCCTGGCGCAATACACCGTGGTGCTGGAGCAGCGCGACCGGGTCCAGGCAGCGCTGAACGCGGCCGGCATCCCCAGCGCCGTGCACTATCCCTTGCCGATGCATCTGCAGCCGGCCTACGCGCGCTGGTGCAATGGCGCCAGCGCGCCGATCGCGCGCGCCATGGCGGCAAAGGTGCTCAGCCTGCCGATGGGACCCTACCTGCGCGACGAGGAAGTCCATGCCGTCGCCAGCGCGGTGCTGGCCGCGGCCGGTCCGGCTGACGCCCATCCGGCCCAAAGCATCGCGGCGCACGCGTGACGATCCGCGCCATGAAACGCTCCCTGCCCGCCTACTGGCAGCACGTCGCCACCGTGCTCAGCGGAGCGCTGGGCGCGCAAGCGCTGCCGCTGATGGCGGCACCGCTGATCACCCGTCTGTGTACGCCGGCGGAAATGGGCGTGTTCAGCGTGTGGCTGGGTACGGTCGCGGTGGTCGCCATCGCCGCCACCCTGCGGCTGGAGGCGGCCCTCATTCTCGACCACAACATTCATCGCCAGCGCATCGGCTTCGGCGTCATTGCCAACGCCGCCGCCATCATTTCCGTGGGCGCCGGCGTGAGCGCGGCCCTCGCGCACCTGCTCGGCATTCAGACGGCCGCGCGCATTCCCTGGGTCGGCATCGCCGCGCTGGCGCCAGCCATCTGGCTCACCGCCTACATGCAGACCACGCTGGCGTTCGCCACCTCCACCGGGGCCTTCGGCAAGGCCGCGACCGCCAAGATCTGGGGCGCCGGCAGCATTGCGGCAACCCAGCTGGGCCTGCTGGCAATGGGCGCCGGCAGCGCCGCCCTGGTCATGGGTCAACTGATCGGCTTGGCCGCGGGGCTGATGGCCGCCACCTGGCTGCTGGCGCCCCCGCGCCCGCGCATCGGCGTTCTGTCCCAGCCTGAAGCGCGCCGTTACCTGTACCGGCATGCCGCCTTCTGGCGCTTCTCCTTGCCGTCCAATCTGCTCAATGCACTCGTCGGGCAGCTGCCATTGTTCGTCATCGGCGCGCGCCATGGCGCACTGGCGGCCGGCCTGTTCGCGCTGACCCAGCGCGTGCTGTCGGCACCGGTGGCGCTGCTGGCCGCGTCCGTGCTCGAAGTCTTCAAACGCCAGTCGGTGATGGATTTCCGGGCCCATGGCAATTGCCGCGAAGCGTATCTATATACCCTGAAGGCCCTGATCCTGCTCGGTGTCGGTCCATCGGTGCTGCTGTTGCTGTATTCGCCTGCCCTGTTTGCCTGGGTGTTCGGCGAGCACTGGCGGCGCGCGGGCGAACTGGCGCAGATCCTGGCCCCGCTGTATTTCCTCAACTTTATCGCCAGCCCCCTGAGCTATGTGTTCTTCGTCACGGGCCGGCAAAAGATCGACCTGGTCTGGCAAGTGGCGCTGTTCGTCATGACAGCGTCAGCATTCCTCGCGCCGGGCACGCTGGAGCAAAGCGTGCAACGCTATACGATCGGCTACTCGGCGCTGTACCTGGTCTACCTGCGCATGTCGTACCGGTGCTCGGGCAACAAGGTGGCATTCGCATGAACGCCCATCCACTCCCTCCCAGGCCCGAGCATGCCATCGGTGCGGCGGCCTTCCTGGCACTGTTTCCCGGCTTCTTCTTCTATCACACCCTGCTGGGGCTGGGCCGCATGGGCGCCGTGCTGGGCGGCTTCTTCGCGCCGGTGTCTTTGCTGGCCGTACCGCCGCTGCTATTCATCTATGTCTACCGGATTCGTCACGAACGCCTGCAATTTTCCCAACCGGATCTGTACTTCAACCTGTACATCCTGTATTTCATTGCCATCGTCGCCGTCAACGCGCTGGCCGGCGCCAAACTGCAGATCGTCGGCAACCATGTGCTGGGCATCCTGTTCATCGTCAACCTGTTCATCATTTTCAAGTTCACCGATTTCGGCAGGCCGGGACTGCGCCGTGCATTGATCGCCAGCCTGCTCGGCATGTCGGCCATCGTGTTCGCCTTTTCGGTCGACGGCTCGTTCTATCTGGCGCCCCTGGGGGCGGCCAAGAACCCCGAAAGCCTGGCCACTTACCAGGGCTTTTCCCGCTCGTACCTCCTGACCTACGCGGTCGTGGTCGCCCATACCCGTTCGCGCCTGCTGCGCGTCGCGCTGTCCTGCCTGGCCGCTCCCACGCTGTTCGTCAACACTGCACGCAGCGAGTTCGTCGCCATGCTGGCGATGGTGCCCATCGTCGAGCTGTATTACGCGCGCCGCAAACTGCTGATGGCACTGGTTTTCGGCGCCCTGATCGCACTGGTGTACGCCAACATCGACGACCTGCTATCGCTCCTGCCCAGCAATCGCATTCTCGAATTGATGGACCTTTCGCAGTCGACCTCGGCGAACAAGCGTCATCATCTGAGCGTCTACGCCTGGCAAACCATCGAGCACTATCCCCTGCTTGGCGACTACGCCAGTTACCAGCCCGGCCTGTATTCCCACAACGTGCTGTCAGCCTGGGTCGATACCGGCCTGTTCGGCTTCGTGTTCGTGCTGGCCCTGCTGGCCGTACCGGTAGCGGCGATGGTGATCAACGGCTTCTTTCATCCCGTCAGGAACGGCGACTTCCTGCTGGGCTTTTCGATCGCCTGCATCACCCTGCTGCTGCTGGCCAGTTCACACTACTTCACCGATATGTTCATCGGTGCCGCCCTCGGTTCCTTTGCACGCTACAGCCATGGAAAAAAACTCACTGTCCGTCGCGCACCTGACATCGGCCCATCCTCGTCACGATACGCGGATCTTTGTGAAACAGTGCCGGGATCTGGCCCGGCACGGCTACCAGGTTTCACTGATCGTGGCTGACGGACTCGGCAACGGCCGCGCCGATGGCATCGACATCCTCGATGTCGGACGCGAGCACGGGCGCATGGCGCGCATGCTGCACAGCACCGGCCGGGTGTACCGGCGCGCGCGCGCGCTCGACGCCGCCATTTACCACCTGCACGATCCGGAACTCATTCCGGCCGGCCTGCGTCTCAAACAGCTGGGCAAGACCGTCATCTTCGACGCGCATGAAGACTTGCCGCTGCAGTTGCTGGGCAAACCTTATCTGCACCCGGCCGCGCGCCGCCTGCTCTCGCGCGGCGCGGGCACGCTGGAACGCCTGCTGTGCCGCCGCTTCGACGGGATCGTGGCCGCCACCCCGGCCATCGGCGCCAAATTCGCCAAAATCAACCGCCGCACCATCGAAGTGGCCAACTATCCGGTGCAGGCCGAATTCGATAGGGCCCAGCCCTGGGACAGGAAAGCCCGCGAAGTCTGCTATGTCGGCAGCATCGCGGCCATGCGCGGCGTGCGCGAACTGGTGGCCGCCTGCGAGCTGATGCGTTCCGGCGTGCGCCTGAATCTGGCCGGCCTGTTCGAAGACCCGGCCTTGGCCGCGCAACTGTCGGCCCAGCCCGGGTGGTCGCGCGTCAACTGGCTCGGCCAGCTCGACCGCGCCGGCGTGAGCACCACCTTGCGCCGCTCGCTGGCCGGCCTGGTCACCCTGCATCCTCAGCCAAACTACCTGGATGCGCTGCCGGTCAAAATGTTCGAGTACATGGCCGCCGGCATTCCCGTCATCGCCTCCACCATTCCCATGTGGCGTGCCATCGTCGAGGAACACCAGTGCGGCCTGTGCGTCGACCCGCACGACCCGGCCGCCATCGCCGCCGCCATCGACTATCTGGCCGGACATCCCAAGGTCGCCGCCAGGATGGGCGCCAATGGCCGCCGCGCCATCGACGAGCGTTACAACTGGAGTGTGGAATCGGCCAAACTGCTGGCGCTCTACGAGGGCTTCACGCCATGAGTGCCGTTCACTCCCAGCAGCTGTACGCCCGGCTGGCAGAATGGCAGCGCCTGCTCAAGGCTGGCTGGCACATTCTGCGCATGCCATGCGCCCATCTGGAGTTTCATCTGGAGCGCGCGCCCGGTCAGCTGCGCGCGCTCTACCGCGGCTTTACCAGACAGCACCCGCGTGCGCGCCTGGTGCGCTACCGCACCTTGGGCATGGCCTTGATCGACCTGAGCCGATTCGCCACGCCGAATGACTACCGCGCCGGCGTCAGCGCCAGGAATTACGCCGGCTACCATGCCAGACGCGCCAGGGCGCGCGGCTATATCTGGCAACGCATCGACCGCAACGATTTTCTCGAGGATATCCACGATATTCACGCCTCGGCCGAGACGCGCCAGGGCAGGCCGATGGATCCAGCCTACCAAGCCAGGCCCGAATACGAAGATAACGGCGGCCCGTTCGAATGCTACGGCGTGTTCGACTCGAACGGACGCCTTGCAGCCTACTGCAACATCGGCGTGTACGGCAACTTTGCCGCCACCGACCGCCTGCTTGGCTACAAGAATAAACACGGCCTCATGCACTTTCTCCTGTTCGAGATCATCTGCACCCTCATCGCCAGACGCCAGCAGCGCTACTTCATGTACGACACCTGGCTGGGCGCACAGCCGGGCTTGCAGGATTTTAAACGGCGTCTGGGATTCCAACCCTACCGCGTCCACTATTCGATCCGATAATGCAATGAACACTCTGTCCCAACATTTTCTGTTGATCAAACGTTTACTTAACCTGCCGGTGGCCCACCTGCAGTTTGAGCGCGATATCGCCCCCGACGTGATCCTGCCGGCGTACCGCTATTACACCAAACGCCATCCCAAGTACAAGCTCATCCAGCATAAGAGCTGGGGCGCGGCCCTGCTCGACCTGCATGCGTGCGCAACACCCGACACCTATCTCGAGCGCATCAAGGGCAAGAACAATGGCGCCTTCCACGCCCGCCGCGCGCGTAGCCGCGGCTACGTGGTCACCGAGATCGACCGCAACGCCTACGTGGACGACATTCACGCCATCCACACCTCGATCGAGCAGCGCCAGGGGCGACTCATGGACCCGCACTACCAGAGCAAACAGACGCACTTCGAGCACTTGCCCAATTTCCATTATTACGGCGTGCTCAGCGCCGATGGCAAGCTGATGGGTTACGCCAACATCGGCCACTTCGGCAATTTTTCCGCGTTCTCCCACCTGATGGGCCACCGCAACAACGACGGCATCATGCACCTGCTGGTCGTGGATATCGTCAGCCGCCTCCTCGGCCAAGCGCCGTTGCGCTACCTCATGTACGACACTTTTTTCGGCGCCCTGCCAGGTTTGCAGCAATTTAAGACCATGCTGGGATTCTCCCCCTACCGCGCGAAGTACAGCCTGAAATGAAGACGCTGCTCAACCGGATCTACAGCGATTACCTGATGCCCTCGCGCCTGGCCGAGTACGACGGGCTCGTGCAGGCAGCCAAGGTGGCCGGCTACACCCAGATGTCGGTGCGCGAGTTCATCGCCAGCCCGCACCCCGCGCCGTCCCGGCCGACCTTGGTGCATCGACACGACATCGACAGCGACTTGCGCACCACCGCCAAAATGTTTGCCATCGAAGCGCGTCATGGCATCACGGCCAGCTACTATTTCCGCCTGTCGACACTCGACTTCGGCCTCATGCGCGAGATCGAAGCCTACGGCAGCGAAGCCAGTTATCACTTCGAGGAAGTGGCCGATTTCGCCAAGCGCCATCATCTCAAGCGCGCCGACGCCGTGCGCCTGCGTTTCCCTGAAATCCGCGCCGAGTTTGCCCGCAACCTGCGACGGATCGAGCGCGCACTGGCCATCAAGCTGCGCACCGTGGCCAGCCACGGCGACTTCGTCAACCGCCGCCTGAACATCATCAACAACGAAATCCTGCACGATCCGGCCTTCCGCGCGCGCTGCGGCATCGACTGCGAAGCCTATGATCCATCCCTGCTGGAGCGTTTCGACCTGTACATCAGCGACCGTCCGCCGCCGCGCTACTACCACCCGATCGCGCCGCGCTGCGCCTTCGGCCGCTACCGCAGCATTTGCCTGCTGACCCATCCGGTGCAATGGGAAACCAACTGGCGCGTCAACACCGCATGCAATGTGCGCCGGCTGGTCGAAGAACTGACCTGGTAGCGGCGCCTTCCCGACTCTCTCGACCGACATCATGCGCATCCTGCTGATCAATCACTATGCCGGCTCCTTACAGCATGGCATGGAATACCGCCCCTTCTACCTGGCGCGCGAATGGGTACGCCTGGGCCACCGGGTCCGCATTATTGCCGCGTCCGCCTCGCACGTGCGCACCCAGGCGCCACAGCTAGGCGGCAACGCCAGCGTTGACGAAACCATCGACGGCATCGACTACCGCTGGATCGCCACGCCCCGCTATCGCGGCAACGGGCTCGGTCGCCTGATCAATATGAGCGCCTTTCTGGCGCGCCTGAGCCTGCAAGCGCACCGCCTGGCGGACGAGGACCGGCCCGACGTCGTGATCGCCTCCAGCACCTATCCGCTCGATATCTGGCCGGCGCACCGCATCGCCCGCCGCGCCGGGGCACGGCTCCTGTTCGAACTGCACGACCTGTGGCCCCTGTCCCCCATGGAGCTGGGCGGCTATTCGCGCTGGCACCCGTTCATTCAATTGTTGCAAGCGGCCGAGAACTTTGCCTGCCGCAATGCCGATGCCATCGTCTCGGTGTTGCCCAAGGTGCGCGACCATCTGGAAGCGCACGGCATGGCGCCGCATAAGCTGCACATCGTCCCCAACGGCTTCGACCCGCGCGAATGGGCTGAACACTCCGGCGACCTGGCGGGCCCGCTGGGTGCGGCGCTGCACGGCCTGCGCAGCGCCGGCAAATTTATCGTCGGCTACGCCGGCACCCATGGCCTGGCCAATGCGCTCGACACCCTGCTGCACGCGGCGGCCCTGACCGACGACCCGCGCATTGCCTTCGTGCTGGTCGGTGGCGGGCCGGAAAAATGCAGGCTGCAAGCTGTGGCGCGCCAGCTACAACTAAACAATCTCAGCTTTTTCGACCCGGTTCCCAAGCAGCAGGTGCCGGCACTGTTGCGCCACTTCGACGTGGCCTATCTTGGCTGGCAGCGCCAGCGCCTGTACCGCTACGGCATATCGCCCAATAAGCTGATCGACTACATGATGGCCGCCCGTCCCATCCTTCACGCTGTCGAAGCCGGCAACGATCCGGTGGCCGAGGCAGCCTGCGGCCTGACCGTGGCGCCCCAGGACCCGCAGGCGCTGGTGCATGGCCTGCTGGCCCTGTTCATGGCCACGCCCGGCGAACGCGCGGCAATGGGCAGGCGCGGTCAACGTTACGCCGTCGATAACCTGAGCTACGCCGTATTGGGTCAGCGCTTTTTGCACGCCTGCGCCTAGCTGCGCGGCATTTTCCTTCCACGGAGTCCGACATGCCCGACAACCTCCTCCACGCCGCCAGCAGCTTCCTGCCGTTCGCGCTGCCCGACATCGGTGACGAAGAAATCGATGCGGTAGTCGCCTGCCTGCGTTCAGGCTGGGTCACCACCGGCCCGAAAGCACAGCAGTTCGAACAGGATTTTGCCGCCTATCTGGGCGGCGGGGTGCACACCATGGCGGTCAACTCGGCCACCGCCGGGCTGCACCTGGCCCTGGAAGCGCTCGGTATCGGTCCTGGCCACGAAGTCATCGTTCCCACCCTGACCTTCACCGCCACCGCCGAAGTCGTGCGCTATCTGGGCGCGCAACCGGTCTTCGTCGACGTCGATCCGGTCAGCCTCACGCTCGACCTGGGCGCGGTCGAAGCGGCGATCGGCCCGCATACCCGGGCGATCGTCCCGGTGCACTACGCCGGGCTGGCCTGCGACATGGACAATCTGCTCGACCTTGCGCACGAATATGGCCTGAAGGTAGTTGAAGATGCCGCCCACGCCTTTCCCACCCGATACAAAGGCCGCCTGGTGGGCACACTCCATAGTGACGCAACGATATTTTCCTTCTACGCCAACAAAACCATGACCACTGGCGAAGGCGGCATGGTCGTCACGCGCGATGCGCAACTAGCCGGACGCGTGCGCGTCATGCGCCTGCATGGCATCAGTCAGGATGCGTTCGCCCGCTACACCTCGCGCACGCCGGCCTGGTTCTACGAAGTGGTCGCAGCCGGGTTCAAGTACAACCTCACCGACCTGGCGGCGGCGATCGGCATTGAACAGTTGCGCAAGGTCGACCGCTTCCTGGCGCGCCGCGAACAACTGGCTGCCGCCTACGCCGAAGGGCTGGCCGGCCTGCCGCTGCGTCTGCCCGCAACGCCGCAGGCCGGCAGCAGCCATGCCTGGCATCTGTATCCCGTACGCCTGCTGCCGGGGGCCCGGCTCGGCCGCGACGACCTGATCGCCCTGCTGTCCGAACGCGGCATCGGCACCAGCGTGCACTTCATTCCGCTGCACCGCCAGCCATACTGGCGCGACAGCTGCCGCCTTTCCCCGCATGCCTTCCCCGTGGCCGAAGCCGCCTATGCATCGATTCTGACCTTGCCGCTCTACACGCGCATGAGCGAGGCCGACCAGCAGCGCGTCATCCTGGCCATGCGCGAGTTACTGACATGAACAAGCGCCTGTTCGATCTTGCCGCGGCGGCACTGGGGCTGGCCTTGTTGTCGCCGCTGCTGCTGCTGATTGCCCTCTGGGTTCGGCTCGATTCCCCCGGACCGGTCCTGTTTCGCCAAAAGCGGGTTGGCCAGTATGGACAGATTTTCGACATTCTCAAATTTCGCAGCATGCGCGACGATCCCGCGCCGGCGCCCTTGCTGACGATCGGCGCCGACCGGCGCATCACCCGGGCCGGTCACTTTCTGCGCCGCCACAAGCTGGACGAACTTCCGCAACTGGTCAATGTGCTGGCCGGCGACATGAGCCTGGTCGGTCCCCGTCCGGAGGTGCCCCGCTACGTCGCATGCTATCCGCCCGAGGTGCGCGCCGTGGTGCTGTCGGTACGGCCCGGCATTACGGACTGGGCATCGATCTGCTTCAAGGAGGAAAGCGCCATTCTGGCGCGCAGCGCCGACCCGGAACAAACCTATCTCGACTCGGTCATGCCGGCCAAACTGGCGTTCAACGTGCGCTATGTGCTCGAGCGCGACTTCTGGACCGACGTCAAGATCATTTTCAGCACGCTGGCAGCGCTGCTCCGATAGCGAGGCACGCCATGCCAGCCTGGACCACGCTGCTGCACCTTGGCGACCTGCGCCTGACCGTGCCGGCTGCCGCCGGCATCGCCGCCACCTTGCTGCTCATGCGGGCCCGGCGTACGGCCCTGCACTGGTCGATCCATTTCGCGCTGGCCATGCTTGCCGTTGGGCTGAGCAAGATCGCCTTCATGCTCTGGGGCACCGGCATTGCCGCGCTGAAGTTCAAAGCCTTGAGCGGACATGCGACCGGGGCCGCGGCCGTGCTGCCCGCCCTGCTGTATCTGTTCGTCCAGCTGAGGCATGCGGCCCCATCCCTGCGCGATGCCCCAACGCACTGCGTCCACGCCGGTCCCGCACCTCCGGACTACGCCACCTGCGCGGCGCTGCTGGCCGGGCTGGCCGGCGGCCTGCTGGTGGCGCTGGCCCTGGTCGCCGCGCGCGAACACAGCATGGCTGAAGCGCTGGCCGGCTATATCCTCGGCAGTGCCGTCAGCATTGGCGTGCTTGTCCATGCCCGCCCCGCGGCCGCGCGATGGCCGCTGGCCGGGCTGTGCTGGTTTGGTGCGATATTCGCGCTCGCCGCATGGCTGATGCACCCCCTACCGGTGAGTTACTGGATGATCAAAGCCGCCCGCCTGCTGGCCGGCCCGCGTCCCCTGCACGCGCTCTCCATGGATTAGCCGCCCCCTTTTCGCTACCTCACACTTCGGAGGCTATCATGACGTCCCGTTCCATGCCCCGCATGACCCTGCTCGACGAGAGCAATCTGCGCGCCGACTCGCCCCACTCGATAATGATCTCGCTGCTGCGAGGTATCGCTGCGATCGAGGTCGCCGCGGCCCACCTGCGCAACGAATTTCTTCCCGGCATGCGCGAGATGTCCGATCCGGCGCCATGGTACCTGGCACTGGCTTTCCTCACCGGCTTCGCCCATCAGGCCGTAGTCGTGTTCTTTTTGATCAGCGGGTGGCTGGTGGGCGGCAGTCTGTGGAACAAATATGGCAAGCCGCAGGCGCTGGCGCTGTATGCGATCGACCGGCTTACCCGGCTATGGACTGTGCTGGTTCCGACCTTCGTGCTGATGGTGGCAATCGGCGTGGTCAGCGGCCAGCTGGACCCGCGCAAAATTGACTTCTCCCCGGACAACGCCTACTCGCTGACAGTCCTGCTCGCCAACCTGCTCGGGCTGCAGACCATCTCCGTGCCTAAGTTCGGCGGCAATTATCCGCTGTGGAGTCTGGCCAACGAAACCTGGTATTACCTCCTGTTTCCGCTGCTGTTGCTGTTTCTGAAAGGACGCGCCTGGCCGTATCGCCTGGCCACGGGACTGATCATCGCCGTCGTCGCCGCGCTCCTGCCGCTGCCGATGACGCTGTACTTCGGCATCTGGCTGCTCGGCGCCGCATTCTCGCGCGTGCGCATCGATTGCAGCCAGGGCGTCAGAGCCGTGATCGTGTGCGCGCTGCTCGTATTCGCCGTATTCTTTCGTCTAACTGGCGACAATGACGATCAGACCATCGCGTCGTTTCCGCAAGACTTGCTCATCAGCATTCCGGTTCTCCTATTGCTGTCGGCATCGATGGGAAAAGCCAATCTCTCCCACAGACCGGTGCGGCATCTGCATGCGGTGGCGAACGTTTTTTCGAGTTTCTCCTTTACCCTGTACGTCGTGCATGTCCCCTTGCTGGGCTTGATGCGCTATGCAGGCCACGCCTGGTTCGGGAAGGTGCAACTCGGCGCCGACCGCTTGCTCGACCTTGCGACCTATACAGCCATGCTACTGTTCATGCTGCTGTTCGCGTATGGGTTCTATCTGCTGTTCGAGGCAAGGACGGGCGCGGTACGGCGCATCGTAAAGACCGTGCTGCTGCAAAAGCGAGGAGTGGCGGAGACGCTCACCTAGACCGAAGCGCCAGCCAGAGCTGGCCCATTCCCTTGTGACGGTGGGGGCCGCGCGCGGCCCCCAGCCGCAGGCAATCGGAGTACCTGCACGCATGGCCAAGGGAGGAATAAGATGGCTGAGTCCGCATGCGCTCCGGGTTGTCGCGGTGGTCGGACAAATCCCACTTGCAAAATGCGTGGTCCGCCGGCTCGACGTCCGTCCGAGCGATTGTTGACTTAACCACATCTGACGCCGGCGCCGCCGCTCCCGGCGGCATACTCCCCGACATGGGTCACAAAAATGACAACCAGTCGAACGCGGGCTGGCCATCCCGGCCCTTGCCCACTTCGTCCTACCGCTCGGACTTGACCTGCATGTTTGCCACCCCGGATAGTCGGCATGCTAGGCAGGCTTCTGCGCCATGTAGACAAAATGCGAGCGCAATGGTGGCGCCACAGTGGCAAGTATCTCGCTGACGATTCGTGGCAACCGTGCCAGCCTGCGCGCCAGCGGTGGTGCCAGCAACAGGCTCCGATAACGGTCGCGGGCGGCGGGCCAATAACGCCGTAGCTCGCCGGCGGACACTTTGCGCACGTTTGGATTGCGTGGATTGTTATAGCGAAAATCGAACACCATGCACCATCCACCGGGCGCCACGATGCGCCACATGTCAGCCGCCAGGGCCGCACGCGCATCGTCAGCGAGTATCGATGAAAACACGGTGTTGGCACTGGCCAAGTCGACGCTACCGCTGGGCAAGCCGTGCAGGTCGCCCAGATGCCAGCGGATACCGGGCGCGCTGCGCACCAGCGCCAGGTCGAGCCGGTCCTGCAAATATTCGGTCCCGGTCAATCGCTGCGGATCCGCGCCCCAGTTGACCAGCTGGCGCAGAAATCCGCCAGTGCCGCAGCCGACATCGACTACCGCCAGATCATGCAGGTCCGGCCCGACCGCCTCAGCGAGCATCGAACCGGCAACACGCCAATGGGCGGCAAGCTGGTCCATGATCTCTTGCCGGTGCCATGCATAAGCTGAGTGCCGCTCGGTATTTAGCCAAGCCTGGTAGACGCGGCGGATACGTTCCGGTTCGCTTGGATGTTGGTGCGGACCATTCATCGTGTTTGAATAGCCTGATGGGACTGTACGCTGGGGATGCGCTCACCTTCTTCGTCCCCGCCCTGGTATTGATAGGCGCCGATATCGGTGTCGGCATCCCTGGCTCGCGGCCGGCCGGCGAAATCGTAGCCCGGTCCTTGGCCCGCGCTGGCCCGGGCGCGCGCCGGCGAGCCGCTGCGCAAACGGAAATCCGGCGTTCCGCCCCCACCATAGGCCACAAATTGCGGGTCGGCGATCCAGCCCGCAGCGCCGCTCTTTGCCCGCTTGATGCGCCAGTCGGCACGCGTGTTGCCAAACACCAGATTGTTGAGAAATCGGTTATTTACACCCGTGTTTCCCTGTTCAACAATACCGAACTGATTGTCGTAAGCGATATTGTTCGCCACCACGGTATGGTCGTTACCACCCGCGAAATAGTACGGGTCGCCACCACCGACGACGATGCCGGTACCCGATCCCGCCACGGTATTGTGCGACACCACGACGGCGCGCGCGTCATGCCACAGATGAATGGCCGCGCCGGAGACCCGGTAGACGATATTGTTGCTGACATCACCGGTGGTGCTGACATATATGCCATGCACATAGCGGCAGCCAGCCGGCCCCACATCGTGCACCAGATTGCCGATGGCGCGCGAATCCACGCCACGATAGTAGCCGTCGATGCCGATTGCCGAGCCACCCGCGCTGGTGCACGCCACCGTTCGAGCCAGGTGATGCACGCGGTTGGCGCGGATCACACCGTCCGAGCCGCCATGGTAGATGCCGTGGGTCCACTTGACGCCGCCCTGATCGACGCTGGCGTCGACATCGAAGCCGACGATGTCGACATGGCTGCCGCGGTTGTTCCAGGCGGTGTCGTTGGACGACGCCAGCGGCGGCACGATCCGCGCGGCCCAGCGCCGGGTCGACACATAATAGATACGCGCGCCAATCGCCCCGCTGGCGCGCGTGGTAAAGCCTCCGGCATAGCGGCCGGGTGCCACATACACGGTCGTGCCAGGAACGGCCAGTTGCGCGGCCCTGGCGATGGTGCGCAGCGGCGCGGCCAGGGTGCCCGGATTGTCATCGGCTCCACCGGGGCCGACATACAGGCGGAACGGCGTCGCCGGCAGGCTCGCCAGATCGGCCTGCGAGTACGCCGCCGGCAAGACGCTGGTCGTCAGCGCCTGCGTCGCCATCGCCGCTTCGCTCATGTCGCATTCACCAACTGGGGTCGGCGATCGTACTTGAGTTGGTACACCGGGGCGCCGAGGCGTTGGGGCTGATCGTTGAACAGCATGCCTTGCGGCGAGATGCCGGCATGATTGAGCCGCTTGATCGACTCGTTGATGTCGCCTTCCGTCGTCACGCCGGCGCGGGCAAGAATGAATACCGCCCCCACGTGTGCGCCGATCACCAGCGCATCCGACACGGACAGGATCGGCGGTGGGTCGATCAGCACCAGGTCGTAGTCGTGGCGCACGCTCTCGAGCAACTGACCGAGATTCATGCGCTGCAGGCATTCGGCGCGGTTCGAGGGCACCGCTCCAGTCGGGATGAAATCGAGGTTGTCGAGCACGCCGCGGTGGATGAGCTCCGATGCACCAGCCCCATCGATTGCCGCCGTCAGCCCGCGATCGCGCTCGACACCGAAATAGCGGTGCAAATGGCCGTTGCGCAAATCGGCATCGATCAGCAGCACGCGTTTGCCGCTGGCGGCCATCACCGCGGCAAAATTGGCCGACAGGAACGACTTCCCAAGCTGACGGCCCGGTCCGGCGAACATCACTACATTGTTCTTCAGATGAGGCAAGGCATACAGCAGGGCGGCGCGGAAGCCGCGCAGGCTTTCGATCGCAGCGTCTTCGGGCGATTCGTGCGCCAGCAGGAGCATACGGCCCTGCTCCCCTCTGGCTTTGCGGCGCAGTTTTTCCTCCTGGTTGCTGTGCGGGATGCTGGCGTACACCACCCGCGCACCGAGCATCTTCTCGATATGCTCCGGGTCGTCGATTGCCCCGCCAATGGCCTTGCGTGCGAACGCAATCAGGATGCCGAGAAACATGCCCGTCACGGCAGCCAGGGCCACGATCAATGGACGGTTCGGCTTGAGCGGACTCTCCGGCGCCATCGGCGCATCGATCAGGCGCACATTGCTGACCCGCCCCACCGAAATCAGGCGCAACTGGTGCGCCGTGTTCGATAGTGCGGTGTACAGATCGGTATTGACCTTAATGTCCCGCAATAGGCGCGCTTCGTCGCGTTCAAGCCTCGGCAACGCCTTGATGCGCCCCGCTGCCTCGGCAATCTCGACATCCACGTCGTGGCGCTGCTTGTTCAGGCCGCGCAGGATGGGATGATCGTCGGTAAACCGGGTCAGCAGTTCGGTGCGTTTCTGGTCGAGCTCGAACTTACGGTTACGCGCAGAGGCCGCTTGCTGCAAGCTCATGCGCGCCTCCTCGGCCATATTGATGGTGCCGTTGCTGTTGCGGAAATTGTTGTACTTATCCTCGGATTGTTCGAGCTGGTGCTTCAGGGCCGGCAGTTGCTGGTTGAGGAAGGCCAGCGATTTTTCCGCCTCCTCGGTCTTGCGCGCCAGATTCTGGCGCATGTACTCGCGGCCGATCTCGCTCAGCAGGCTGTTGATGCGCTGCGCATCGTCGCCCTGCATCTTGACTTCGATGATGCCCGACTGTTTTCCCTGCTCGGTAATGACCATGGCGGTTTGAATGCGTTCGATGGTGCGCAGGCGCGAGTGGCGTTTGAGGATGAACTCGGCACCCGGATTGCCGTCGAGCGTGTCGACGCGCAGCTCGATGTCGCCGCCGCGCGCAGGGATGCGATGGGTGGTGCCCACGCGCCCTTCGTAGACCGCGTCGAGCGCCTCGCCGCTCAAGTGGTAGACGCCCTGTCCTTGCGCGGTCAGGACGAACTCCAGATTTTGCGCCGGCCCCGGCACTTCGAACAGCGACACCTCGGCTTTCTCGGGCCCCCAGACATAGCCGCCGCGGCCAAGTATGCCGGGCTCGGACAGCGCGCTGGCATGGCGGTTGGCAAACCAGAAGCCGACCACCGGGAAATACTTGGGCCGCACATCGATGTACAGCTGCAGATTGTCAACCGCATTGGCAATGACCATGCGCGAACGCAGCAGCTCCATTTCGGCAATGGGCGCTTTCTTGGTTTCGAACAGCGACGACACTTCGCTCAGAATATTTTTCGAGGCGTTGGGACTTTCCTCCTCGACGTGGATCATCAGGTTGGCCTCGTACACCGGGCTGGCGATGAGGGCATACACGATCGCGATCGAGCTCACCAGCAGCGTAATCAGGCCAATCAGCCAGCGGCTGTCGTACAGGATGTTGAAGTATCCCTTCAGGTCGATGTCATGCGTGTCCCGTTCGGGCAGCGGGGCACGCGCCGCCAGCGGCACGCTCACCAAGGGCGTACTTTGGCGGATGGTCGAGACAGGAAGCGGATCACCTTGCCGGCTCATGATGGACTCCTTCGTGCGAAACTGGCTGGATGGCCTATGGTCGGTTGGTAACGCCGATTGCCTGCGACAATGCGCCGGGAAACAGCATGCTCAAATTGCGGTGCCAGTTGGCCAGCGGCGAGGCGGCCACGTACACCAGGTCCTTGGGCCGCAGCTCGAACGCTTCGGCCATGGCCAGCGCGCCGGTCTTGCGGGCGTCGAGCTGGAACACTTCGGTGCGGTCCACACTGCGGCGCACCACGTACACCTGGCGCGAGTCGCCGGTGGTGGGACTGATGCCGCCCGACTCGCCCAGCGCCTCGTTCAAGGTCAGGCGGCCGTTATGCATCGTCAGCGCCTTGGGGGCAACCACTTCGCCCGACACGAACACCTTGCTCTCGTCGCGCGAATGGACCCGTACGACGTCGCCGTCGGCCAGCATCACGTTGCCGGGATTGATGCCCTTTTGCACCAGGGAGCGCAAGTCGATGCTGTAACGGGCGTCGCCGCGTTCGAGCGCGATGCGGCTTTGGTCGGCGCTAGGGAGAAGGCCGCCGGCACGGTTCAGCGCTTCCATCAGGGTCATGGGGATATCGTTGATGGCTTGCAGGCCAGGCGACTTGACCTCGCCGTCGATGTACACCCGCTTGCTGCGGTAGGCCTGCACGCGCAGCGTGACGTTGGGGGCGGCGATATAGCGCGCCAGGCAGCGTGCCACCATTGCCCGCGCCTGTTCTTCCGTCAGGCCCCCGACCTTGAGCATGCCGGCCAGCGGGAACTGCACGCGCCCGTCGTGATCGACCACAAAGCCGGCCGGCGGCGCGCCCGGTGCGCCGAGGTCGACGTTGACGGTCGACGCGGCCACTCCCTGGCCGGCCAGTTCGGGATGGTCCCAGACAATAATCGACAGGATGTCGCCGCGGTCGATCCGGTAAGGCGGTGGCGCGCTGACGATCAGGCTGGCGATGGCCTTGTTGTCCATCCGCTCGCGTTCGCGCCGATCGGCCTCGATCACTTGATCGGTAATGAGCTGGGTGCGCGGGACTGCGGCGTCCACCTCGTGTTCGGGCATGCTCACATTGCTGGCGCAAGCAGTGACAAAGGACAACATCAGCAGCAGGCTATAGCGGCGCAGGAAAATCTTTGTGGAAAGTTTCATGATGATTGCCAAATTAAACACGGTCGAGACCAGAGTAAGTGAGCACCATTTGGCGAGCTTTGCTAAAGATCAAACGGCGTTCCTGGCCGCGCATCGGCTCCATTCGGTGCGGTGCGCGCGATGTTTATGGCAATCTATTTCCGCTAAGGTAACTCCTCCATCAGCTTGAGCGCCTCGTCGAATTTCCACACGCGGCGGATGTCGATGACGTCGGAGCGCGACGCGACATTCGGCGGGAAGGCGGAATAGCGCGCGTTGACGCGCACGATGCGGCGCACGGCTTCATCCATGTCGGCGCGCCCGCTGGAACGGATGATCGTCACTTCCTCCACACTACCGTCGCTGCGCAGGGCAACGTTCACGAGCGGATCGATGCGCACGATATTGGCCCAGGAGGGCGGGTAGTTGATGGTGCCGTTACGCTCGATCTTTTGACGCCAGCTGTCGACGAACATACGCAGCGGCACATCGCGTTCGTTGCTGCCCACGACAACGCGACGGTTCTGCCGGGCCATCGGCCCGGGAGGCGCCCCCTTCAGCAGGTCGAGTCCCTTGACCAGCTCACGCGCGCTTTTGCCCAAGGGACTGGCCGCCCCGTTGATGGACGCGGAAACACCGGCTCCGGGCTGACCATTCGCCGCGCCTGCCGGCTCACTTGCTGCCCCGGATCCGGTTTGCGCCACGGCCCGTTCGCGCGCGAGATCGTTGGCACGCTGCTGCGCGGCGCGATCTTGGGCAGCCCGTTCCTGGGCCAGGCGCTCCTGCGCGGCGCGTTCCTGCTCGGCGGCGCGCTCGGCCGCCACACGCTGCTGTTCCGCCCGCTCCTGCAGCTGCTGGTCCTGCGCCGCCTTTTCGCGCTCGGCTGTTTGCAGTGCCAACTGTTCCTGTTCGGCCCGCTCCTGCTCCTGCGCGGCTTTCTGCTGTGCCAGCTTGTCCAGTGCGGCTTTCTCCTGCGCGGCCCGGTCCTCGGCCTGCCGCTGCTGGGCGGCCTGCTCCAGCGCCAGCCGTTGCGCTGCCTCGTTCGCGGCCTGCTCCTTGCGGGCGCTGTCCTGTGCCAGTTGGTCCTGACGCACCCGCTCCACCGCCAGGCGTTCCTCCTCCGCCGCCGTGCGTTCCCGTTCCAGCTGTTCGAGTCTCATCCGTTCGGCAAGTTCGGCCTCGCGCCGCGCTTCCTGCTCGCGCGCAAGGACCACGGCCTCCGCCGCCGCGGCTGCATTCTCGGCATCACTGCCGTCATTGCTGCCCAACTGGGCTTGCTGGGGATCGAGGGTTTTCTGCTCGGCTTCTTCCGGTTGCGGCGGCGCCACCGTAAAGTCATTGACCAGCGCGTCCTGCGCAATCACGCGGGGCGCAACCCGGTCCAGATCGCGCGGCACCGGACTGCTGATCCGGCGCGCCTGGCGCGGCCGCTCGCGCCGCAGTGGCGGCGCGGCCGGTGCGGGCGCAAGCGGAACCGGCGCCGGGCGCGGATCGACCAGGCCCATGCCGGACACCGGTGGTGTCGTTGCGGCCGGCACAGGCGCATCCGCCACGGGAGTGGGCGCAAGCGGCGGCACCGGGGGCGCCGGATCGGCGCTCATCTTGGCAATGCGGATATTGATCGGCGCACCGCCGGACGCCAGCCCCAGTCCCAGTCCCGGCACGCCAAAGCGCAGCGACAGCACCAACGCGTGCAGCAACAGCGAAACCAGCACCGCGCCGATGAGGCGCCGATTGAGCTGATCGACCGACGGCGCGCGTGGCGCCTGCAGGGCGAAGTTCATGCAGGGGTCACGCGCCGCTGTGCTGCCGCTGTTGCCATTGATGCCTCGGAACCGGGTTCATGGGTGCTTTGAATTCTAATGGAAAACACTGTGCGGAGGAGAACAGTTGGGCTCGGAAAACCCAGCCGTTACGCTTGTGGCGGATCAAAGTCAGGCCCCATGCCCTATTTAGTATGAATTCAATCATTACTCAACCGAGCAGGCCTGCCCATGCAAGTTCCCTCCTTGTGCGACACCACGCCCGCCTTCGACACCACCGCCTTTCGCCAAGCCCTGTCGCAGTTTGCCACCGGGGTCACGGTCGTCACGGCCTGCCTGCCCGGCGGCGAATTCGTCGGCGTAACGAGCAACTCCTTCACGTCCGTGTCGCTGCAGCCCCCGCTGGTGCTGTGGAGCCTGGCACACGGCGCCAGCACGATGGACAAGTTTGCCGCCGTCCAGCACTACGTGGTCAACGTGCTGGCCGGCGACCAGCCCGCGCTGGCGCGCCACTTTGCCCAGCCGGCCGCACACAGCTTCGACACGCTCGATTACCGTCTGTCGGCACGCGGCGCGCCGGTGCTGGCCGGCACGGTGGCGTCGTTCGAATGCCGGCACCGCAGCCGCTACCGGGAAGGCGACAACGTCATCTTCGTCGGCCTGGTGGAACGCTGCCAGGCCGATCCGCAAACCGCGCTCGGCTTTCATCGCGGGCAATTCATCGCCATCTAGCTTCCACCACACGGTGCACCATGAACACCAAATTGCTGACATTCGTGAATCACGCCTGTTTCTATGTCACCAACGACAGCACCTTGCTGCTGGTCGACCCGTGGGTTGAAGGACCGGCCTTCAATAACGGCTGGAGCCTGCTGGACACCTCCACCTCCAACGCCGGCCTGGTGCACGAGATCGCCAGCCAGCACCGCAATACCTTCGTCTGGTTCTCGCACGACCATCCCGACCACTTTTCGATCTCTTTCATCAAGCGCCTGAAGCAGGATTTCCCCGGCAAGGTCACCCTGCTCTACCAGCACACCAAGGACAAGCGCGTGGTCGGCTTCTTGCGCGGCAATGGCTTTTGCGTCATCGAATGCATGGCCGGCAGACCAGTCCAACTCGACAACGAGATGGACATCACCGTGCACCCGTATTCGGACGGCCACTCTTACTGCCTGATTGCCTGCGGCGGGCGCAATATCCTCAATCTGAACGACTGCGCCATCGCCAGCGCCGAAAACTGCCGCAAGGTCAAGGCCAGTCTGACGCGCGCCGGCGCCGGCGCCGATATCGACGTGCTGCTGACCGAGTTCGGCTACGCCAACTGGGTTGGCAATCCCTTTGAAAGCGAACTGCGGCGCAAGGCCGCGGCCGAAAAGCTGCAACGCATCCGCTTACAGATCGTCGCGTTCGCGCCTGGCATGACGGTCCCGTTTGCCTCCTTTGCCACATTCTCCAACATCGAAAACTACTACCTCAACGATTGCCAGAATTCGCCCGGCAGTGTTGCCCGCTGGGCCGCGCACAGCGCCGCCCAGCGCTGCGTCACCTTCATGAAGCCGGGCAGCGTCATCAACCTCGATACCGACACCCCGAGCACCCTGCGTAGCGCCAGCGACGACGCCCTCAGTTACTGGCAACGCCTGATCGGTATCCCGGGCGAACTCTTGCCGGCGGAACCGGCCGTTGCGCCGTCGGCCCTGCGCGCGGCTTTCGCCAAGCACCTGCGCGCGGTGCGCACCAAGCTGCTGTTTCTTCCCTACCTGCTCGAACGCGCAGGCCTGATCACCCCGCTGCACATCTACATTCCCGACCTGGCGCTGCGCATCCGCGTCTCCTACGTGCTGCCCTACCTGGAGCTGCCGGCCGACGGACCGCACGATATTTCGATGACCTCGCCCACTGCCGTCTTCCTGTTCAGTAACGAATACGGTTTCAACACCACCCACGTCAATGGCCGCTTCCGCACCAGCGACGAGGGCGCCTTGCTGCGCTTCAGCCGCTTTTTCATGCCACAGAATCTGGGCCGGCAAGGCTATGGCATCCAGCACCCGGCCGCTACCATCGCCTATCTGGCAGGCAGCGTCCTGGGCCGCGCCCAGCGCGTTCTCGGCAATCTGCAGCGCCGCCTGGCGACGCACCGGGTGCACCGGGCGAAGTAGCCGCGGCATTCAGGCCAATATTTTTTTGGTCGGAGCACCTTGCGCAATTGGTAAGACCAATTTAGAATGGCCTGACCAAATCGCTTGCACTTGGGTGCCATGCTAAAAAAATTTTCTTCCGCGAATGATTCGATGACGCACGAGCCGCGCCTGTACCGGGTCGTGGCCGAACGGATCAAGGAGCTGATTCGCGAAGAGTGCATCGCGCCGGGCGAACGCCTGCCTTCCGAGCGTGAACTGTCCACCCGCCTGAACCTGTCGCGCGCCTCCCTGCGCGAAGCCCTGATCGCCCTCGAACTGGGTGGCGAAGTCGAAGTGCGCAGCGGCTCGGGCGTGTATGTCAGCGCTCCCGTCGACGTTCCGCCCACCGTCGAGGTCGCCGGGCCGGGCCCGTTCGAGGTGCTGTCCGCGCGCCGGCTGATCGAAGCCGAGGTGTGCGCCCTGGCCGCCCGCATGGCCAGCGACAGCGCCATCGATGCCATTCTTGCCGCCATCATCGAGATGGAACGCAACCACGACAATTACAGCAGCAACGAACAGGCCGACCGCAACTTTCACCTGGCCATCGCGCGCGCCACCGGCAATAGCGCCTATGTCGGCATGGTCGAATACCTGTGGAGCCAGCGCGGCCGCCTGTGGCATAAGCTCAAAGAACACTTTCAGACTGAAGAATTGCGTAAAGAAACGCTCAAGGACCACCGGCGTATTCTCGCGGCGATTGTCGCGCACGATCCGGCAGCCGCGCGCACGGCCATGCGCGCCCATCTGGAGCGCGTCACGCGCACATTTTCGCGTGGCTAGCTTGACGCCAGCAGCAAGCAGGACCGATCCGCCTCCCATGATGGGGTGGACGACAATGATAAGAGAGACGCCCATGCCACTGCCCCCGAATTGCCTGGCCCCATCACGCCGGCCCCACTGAGGGCCGCCGCGCGCGCCGTCCGGCCTGGAGGCGCGCGTGCCGCCGCCCGGCCTCCCACTATTTGATTTACTGGAGTAATGTAATGACGCAATCCATCAACCTGCAGCGCCGCGCCCTGATGCGCGCCGCGTCGGCCGTCAGCCTGGCCCTTGGCGGCAGCGCCGCCCTGCCCGCCTTCGCGACCGCCAACACCGATCCCTGGCGCCAGGCGCAGGCCATTGCCGACCGCTTCCGCACACCGCTGACCTTCCGCAAGCAAGACTTCGTCATCACCGAGCATGGCGCGGTGCCATGCAAGACCGTCATGGTCAAGGCCTACACCGGCCACCACGAAGAAGGCGAGGTCGGCACGCCGGCGCCAGGCGCTGCCGATTGCTATGCAGCCATCGCCGCCGCGATCGCCGCCTGCCACTCGGCCGGCGGTGGCCGGGTCGTCATCCCCGCAGGCAATTGGCTGGTCAAGGGCCCGATCGTCCTGAAATCGAACGTCCACGTGCACCTGAAGGCGGGCGCCCACGTCTACTTCAGCAACGATCCGGACGATTTCGCCAAATATGGCGACGTCGACTGCGGACCGAACGGCAAGCTGGTCCTGTCGCGCTGGCAAAGCAACGATTGCCTCAACTATTGCCCGCTGGTGTACGCCAACGGCCAGGACAATATCGCCCTTACCGGCGAAGACTGGACCAGCATTCTGGACGGCCAGGGCGGCGTGCCGCTCGAAGCGACTGGCGAATGCTGGTGGGACTGGAAAGGCAAGCGCAAGCCAGGCCCGCGCCAACAGTTCGCCCAGAACGTGGTCAACCCCAACAATGCCAGCAAGGTCAGCGAGATCGCCCCCGGCATGAGCGCCGAGCAGGCCGCGCTGATCGAGGGCGACGGCAAACGCTGGCGCGCCGACGACGCCTACCTGCCATCCCTGTCGGAAGCGAACGTGCCGGTGGCGCGCCGCATCTTCGGCCGTGGCCACTTCCTGCGCCCCTGCATGGTCGAATTCATCAGCTGCACCAATGTGCTGCTCAAGGGATACCAGATCAACCAGGCGCCGTTCTGGCAACACCACCCGGTCAACTGCCGCTATCTGGAAATTCGCGACGTGCACATGGACAGCATGGGCCCGAACAGCGATGGTTTCGATCCGGAAGCCTGCGACACCGTGCTGGTCGAAAAATGCACCTTCAATTGCGGCGACGACTGCATCGCCATCAAGGCCGGCAAGAACCTCGACACCCAATACGGCCCCACCCAGAACGTGCTGATCCAGCACTGCGTCATGAACAGCGGCCACGGCGGCGTCACCCTGGGCAGCGAAATGTCGGGCGGTATCCAGAACATTTATGCGCAGGACATCGAGTTTCGCAACGTCAACTGGGCCACCAGTCCGCTCAGCACCGCCATCCGCATGAAAACGAATATGAACCGCGGCGGTTTCCTCAAGCATTTCTACGTACGCAACGTGTCGATCCCGAACGGCGTGTCGATCGAACCGCAATTCTATTCACCCCTGCCGGGTTCGCCGATACCACCCAAGTCGGTCGCTTCCTCGGCCGGAGCGGTCATCACCATCGATTGCGACTATGCCCCTGGCGGCGACAACGTGCGCATCCGCCCGCCGGTGGTATCGCACGTGCACATTTCCGGCGTCAAGGTCGGCGGCGTCGATACCGGCAAAGGCCGTTTCTCGTGCTACCAAGCCTTCCTGCTGCTCGGACCGGTCGCGTTCGACTATAACGGCGCCAAGCCATTGCCGATCCTGCCCATTCGCGACGTCACCATCAGCGACAGCGACTTCGGCACGCCGGTCAACGCGGCCCAGCCCTGGTATCTGTACAACGTCCGTGGCCTCAAGCTCAGCAAGGTGACTATTGGCGGGAAGGTCTTCAACACGAGCTTATCGACCTAGTTTCGCTTCATCGATGCTTTATGCAGTAACGATCTTTACAACAACCTTCGGGACCAAGACACCATGAAAAAAATAATGCTAATGGGGACACTTGCGGCCGCTTTTTCCGCAAGCCAAGCACACGCGGACATCTTGCCACTGGCCACGACCGTGATCACGGCCACCTACAACGGCACCACCGCCGTGCTGGGCAACGACAGCGATTTCGCTGCCGTCGCCGGCTCCAACACCACCAAGCTGGAGCCGACCGAGAGCGGGGTCGAATTCGAGACCGGCGACTACCTGTTCATGTTCGACTTCTCCAGCACCGGCCTGCTGACGGTGACCAACAACGCCAGCATCCCCCCTGGCGCCTACAGCATGCGCTTCGATTTCGGCGCCACCCTGCCGGCCGCGCTCGCGGCCTTCACCCTGCTCGACACCAGCGCCATCGGCGGCATGCCGCTGCTGACTATCATCGACAGCCACACGCTCGGCCTGGACATGAGCAACGTCACATGGAATGGCGACTTCGTCTCCTTCACCAGCCAGATCGGCCTGGCCGCCGCGACCGAAGTGCCGGCACCGGGCGGCGCCGCCCTGCTGCTGGCCGGCGCCGGAGCCATGGCCCTGGTGCGGCGCCGTCGCAACGGCATCTGACAGCGCGCGGCCGACGCGGCCGCAGCATTTCCCTTTCCTGTGACAGGAGCACCAAATGAAACGATTCGGGAAGCAATTGAGCTTCAAGGCCGCGCTGTGCGCCGCCATGGTGATGGCCGCCGTCGGCGGCAACGCTGCCGACGCGGTCGATCCGGCCCGCCAGACGGCACCGGCTGACGGCTGGGCCAGCCAGGCCGGCGGCACCGTCGGCGGCGCCAACGCCATCACCTCGCAAATCTATACCGTCAACAACCGCAAGGAATTGCTGGCCGCGATCGCCAATGCCGGCACGAACGGCAAGATCATCAAGGTCAACGGCATCATCGACATGAGCGAGGGCGTGCCCTACACCAGCACCGGCGACCAGGCCGCGCGTGGCGCCATCCGCCTCAAGAGCAACACGACCCTGATCGGGGCCGGCAGCAACGCCGGCTTCGTCAACGGCCGCATCGTGCTCTCGAGCGTGTCGCAAATCATTATCCGCAACCTCAAGCTGGTCAACCCCTGCGACGTCGGCCCGGTCTGGGACCCCACCGACGGAGCGACCGGCAACTGGAATTCGGCCTACGACGCGATCGGCATCACCTCGTCCGACCATATCTGGATCGACCACAACAGCTTCACCGATGCCCCCGTTACCGACGACATGCTGCCGGTGGAAAACGGCCACACCAAGCAATGCCACGACGGCGCGCTCGACATCACCAACGCATCCGACTATGTGACGGTGTCGTACAACAGCTTTAACAAGCACAACAAGAACAACCTGATCGGCTCGAGCGACACCGCCACCACCGATGAAGGCAAGTTGCGCATCACCTTCTCCAACAACGTCTGGACCGACATCACCCAGCGCGCACCGCGCGTGCGGTTCGGCATGGTGCATCTGTTTAACAACTACTACGCCGGCACCAAATCCTTGCCCGTATATGGCTACAGCTACAGCATCGGGGTTGGCACTGCCGCCAAGATCCTGTCGCAAAATAATGTGTTCGCCATCAACGGCGCGGTCAATTGCGACAGCGTCGCCATCCCCTCGGGCAGCAATCCGGGCGCATTCAAGGATACCGGTTCGCTGCTCAACGGCGCTGCGCTCGGCGCCTGCTCGGTGTCGAACAATGTCAGCTGGACCGTGCCTTACGCCTACACCCTGCGTCCGGCCTCGATTGTCAAGGCCAACGCGCTGTCCCAGGCCGGCGGTGGCAAGCTCAGCACGTCCATCAGCGGCACCGGCAGTGTCGTCGTCGACACCAATCCGACCCTGACCTGCCCGGCCAGCGGCCTGTATTTCTGCGACGACTTCCAGAACGGCAGCAGCGCCAAGTGGGACTTGCTGCCTGTGGCAGGCGCCAACGGGTCCTTCAGCGTGGTCAGTGAAACGACCGGCTCGACCAACAAAGTCATGCAATACACGGCCGCTTCCACCGGCGGCATCCTGGCGCTGATCAAGGCCAGTGAAATGGGCAATGTTCCCTCGGGCGACTATTTCGTCGAGGCGCGCATCCGTCCCATGACCAATGGCACCACGGGCAACAAGCAGCTGTACCTGGTGACCCGTTATGTCGACGCCAGCAACTGGTACGGTGCCGGCCTGAACGTGCAAAGCGCCACCACCAGCACCCAGGTCGAGATCGCCGAAACGGTGAGCGGCGCGCTGAGCCGTCTCAAGCAGGTCAAGAAAGCGATCAACATGGACGCCCAGTTCTACACCGTGCGTTTCGAAATGATCGGCAGCACCCTGACCGTTTACCTGGATGGCGAAAACCTCGGTTCGACCACCGATACCTCGTTCGCGGCCCGTGGCCTGATCGGCCTGTACACCGCCAACAAGTCCTTCATGATCGATGACGTGCGCGTCGGCAACCCCGCGCTCAAACCCGTGCAGCTGACCCTCAATCCCGCCGCGCTGACCTACAGCGCCGAAGCCGGCGACACCCCGCTCACCGTGGCGGTCACCGCCAAACGCAGCAATGGCAGCGCCGACACCTTCACCGCCTCGAGCAGCAACCCGGCGGTGGTCGCCGTCACCATCGAGGGCAACAACATCAAGCTGACCCCGGTCAGCGAAGGCAGCGCCAAGATCGTGGTTACCAGCGGGTCCGACAGCACCCTGACCCGCACCATCACCGCCTCGATCAGCCCGCAATTCATTCAGCCGACCCAGACCTACCTGCTCAACAATGCCACCTGGCCGGCCGCCGCCAGCACCAACGAAAACGTCGATGCCCAGCTCAAGCTGGTCTTCGACAGCCCGCCCACCCCGGGCACGGGTGGCACCATCCGCATCTTTCGCAAGCTCGACGATGCGCTGGTCGACACCATCAAGCTGAGCGGCGAAATCGATGTGCTCGGTTACACCGGCGCGACCAATGTACGCAAGGTCAATTATTCGCCGATCAAGATCGTCGGCAATACCGTGACCATCAAGCCACACAACAACAAGCTGGCCTACGGCACCGAATACTACGTGGCCATTGCCAACGGCGTTTTCGCCAACACCTCGCTGGGCGGCACGCCTTTCGTTGGCATTGGCCGCAGCGCCAACTGGACGTTCAGCACCAAGGCCGCCGCGCCGACCGGCACGACCCTGACCGTCGACGATGATGGCCCAGCCGACTTCCGCACCGTGCAAGGCGCGCTCAACCACGCCATGAAGAGCTTCGCCAAGGCAGACCCGGTCACCATCAACGTACGCAACGGCACGTACGACGAATTGCTGTTCCTGCGCAACAAGGACAATGTCACCCTGAAGGGCGAAAGCCGCGACGGCGTGGTGATCCAGGAGCTCAACTACGACACCATGAACCCGGGCACAGGCGCGAGCGAAGCGCCGACCACCACCGGCACCCCGAGCGGCGGCCGCGCCCTGATGCTGATCGAAGCGGTCGACCTGCTGACCCTGGACAGCCTGACCATCCGCAACACCATGGTCCGCTCGGCGGCCATCTCGGGCCAGGCCGAAACGGTGTACTTCAACAGCGAGGGCCGTCTGATCGCCAGGAACGCCGCTTTCTTCAGCGAACAGGACACCCTGAACCTGAAAGGCTACGCCTGGTTCTACCAGTCCCTGGTGGCCGGCAACGTCGATTTCATCTGGGGCGGCAGCCATGTGGCCCTGTTCGAAGAGAGCGAGATCCGTTCGCTCGGCGACAGCGTCAACGCCAACTCCGGCGGCTACGTGCTGCAGGCGCGCGTCACCAACGCCAACGACAAGGGCTTCGTGTTCCTGAACAGCTCGCTGACCCACGGCCCCGGTTCGGGCGCCCTGCATAGCGACGTGCCCAACGGCGCCACCTACCTGGCGCGCAGCCCGGGCGGTACGGCCAGCTGGGACAATATCGCCTTCATCAACTGCAAGATGGACCGCCACATCAATGCGGCCGGCTGGGCAGGCCTGGGCGTGAACGGCCAGCCCGCCCCCAACCCCACCGTCCCGACGGCGATCAGCGGCTGGCGCGAATACGGCACCGCCGACCTGGCCGGCACCCCGCTGAACCTGTCCACGCGCGTGGGCGGTTACCTGCTCAGCGCCGACGAGGTCAGCGCCGGGTTTGCCGACCGCACCAAGATTTTCGCCGCCTACAGCAACGGTGCGGGCTGGACCCCGCAGCCCTGATGCGGCGACACGCTGAACCCTGAATACGGCGCTGTGGCGCCGTATTTTTTTTGGCGCGCCCGATGGGTGTACCCTGAACGCATGAACTGCGTTCGCTTGCGCACAGTGTCTTTCCGCCACAGTGTGAACATGAGGTTATCCGCCATGCAGCACTGATCATCAATCGAGAGGAGCAGCTGATGAGCAGTGGAAGACGAACACATGCTGGTCACCAGGCACGCGTGCATGAAGCCGGCGGCATAGACGAAAAAAAGCACGCTCGGCCGTTGGCAGGAGCGTGCGCAGTGCGCGCGGCGGGGCCGCGCGGCATCGGAACACTTATTTGGCAGCTGGTGCAGCCGGGGCAGCTGGCGCAGCCGGGACTGCCGGTGCGGCGGGCGCTGCGGGGACCGCTGGCGTGGCAGCCTGCGCGTCAGCTTTCACTTCGGCCGGAGTGACGGCATTGTCCGCACTATGTTCCTTGGCCGCCGTAGCCGTCGCCTGGCCGTCGACCTTGCCTTCCTTGGCGGTAGCAGCGCTTGCGGTACTGACGTTTTGCGGCGCCGGCGCGGCGGCAGGTTTTGGAGCGGCGCCAGCGAACGCGGACACGGTGCAAATTGCTGCAAACAGGGCAAGTTTTTTCATTGTGATTCTCCAGATAGTGAAAAATTTTAAGGCCGCTGAGGCCAGCGAAGCTTGTCGCCTCAGCAAGTACTGCGAGGCCAGAATACTCAAGCACAGCCCGTCAATACGGTTTTGACACAATTCGTAGCATTTGTTTCACATTCTAGCGACGCGGGAAAGTTGGCAGGGTAGCTAGCAAAAATCCTACATTCCACCGGTGCGCGCGCCTACGAGCGATCGCGCTGTGGTGCTCTAGGATGAACATGTTCAGTTACATCATTCGGGAGATCAACATGACCAACCACGGACACGATCAATCCCTCGGCGGAGACAGCGACAACCCTATCGACGGCATTCGCGGCGGCCATGCGGGCGGCATCGAGCCGGCTGGCCAGGATGTGAACGCGGGCAAGCGTAAGGAAGGCAATTCGCAGCAGGGGAACCCTGGGGCCAAGCAAAGCATTGCCCAGGGCGACCAATTGAAAGGAACGGACATGCCTGGCGGCGAAACCGGCACTGTGGGAACGCAAGGTCCGGGCGGGGCGCAGCAAGGCGGCAACATCAAGCCGTGACAGGCACGGAGAAAACCAGCTCGCTTGAAAAAAATTCCCCTTGGCAAAAGCCGAACTCCATCATAAGCTTGCCCGGCGACAATACAACTTGGGATCGAGCTTTGCTGGAAAGAATGACGCTAACAGGAATGCGCCTGTACCGCATGCTGGGCAGCCTGGTCACTTTGGCATTAATGTTGCCGGGTGTGGCAAGCGCCCAGCAAATGCCTCTGCGCTACTACGGCCAGCAGGATGGCTTGACGAACCTCGCCGTCACCGCGATGGCGCGCGACCATGACGGTTACCTGTGGGTAGGCACCGAAAATGGCTTATTCCGCTACAACGGTGCCAGTTTTCAGCGTTACGCGCAACGCGAAGGCTTGGGCGATGCCATGGTTACCGCGTTGCTGGTGGACCACAACAACAGGCTGTGGGTCGGCAACTACGACGGACTCTTTCTCAAGGTCGGCGAGCGATTGCAGGCCGTACGGCGCCATGACGGACGCAATGTCGACGTCTGGCCAGGTCAGAGCCTGGTCGTCGGCCCCGCCGGCAGCCCCTACCTCATTACCGGTTCGCGCGTCTATACGCTGACACTGCGCGACGGCCAGCCGCAGGTAGAGCCGGTATTCTCCGAGGAGCAAGTCAAGCGGCACGCTCCGCTCGCCTATATCAGCAGCGTCCACGTCGAGGCGGGCGCCGCGCTGTGGATGGGGTGCGGCCAGTCGCTGTGCCACAGTGGCTCGGAAGGACTCACAGTATGGAGCGCTGCCCAGGGTGTCCCGTCGGATAACTGGCGCGCCATACTGCGCGACCGCACTGGTCAGTTATGGGCGCGCGGGGATTCCCGCATCATTGCCCTGCCACCCGGGGCGCAACGCTTTGTCGACCGCACTCCGCCGGGCGATGTGCTGCGCAAAGCCAATCTGCGGCCTTTCCTCGTCGAGGATGACCAGGGCCGGATTCTCAGCAATGTCGACGACGGCCTGGTCCAGTGGGACCAGGCGCGCTGGGAGCACTACGGCCCCGCCAATGGCTTGCGCTCGGCCGGCGGCCTGAGTGCCGTGCAATTCGATCAAGGCGGCGGCCTGTGGCTGGGCTCGCGCGGCTTGGGTTTGATTCACTGGCTGGGCTACGGCAACTGGGAGAACTGGACCGCTGAGCAAGGCTTGCCGTCCGATGTGCTGCTGTCCTTTGTCCGGGATGGCGCCGGTGTGCTGTATGCCGGTACCCGTTCCGGTTTGGCGCGTTTGTTGCCCGGTGCCCGGCGTTTTACCCCGATGGCATCCGGCTTGCGCCCGGACCAGTGGTCCAGCCTGGTGCTGGACAAAGGCGGTCAGGCATGGGGAGGCAGCTTTTCCGGACTGTTGGCGCGACTGGGCGACGGCCACGCCAGCGTTCATACGCGCCACTTGCCCCTGGTGCGCCGCCTGCTCGTGGACGGTACGCAGCGGCTCTGGCTGTCCACCATCGATGGGATTGCCGTGGTCGATTCAACCATGGGCGCGCAGGCGGTGCACCCGCCAGAAGGACTGGTGCAGCCCGTCGGCGCCGACAGCGTGGCCTATATCACCCAGTGTCAGGCGACCGGCGGCGCATTATGGTTTCTAAGCTCGCGCCAGTTGCTACGCCTCGATGGCGGCAGCTGGAGCAGCTACGCAGTACACCAGTTGGGCAACGGCATCGATTTATCTGACATGAGCTGCTCCGCCGACGGTTCGCTCTGGCTTGGCGATGTGCAGGGCGGTCTGTGGCGTGCGCATTACTCCGGTCAGGGCTTGCGGGCCGAAGCTGTGGACAGTCGCGTGTTGCACGACGCCACCGTTGTCGCCCTGCATGAGGACAGGCGGGGCTGGCTGTGGGTCGGGACGGATGCCGGGATCGCAGTGTGGAACCGCGAGCATTGGCGTTTTTTCGACCAGAACGATGGCCTGATCTGGAACGACACCAATGCGAGCGTCTTCTACGAGGACGTCGACGGCTCGATGTGGATCACGACCAGCAATGGTGCCTCGCATGTGCGCCGCCCTGAACTCCTGTTCGCGCCGCAGCCGCTGAGCGTGCGCATCGAAGCGGCCCGCCGCGACGTCCAGCCGCTGGCGACGGACCAGGCGTGGATACTGCCGTGGTCCAACGCGCCGCTTGAGCTGAACCTGGCCAGTCTGGATCCACAGAATCGCACCAGACTGCGTTTCCACTTCCGGCTGGCGGGGCTGGAAGACAGCTGGGCCGAGTCGGCCGTCGCGCAGGTGCGTTATGCCGCCCTGCCCCCCGGCGACTACCAGTTCGAATACTACGCCAGCAATACCTCCAGCCACGGGGTATCGCCGTTGCAGAGGCATACGGTCACCATTCTGCCGCCATGGTGGCGCACCACGCCGTTCTACCTGCTATGCGCGCTGCTGGCAGTCATGCTGCTGACGCTGCTGTACCGCTTGCGGGTACGTCATCTGCTGCAACGCCAGCTGCATACCGAGCAACTGGTGCGCGAGCGCACGCGGGATCTGGAACAGTCGCGTGAACAATTGCGCCAGCGCGCGCTCAGGGACAGTTTGACCGGCGCCTGGAATCGCGGCGCCATCCTGGAAATCATCGAACGCGCGCTGGAACAGGCCATCGCCCAGCAACAGCCCTTGCTGCTGGTCTTGCTGGACCTGGACCATTTCAAGCGCGTCAACGACACCTACGGTCACCCCGCCGGCGACGCGGTGCTGCGCGAGGCGGTGACGCGTTTGAGCGCATCCGTGCGGCAAAGCGACGCAGTGGGCCGCTATGGCGGTGAGGAATTCCTGGTGCTGCTGCCGGGCCTGGACGAGGCCACCGGCCATGCGCGCGTGGAGCAGCTGCGGGAGGCGGTCCGGCGTGAACCGATTCGCATCAGCGAGCACGAAGCCATCAGCGTTACCGGCAGTTTCGGCGTGATCGCGTTTGAAGTGCGGCGCCCGCTGGCGTTGGCCGAGCTGATCGACCGTGCCGACCAGGCCCTGTATCGCTCCAAGGAAAATGGTCGTGATCGTATTGAATATGCGGTGCCCGCTGCTTGAGCCTTTATTGGTCGTACTTATGCACGATCACATTTTGAGTCGAGCAGCGATTATTCGAATTGCACTTAAAACCAGCTCGTTGGTCGGAATTTAAGGGAAAGCAACGAAGTCGATCTTGATCTGTCCTACGCGGATTGGCCTGCCCAACAGGAATCGAACCTGTGACCCTCAGCTTAGAAGGCTGATGCTCTATCCAACTGAGCTATGGGCAGTCTGTGCAATGCCATGAAAGCATCACGGAAATGAAAAACGGGCCGCCAATTGAATGACAGCCCGTCCTTAAAACTTGGTCGGAGTACAAGGATTCGAACCTTGGACCCCCTGGTCCCAAACCAGGTGCGCTACCGGACTGCGCCACACTCCGAAGACGTTATTATACGTCGGAGCGCCATCAGCGTCAATGACACTCCCCGAAGTATTCCGTGCGGAATCTTACACGGGGACCTTGTCGGCGATGCGCCGGGCCGACGATTCGGCCTGCGCAGCATTCTTGGCTTCCACCATCACACGGATCAGCGGCTCGGTGCCGGAGGCGCGGATCAGTACGCGGCCGGCGTCCGCCAGCTCACGCTCGACGGCTTCTTTTTCGGAAACCATTGCGGCGTTCTTGGTCCAGTCGAAGCCGGCCGGCACTTTCACGTTGATCAGGGTTTGCGGATACAGCGTCAACTCCTTGCAGCAGCCGTCCAGGGTCTTGCCGCTGCGTTTCAAGGCCGACAGCACTTGCAGCGCCGAAACGATGCCGTCACCGGTAGTGTGTTTGTCCAAGGCCAGCAGGTGGCCCGAACCTTCGCCGCCGAACAGCCAGCCGTTCTCTTTCATGACTTCCAGCACGTAGCGGTCGCCGACCTTGGCGCGCTTGAAGCCGACGCCGAGTTCCTTGAACGCGACTTCCAGCGCCATATTGGTCATCAGCGTGCCGACCGCGCCTGCGACCGGGCCGGTGCTCATGCGGTCGCGCACCATGACGTAAAGAAGCTCGTCGCCGTTGTAGATGCGCCCGCTGCTGTCGCACATGAGCAGGCGGTCGGCGTCGCCGTCGAGCGCGATGCCGAGGTCGGCTTTGTGGGCGACTACGGCCTCCGACAGCGCCTTCGGTGCGGTGGCGCCGAAGCCGGCGTTGATGTTGAAGCCGTCCGGCGAGGCGCCGATGGCGACCACTTCGGCGCCCAGTTCGTGGAACACACTCGGGGCAATATGGTAGGCGGCGCCGTGCGCGCAGTCGACCACGATCTTCAGGCCGTGCAGATCCAGCTCGTTCGGGAACGTACCTTTGCAGAATTCAATGTAGCGGCCTTGGGCGTGGTCCAGGCGCTTGGCGCGGCCCAGCTTTTCCGATGGCACGCAGCCCATCGGCTGGTCGATCGCTTCTTCGATTTCCAGCTCGACCGCGTCAGGCAGCTTGGTGCCGTGCTCGGAGAAGAACTTGATGCCATTGTCCTGGAATGGGTTATGCGAGGCGGAGATCACGACGCCTGCGGACAGGCGTAGCGCGCGGGTCAGGTAGGCCACCGCCGGGGTCGGCATTGGGCCGGCCAGCATGACGTCCACGCCGGCGGCGGCAAAGCCGGCTTCGAGCGCGGCTTCGAGCATGTAGCCGGAGATGCGGGTGTCCTTGCCGATCAGCACGGTCGGTCGGCCGGAGGCGGTGTTGGTTTTCGCCAGCACTTTTCCGGCGGCGTAGCCGAGCCGCATCACAAAATCAGGCGTGATCGGCGCAACGCCAACCAGTCCACGCACACCGTCAGTACCGAAATATTTACGTGCCATGTTTTACTCTTTTTTTGTGTGAGTTAATACGATGAATTCGAATGCGGCGTAACGGTTGCTGCCTGCCACACCTTGAAAGCGTCAACGGTTTCAACAACATCATGCACGCGCACGATGCGCGCTCCCTGTGCTACCGCAGCGAGCGCCCCGGCCAGGCTGCCGGCCAGACGCTGCTCCAGCGGCTTACCGGTGACGGCGCCGATCATCGACTTGCGCGACAGGCCCGCAAGCACCGGCAGGCCGAGTTCATCCTGCATGCGGCCAATGTTTTGCAGCAAGACATAGTTGTGCTCGACGGTCTTGCCGAAGCCGAAACCGGGGTCGATGCAGATGCGCTCGCGCTCGATGCCGGCGGCAGTCATCGCCTCCACCCGTTCGCGCAGAAATCCGATCACTTCGCCCACCACGTCGTCGTAGCGGGGGTTGTGCTGCATGGTTTGCGGATCGCTTTGCATGTGCATCACGCACAGGGCGCAATCGCTGCCCGCCACCGCGTCGAGCGCGCCCGGCGCACGGAATCCATTGATGTCGTTGATCATGTCCGCCCCGGCAATGATGGCTTCGCGCATCACGGCTGGCTTGTAGGTGTCCACCGAGACCGGCTTGCCGAGGTCGCGCAACGCATACACCACCGGCATCACGCGACGCAATTCTTCGTCAAGCGGCAGCGCGGGGGCGCCGGGGCGGCTCGACTCGCCGCCGATGTCGATCATGTCCACGCCTTCGCTGATCATTTCTTCAGCGCGCGACAAGGCGAACTCCAGCGATTGGAACTTGCCGCCGTCGGAAAATGAATCGGGTGTCACGTTGAGGATGCCCATGACGAGCGGCCGTGCGGCAAGATCGAAGCCGAATCGGCCGCATTGAAGAGTGTGTCGCATGCGTACTTGGTGAGGTTGCTTGATCTGGCCGGAAATGAAAAATGCCGTTCAGTTATTGACTGAACGGCATTATATACCGACCTACCCCCTGATTCGATTCGATCAGGCAGGTGCTGCGGCGTTCGGCGACACCCCGCCGGAACCGCTATCGCCCGACGAGGGGCGTTTGGTCAGCAAGCCCGCTTTCGGTGCGCGCGGCTCGTTGCCGGCCATGATGTCGTTGATCTGGTCGGCGTCGATGGTTTCCCAGTCGAGCAGGGCGCGGGTCATGACTTCGACCTTGTCCCTGTTTTCTTCCAGCAGGCGCCGCGCCAGCGAGTACTGGCGGTCGAGGATGGAGCGGATTTCGGCGTCGACCTTTTGCTGGGTCGCTTCCGAAATGGTCTTGGTGGCGCCGCCGAAGAAGCCTTCGTTCTCGCTGTCTTCGTAGACCATCACGCCCATGCTGTCGCTCATGCCGAAGCGGGTAACCATCGAACGGGCCAGCTTGGTGGCGCGGGCGAAGTCGTTGGAGGCGCCGGTCGACATCTGGCCGACGAAGATTTCCTCGGCAATCCGGCCGCCGAACAGGATGGAAATTTCTTCCAGCATCTTGTCCTTATAGCCGGACAGGCTGTCGTGCTCAGGCAGCTGCCAGGTCAGGCCGAGCGCGTAACCGCGCGGCATGATGGTGACCTTGTGGACCGGATCGGCCTTCGGCAACAGCTTGGCGACCACCGCGTGACCGGACTCGTGGTAGGCGGTGTTGCGGCGCTCTTCCTCGCGCATGACCATCGATTTGCGCTCCGGACCCATGTAAATCTTGTCCTTGGCGTCTTCGAAGTCGCTCATTTCGACCAGGCGCTTGCTGCGGCGGGCGGCGAACAGGGCCGCTTCGTTGACCAGGTTGGCCAGGTCGGCGCCCGAGAAGCCGGGGGTGCCGCGGGCCAGGATGTCGGCCTTGACGTCGGTGCCGATCGGCACTTTGCGCATGTGCACGTTGAGAATCTGTTCGCGCCCGCGGATGTCCGGCAGGCCGACCATCACTTGACGGTCGAAACGGCCCGGACGCAGCAGCGCTTTGTCGAGCACGTCGGCACGGTTGGTGGCGGCCACGACGATCACGCCGGAGCTCGCCTCGAAGCCGTCCATCTCGACCAGCAGCTGGTTCAGGGTCTGTTCGCGCTCGTCGTTACCGCCGCCCATGCCGGCGCCACGATGACGGCCGACCGCGTCGATCTCGTCGATGAAGATGATGCACGGCGAGTGTTTCTTGGCGTTTTCAAACATGTCGCGCACACGGCTGGCGCCCACGCCGACGAACATTTCAACGAAATCCGAACCGGAGATCGAGAAGAACGGCACCTTGGCTTCGCCGGCAATGGCGCGCGCCAGCAGGGTTTTACCGGTACCCGGAGGGCCGACCATCAGCACGCCGCGCGGAATGCGTCCGCCCAGCTTCTGGAACTTGGTGGGGTCCTTGAGGAAGTCGACGATCTCGTTGACTTCTTCCTTGGCTTCGTCGCAGCCGGCCACGTCGGCGAAGGTGACGGTGTTGTTGGTCTCATCCATCATGCGGGCCTTGGACTTGCCGAACGAGAACGCCCCGCCCTTGCCGCCGCCCTGCATCTGACGCATGAAGAATACCCAGACGCCGATCAGCAGCAGCATCGGGAACCAGGAAATGAAAACTTGCGAAAGGAACGATGGTTCCTCAGGCGGTTTGATGTCGAAGTGCACGTTGTTGTCGCGCAGGTCGCCGATCAGCCCGCGGTCCAGGCCGGTGGCGGTGGAGCGCACCTTGCTATCGTCGGTGCGGGTGGCGACGATATTCGCACCTTCGATGACCACATCCTTGATCCGGCGAGCCTTGACCTCATCGAGCAGTTCGGAATAAGCGATGGGCTTGGCGCCGCCGGCCACCGTGTGGGTGTCAAACTGCTTGAACAGCATGAATAACAGCAGGACGACCACAACCCAGATGGCGGATTTGGAAAACATATTATTCACGAAAACTCCTTCGATGCGGGATGCATCTTTTACCGATTACTTAGAACGCCGATTCTACCTGCAATAGCCAAACGGTGCCACGCGCGCCCGGCGGGACAGGTAAAAACGGCGAAAAAACCACTGGAAACCACCATTTATTGGCCAAATTGCACCGAAAACGGCGTTTCCTGGGCAATGTGCGGTTGAAATCGTCAAATATCAAGGGTGGATTCGTCGTCCCGCACGGGATTCTTTTCGGCAGGGTTTTTCAAGCCTTTACCCAACAGGAAAATTTCCGAGGATTTATCGCGGCTGGCCTTCGGTTTGACCTGTTTGACCACCTTGAATTCCTGACGAAATTTCTCAACGATTTGACTAAACCCCATGTCCTTGAAACATTTCACCAACAATGCACCAGCCGGCTTCATGTGGAGTTGAGAAAACTCAATTGCCAAATCGATAAGATGTTCCATACGGGCAGCATCCGCAGTCGGGATGCCGGACAGATTCGGGGCCATGTCGGACAGCACCAGGTCGCATTTGCGCCCGGCCAGCACGGTATCGAGCTGGCGCAGCACGCGCGATTCGCGGAAGTCGCCCTGGATGAAGTGCATGTCGGCCACCGGTTCCATGGGCAGCATGTCGAGCCCGATGATGGTGCCGTTGATGCCGCCGCCTTCCTTGCCGGCCAGCTTGCGCCGGGTGTACTGGCCCCAGCTGCCGGGAGTGCAGCCGAGGTCGACAATGACCTGCCCCGGCTTGATCAGTTTTTCGCTTTCATCAATTTCTTTGAGTTTATATGCGGCGCGTGCGCGGTAGCCTTCTTTCTGGGCCAGCTTGACGTACGGGTCGTTAATGTGGTCGTGTAACCAGTTTTTGTTTAATTTGTTCTTTGCCATTCGCGTAGAATACTGCTTTTATAGGATCATCCAAAAATATTATGCAAAAACTTACCCCCGTCGAGCGCAGCGCACTGCGCGCCGAAGCCCATGGCCTGAAGCCGGTCGTGATCATTGGCGAAGCGGGCCTGACCCCGTCGGTGATCAAGGAAATTTCCGCCAGCCTCGATTCGCACGGCCTGATCAAGGTGCGTGTGTTCGGCGACGACCGCGAAATGCGCACCGAAATCTACGAGAACATCTGCACCGAGCTCGATGCGGCGCCGGTGCAGCACATCGGCAAGCTGCTGGTGATCTACCGTCCGAAAAAGGAAGTGGTCAAGGAACGCAGCGGCAAGTCCGGCAAGGGCATGCGCGAAGTGACCATCGTTAAAGCCAGCGCCAGCGGCACCAAGCGCCCCAGCGTGACCAAGGTCATGATCAAGGGAAATGAACGGGTGACCGAAGGCGGCACCATCAAGCGTGCCAAACCGCGTCAGACCAGCCAGAAGAAATCGGCACTGGGCAAATAACCGGCCGCCCCCGGCCTTGGCGGCCCCCTTCGCGAGGGCGCAGCTCACTTGTTCTTGATGACCAGCACGGCAGCCAGCAGGCTTTGCGCCAGATAAAACACGGCCGACACGCCATGCAGCAGGCCGAATCTGCTGCGCGCCGCCTCATCCATCACCCCGCCCGGTGCCGCTGCCTTGATCGACGCCATCATCGGCTGCAAGCCAAAATAGCCGATCGCCTGGCACAGCAGCATCGCCACGGCAACCGCGCGCAGGCTCTTGCGCGCCTTCGGTTCAATTCCGTTTGACAAGACCAGCACCAGGCAGCCGCACGCCAGCGACAGCCAGGCCTGGCTACGGAAAATACTCCCGGCAATCGTGCCCGCCAGCACCCGGTCCGCAAGCGTGCCGAACAGCGTAGGCGCGACCAGGTAGCCGACCGTCCACAGGCTTCCGGCCCACAGCACAATCACCAGCAGCCGGGCACGCGCCAGCAGCATCAGATGTATTTGACTTCGAGGATTTCGTACTCGCGCGGGCCGGACGGCGCCTGCACTTCGACCACGTCGCCGGCATATTTGCCGATCAGTGCGCGCGCGATCGGCGACGTCACCGACACTTTATTGAGCTTGAGATCAGCCTCGTCCAGGCCGACGATCTGATAGGTGACTTTCTGGCCGTTTTCCAGGTCTTCCAGGTCGACGGTCGAGGCAAACACCACGCGGCCTTCCGCGTCCAGGGTGGCCGGATCGATGATCTGCGCTGCGCTCAGTTTGCCTTCCAGTTCGGCGATGCGCCCTTCGACAAAAGCTTGGCGTTCCTTGGCTGCATCGTACTCGGCGTTCTCGGACAGGTCGCCGTGCGAACGGGCTTCAGCGATGGCGTCGATCACGATGCGGCGTTCCTTGGTCTTGAGCTGGTGCAGCTCTTCCTTGAGCAGTTCGGCGCCGTATTTCGTCAATGGAACTGTTGTGTTCATGTTGGTATTCGCGTTCTCTACTGAAAAGTGAAAACCACAGAGGCGCACGGCGCAAGGCCGCGCGAACTCTGTGGTTGAGGGGTGCTGCTTTACCGTTTAGTTTAGTGTTTTGTGGAGACCTTGTAAATCGTAGACGCGCAAATCGTCCAGGTAGCGCATGCCCTCCACTGCCGCTTCCGCGCCGGCGATGGTGGTGTAGGTGGTCACGCGCGCGGCCAGGGCCGACACCCGGATATGGCGCGAGTCCACGATGGCGCTGCGCTTTTCTTCGACCGTGTTGATGACCAGCGCGATCTCGTGGTTCTTGATCATGTCGACCACGTGCGGACGGCCCTCGAGCACCTTGTTCATCACCTGGCATTCGATGCCGGCGGCGCTGATCACGGCAGCGGTGCCCTTGGTCGCCACGATCTGGAAGCCCAGCTCCTTCAGGTCGCGTGCCACTTTCACGGCGCGCGGCTTGTCGGAGGCTTTCACCGAGATAAACACCTTGCCCGATACCGGCAGCTTGACGCCCGCGCCCATCTGCGACTTCACAAACGCTTCGCCGAAGGTCTGGCCCACGCCCATGACTTCACCGGTCGACTTCATCTCGGGTCCGAGAATGGTGTCCACACCAGGGAACTTCACGAACGGGAACACGGCTTCCTTGACGCTGTAGAACGGCGGCACGACTTCCTTGGTGATGCCCTGCGAAGCCAGGCTCTGGCCGACCATGCAGCGCGCCGCGATCTTGGCCAGCTGCAGGCCGGTCGCCTTGGACACGAACGGCACGGTACGCGAAGCGCGCGGATTGACTTCCAGCACATACACGGTATCGCGCAGCTCGCCGTCGCGCTCCTGCTTCTGGATCGCGAACTGCACGTTCATCAGGCCGACCACGTTCAGGCCCTTGGCCATCAGCGAAGTCTGGCGCTTGAGTTCATCGATGGTTTCCTGCGACAGCGAATACGGCGGCAGCGAGCAGGCCGAATCGCCCGAGTGCACGCCAGCCTGTTCGATGTGCTCCATCACGCCGCCGATAAAGGTGGTCTCGCCATCGGAGATGCAGTCCACGTCGCACTCGATCGCGTCGTTCAGGAAGCGGTCCAGCAGCACCGGCGAATCGTTCGACACCTTGACCGCTTCGCGCATGTAGCGTTCCAGGTCGCGCTGCTCGTGCACGATTTCCATCGCGCGCCCGCCCAGCACGTACGAAGGACGCACCACCAGCGGATAGCCGATTTCAGCGGCCAGGGCCAACGCTTCCGCCTCGGTGCGCGCGGTGCGGTTAGGCGGCTGGCGCAGCCCCAGCGATTGCAGCAGCTGCTGGAAGCGCTCGCGGTCTTCGGCCGCATCGATCATGTCCGGCGAGGTGCCGATGATCGGCACGCCGTTCGCCTCCAGGTCCAGCGCCAGCTTCAGCGGAGTCTGGCCGCCGTACTGCACGATCACGCCGACCGGCTTTTCCAGCGCGACGATTTCCAGCACGTCTTCCAGCGTCAGCGATTCGAAGTACAGGCGGTCCGAAGTATCGTAATCGGTCGACACGGTCTCGGGATTGCAGTTGACCATGATGGTCTCGTAGCCGTCGTCGCGCATCGCCAGCGCCGCGTGCACGCAGCAGTAGTCGAATTCGATACCCTGGCCGATCCGGTTCGGGCCACCGCCCAGCACCATGATCTTTTTCTTGTCGGTCGGGTTGGACTCGCACTCTTCATCGTAGGTCGAGTACATGTACGCGGTGTCGGTCGAAAACTCGGCCGCGCAGGTGTCGACCCGCTTGTACACCGGACGGATGCCCATCGCGTGGCGCTGTTCGCGCACGGCGGTATCGGTGGTGTGCATCAGGAAGGCCAGGCGGCGGTCCGAAAAGCCCTTTTGCTTGAGCTTGTACAGGGTCGGCTTGTCCAGCGCGTCCAGCTTCTGGGTGTCCAGCCACAGTTCGATGTCGACGATTTCCTTAATCTGAATCAGGAACCATGGATCGATCTTGGTCAGCTGGTGCACTTCTTCCAGCGTGAAGCCTTGCGCGAACGCGTCGCCCACGTACCAGATGCGGTCCGGACCCGGCTCGCCCAGTTCTTCTTCGATCTTCTCGCGGTCGCGGGTCTTTTCGTTCAGGCCATCGACGCCCACTTCCAGGCCGCGCAGCGCCTTCTGGAACGATTCCTGGAAAGTGCGGCCGATCGCCATCACCTCGCCCACCGATTTCATCTGGGTGGTCAGGTGGTGGTCGGCGGATGGGAATTTCTCGAACGTGAAACGCGGGATCTTGGTCACGACGTAGTCGATCGACGGCTCGAACGAGGCCGGGGTCGCGCCGCCGGTGATCTCGTTGCGCAGCTCGTCGAGCGTGAAGCCCACGGCCAGCTTGGCCGCCACCTTGGCGATCGGGAAGCCGGTCGCTTTCGAGGCCAGCGCCGACGAACGCGACACGCGCGGATTCATTTCGATGACGATCATGCGGCCATCGGCCGGGTTGATCGAGAACTGCACGTTGGAGCCGCCGGTATCGACGCCGATTTCGCGCAGCACTGCCAGCGAAGCGTTGCGCATGATCTGATACTCTTTATCGGTCAGCGTCTGCGCCGGCGCCACGGTGATCGAGTCGCCGGTGTGCACGCCCATCGGGTCCAGGTTTTCGATCGAGCAGATGATGATGCAGTTGTCCGCCTTGTCGCGCACCACTTCCATCTCGTACTCTTTCCAGCCCAGCAGCGATTCTTCGATCAGCAGCTCGTTGGTCGGCGAGGCTTCCAGGCCGCGCTTGCAGATGGCTTCGAATTCTTCCTCGTTGTAGGCGATGCCGCCACCGGTGCCGCCCATCGTGAACGACGGACGGATGATGGTCGGGAAGCCCATTTCGCGCTGTACCGCGCGCGCTTCGTCCATCGAGTGGGCGATGCCCGAACGCGCCGAACCCAGGCCGATCTTGGTCATCGCGTCCTTGAACTTGGAGCGGTCTTCGGCCTTGTCGATGGCTTCCGGCGAGGCGCCGATCAGCTCCACGTTGTACTGCT
>CAMLIL010000046.1 GCA_946480015.1 uncultured Oxalobacteraceae bacterium | reverse complement strand
CGACAAAGCGTTGTGTTTGTCAGCAGCAGAGAAGTGAGATTATGCGGCGTTTTGCGATATTCGTCAACTCCCTTTTTGCTACAGCGCCTTGCTTTCTGGCGCTCCCCGTTTTGCGGGGAGGCGAACTATAGCAAAGGTCAGCGTGCCTTGGCAAGGGCCGCAGTTTACAATTAACGCTTTGCCGCAACCGAAGCCACCATGACGATCCTGCTCTCCACCCTGAACGCCCGCTACGCCCACGCATCGCTGGGCCTGCGCTATCTGCTGGCGAACATGGGTCCGCTGCAGGAGCAGACGGTGCTGCAGGAATTCGTCATCGGCGCCAAGACCACCGAGATCGTCGAACGCCTGCTGGCGCATCAGCCGCGCATCATCGGTTTCGGTGTCTATATTTGGAACGTCGAGGAGACCACGCGCGTGGTGGCGATGCTCAAGCGGGTGGCGCCGCAGGTAGTGATCGTGCTGGGCGGCCCGGAAGTGTCGTACGAACCGAACGAACAGCAGATCGTCCAGCTGGCCGATTATCTGATCACCGGCTGGGGCGACATCACCTTTCCAAAACTGTGCGGTGAAATCCTTCACGGTCCCCAGCCGCTGATGAAGGTGCATGCCGGTGTGCAGCCGCCAATGGCCGAAATCAAGCTGCCGTATTCGCTCTATTCCGATAACGACATCGCCCACCGCACCATTTACGTCGAAGCCTCGCGCGGCTGCCCGTTCAAGTGCGAGTTCTGCCTGTCGGCGCTCGACAAGACCGCCTGGCCTTTTAATCTGGACACCTTCCTGGCCGAGCTGGAAGGCTTGCACGCGCGCGGCGCGCGGCTGTTCAAGTTCGTCGACCGCACCTTCAACCTGAATATCAAGACCAGCCTGAAGATCACGCAGTTCTTCCTCGATAAGCTGGCCGCCAATCCGGACGATCCGGTCTATGCCCACTTCGAACTGGTGCCCGACCATCTGCCGGACGCGCTCAAGGATGGCATCAGCAAATTCCCGCCCGGCGCGCTGCAATTTGAAATCGGCATCCAGAGCTTCAATCCCGAGGTACAGGCGCTGGTCAGCCGCAAGCAGGATAACGCGAAGGCTGCCGAGAATATCCGCTGGCTGAGCGAATGCTCCAACGCGCATTTGCACGTGGATCTGATTGCCGGCCTGCCGGGCGAAGACCTGGACAGTTTTGCGCGCGGCTTCGACAAGCTGGTCGCCCTGGGTCCGCACGAAATCCAGTTCGGCATTCTCAAGCGCCTGCGCGGCACGCCGATCATCCGCCACACCGAGCAGTTCGGCATGGTCTACGATCCCTGTCCGCCCTACACCATCCTGGCCAATAGCCTGATCGATTTCGCGACCATGCAGCGGCTGGTACGCTTTGCGCGGTATTGGGATCTGGTGGCCAACTCCGGGCGCTTCGTCAATACGCTACCGGTGTTGCTGGGCGACTCGCCCTTCGCGCACTTCATGGCCTTTTCCGACTGGATCTACAGCGTCACCGATGCGACCCACCGAATTGCCCTGGACCGGCTGGCGAAACTGGTCAGCCAGTATCTGCAAACACGCGGCATGAGCAAGGCGGACGCGGATGGACTGGTCGGCCAGGATTATGCCGGCAAGGTCGATGCGCCGGCCACCAACGCACCTTCGCGCCAGGTGCGCCATTTGGTGGCCTGAGCATTGCGCACAAACTCCGATAGCAGCCTAATCGATTCTCTTTTACACTGGCGCAATGCCGATTGAAAATGCGCCAACATTAACCCTCAACAACGCCAGCGGTGGCACTGCCGTTGTCGTCGCGACCGGTATCTGGCAGGTCCATGCGCTGGCACAGCGCGACGCCATCAAAGCGATCGCCGCCACCTTCAAGGCGCTGACCGGCGACACGGGGCTGGAATGGGATCTGTCACAGATCGACAGCCTGGACCATATCGGCGCCCAGATGTTCTGGAATTGCTGGGGCAAGCGGCGGCCGGCGCACCTCAAGCTGGTGCCGCGCCAGGAGGAACTGTTCAGCCGCATCGAGGAAGCCGGCAAGCTGGCCCTGCCGCAACCCCGGGCGCACCGGTTCAACTGGGTGATGCTGCTTGGCTTCGGCATCCTGACCTTTTTCGAGCATCTGCACGCCTTCATCCGCCTGATCGGCCAAGTGGTGCAGGACCTCGGCCGCTTCCTGCGCCGCCCGATGACCGGGCCGTGGAAGGAAATGTCTGCCAATATCTTTCATGCGGGCTTCCAGGCGCTGGGCATCACGGCCCTGGTCGGCTTTCTGATCGGCGTGGTGCTGTCCTACCTGTCGGCCCAGCAACTGCGCATGTTTGGCGGCGATATGTACATCGTCAATATCCTGGGCATGAGCGTGATCCGTGAACTCGGCCCCCTGCTGGCGGCCATCCTGGTGGCGGGCCGTTCAGGGTCATCCATTACCGCCCAGCTCGGTGTCATGCGCGTGACCGAAGAGCTCGATGCCATGCTGGTCATGGGCATTTCGCACGGTTACCGGCTGATCATGCCGAAAGTGATCGCGCTGGCCATATCAATGCCCTTGCTGGTGGTGTGGACCGATGGCATGGCCTTGATCGGCGGCATGATGTCGGCCAAAGTGGAACTGAACCTGTCCATCCGCTACTTCCTGCAAGAGCTGCCCGACGCGGTACCGCTGGCCAACTATGTCATCGGCCTGCTAAAAGGCACCACCTTCGGCGTGCTGATCGCGCTGGTGTCCTGCCACTTCGGCATGCGCATCGAGCCCAATACCGAAAGCCTGGGACGCGGCACCACCACCTCGGTGGTGACCGCCATTACCGTGGTGATCCTGGCCGACGCCGTGTTTGCCATCATCTTCAGCGGCGTGGGGTTCTGATGGAGCGCCTGCCGCCATCGCTGAACAAGAGGCCGAACGAGGATGTCGGTCCGCCCGTGGTGGAGATCAAGAATCTCTGGACCAGATTCGGCCGCACGGTGGTGCATCAGGATTTGAACCTGGAGATATTCAAAGGCGAAATCCTGTCCATCGTGGGCGGCTCGGGAACCGGCAAAACCGTGCTGCTGCGCCAGATGCTGGGACTGGAAAGGCCGGCAAAAGGCTGCGTGCGGGTGTTCGGCGAGGATATCAGCGAGGCCGATGCCGAACAGATGAGGCGCCTGCGCAATCACTGGGGCATGCTGTTCCAGCAGGGGGCGCTGTATTCGGCGCTGACGGTGTTCGACAATATTGCCCAGCCCATGCGCGAACTGCATGCCTTGCCGGACGACGTGATCCGCGATGCCGTGCTGCTGAAGATGCATATGGTCGGGCTGGGTGCGGAACATGCGAATAAAATGCCATCCGACCTGTCTGGCGGGATGATCAAGCGCGCCTCGCTGGCGCGCGCGCTGGCGCTGGAGCCGCAACTGCTGTTCCTGGACGAACCGACCGCCGGCCTCGATCCGGATCTGTCGGACGCGTTTGTAGCGCTGATCCAGTCCCTGCACCGCGAACTGGGCCTGACCGTGGTCATGGTCACGCACGACCTGGACACGCTGTTCGCGCTGTCGACGCGGATCGCCGTGCTGGCCGAAAAGCATGTGATTGCCGTCGGGCCGACCTGTGATGTGCTGAAGGTGGACCATCCCTTCATCAAACAATTTTTCCTTGGCGAACGTGGCCAACGGGCACTGGAAGTGCTGGAACAACAGCATCAGCCAGCGCAACAACCGGAGAACTGACAATGGAAAATCGATCGCACGCCTTAATGACGGGCTTTTTCACGATCGCCCTGCTGATCGCCGCCGTGCTGGCCGGCATCTGGTTCAACCGCGACCGCGTCGAGCGGGTGCCTTACCAGATCGCCACCACCCAATCGATTCCCGGCCTCAATCCGCAGGCGGCGGTGCGCTACCGCGGCCTGGAAGTGGGCAAGGTGGACGACATCAGCTTCGATCCCAAGATTCCCGGCCAGATCTTGATCAAGCTGGCAGTCGATCAGGAAGCGCCGATCACCAGGACCACATTTGCCACCCTGGGCTATCAGGGCGTGACCGGGATTGCCTTCATTCAGCTCGACGATGAACGCAGCGGCTCGCCGCTGATGGCCAGCGACCCGGCGCACCTCGCGCGCATTCCGCTGCGGCCCGGCTTCCTGGACCAGCTGGAAAAACGCGGCACGGTAATTCTGGACAAGGCCGAAGCATTGACCAACCGACTCAACGACCTGGTCAGCCCGGAACACCAGAAAGTCATCCTGGGCGCGTTCGACGATGTCAGCAGGGCCGCCGACGCCTACGCCGCCTTGCCGGCCAAGCTGCAGCCGACCATCGACCGCCTGCCCGAGCTGACCGGCAAGGCGGAACAAAGCATGGCCTCGTTTAATGAATTGTCGGCCAGCGCCACCAAAATGACGCGCAGCTTCGACCAGCTGGCCACCGACCTGCAGGCGCCGGACGGCGCCATCGCGCGCCTGAACCAGACCGTGGACCGGGTCGGCGGCTCGCTCGAAGCGGTCACCAGCGACCTGGAATTGCAGACCCTGCCGCACCTGGTGTCGATGACGGACGAGGCGCGCACCTCGCTGCGCGCCGTAAAGCGCACCGCCAATACGCTCAGCGACCGTCCGCAAAGCCTGCTGTTCGGCGCGCCGAACGGTAGCCCTGGCCCGGGCGAACCCGGTTTTATTGCCCCGACCAAATGAGGACTTCCGTGAACCTGCCCCTGAACCTGTCAGCCCTGATCGTGGGCACCGCGCTGCTGCTGGCCGGCTGCGCCAGCGACAAGCCCGCCAGCAACACGCTCTTCGATTTCGGCCCGGCGGTCCCGGCCGCCGCTGCCGCAGTGCCGCTTGCCGCCGTCGTCATCACCGACGTGACCGGCTCGGCGGCCCTGGACAGCGAGCGCATGTATTACCGCCTGAACTATGCCAATCCGCTCGAAGCGCGCGCCTACGCCAACAGCCGCTGGGCCGCGACGCCCTTGCAAATGATTACCCAGCGCCTCAAGGTGCGCATCGCCCAGTCCGGCGCCAAGGTGCTGTCGGCCACCGATGCCTCGAACGGCGTGCCGCTGCTGCGGGTCGAGGTGGACGACTTCAACCATAGCTTCGATAGCGCGGCCGCCAGCCATGGCGACCTGGCCCTGCGCGCCTCGCTGTTCCACGGCCACAAGCTGGTCGATCAGAAAACCTTCCGCCGCAGCACCAGCGCCAGCACCGCCGATGCCGCCGGCGGCGCCTCGGCCCTGGCCGCCTCGACCGACGCCGTGGCCGCCGACATCCTGCTCTGGCTGGCATCGCTGCCGGCCGCGCAGCGCTAAGGACCGTTGCCGCATGGCCGACGCGCTCCCCGCCGACACCCCGGCCCGCAAACGCGGTTCGCCGGTCGCGCGCGCGGCCTTGCTGGCGTATTTGCTGCTGATCATCTACGCCAGCTGGTTCCCGTTTTCGGGCTGGCGCAGCAGCGGCCTGTCGCCGCTGAGCTTTCTGACCCTCAAGATGCCGCAGTACTGGACCGGCTTCGACGTGATGGTCAATGTGGTCGGCTACATCCCCTTCGGCATCCTGCTGGTGATGTCGCTCTACCCATTCCTGCGCGGCATCTGGGCGATCCTGGCGGCGGCGCTGCTGGCCGCGCTGGTATCGGGCGGCATGGAAGCGGTGCAAAACTACCTGCCCAGCCGGGTGCCATCCAGCCTGGACCTGATCACCAACAGCATCGGCGGCCTGATCGGTGCAGTCATCGGCGCGCTGGGCGCGCGCTCGTTCCTCAACCAGAGCAAGCTGTACCAGCTGCGCCTGCGCTGGTTCGCGCCGCATGCCAGCCAGGGCCTGGTCTTGCTGGCCCTGTGGCCGCTGGCGCAAATCTATCCGATCGGCTATATGTTCGGCCATGGCCAGTTGCTGCCGATCCTGTCCGACTGGCTATCGACCTTGCTGGAACGCGATATCGACCTGCTCAGCTATCTGCGTCCCGGCGCCGTACTGACGGTCGAGCAATACTGGTTGTCGGAAACCATCATCACGGCCTGCGGCATGACCGGGGCGGTGCTGACCATGCTGTGCCTGCTGCGCCAGGGCGCGCCGCGGCTGGGCCTGATCGTGGCCATGGTGTCGGGCGCGCTGCTGATCAAGACCCTGGCCAGCTCGCTCCTGTTCACGCCCGACAATGCTTTCGTCTGGATCACTCCCGGCGCCCAGGGTGGCTTCCTGATCGGGCTGATCATGCTGGCGGGCCTGGCCTTCGCGCCCCTGCTGGCGCAGCGGCGGCTGGCGGTGGTGACTCTGGTGCTGAGCCTGCTGGTGGTGAACAGCATCCCCGTCAATCCCTATTTTGTATCCACCCTGCAAGGCTGGGTGCAAGGCAAGTTCCTCAACTTCAATGGCGCGGCACAGTTTCTTTCCTTGCTGTGGCCCTTCTTCGCGATCTGGTTTCTACTCCTGCCTTCGCATAAACTTAACCGTCGCTAGCCCGGGCCTGCGTCAAGAGCGCGTATCATTGCGCCCTGACCTTTGCTTTCATTCATTTGCTATTTAGACGGAACTGCCATGAGCGACACGCCCTATTTCCAGAAGCATGTGTTCTTTTGCATGAACCAGCGCGACGACGGCCGCCCCTGCTGCGGCAAGCAAGGCGCTGAGATTGCCCAGAAACACGCCAAGAAGCGCATCAAGGCACTGGACCTGAACGGCCAGGGAAAAATCCGCATCAACCAGGCAGGCTGCCTGGACCGCTGCGAAGAAGGCCCGGTGCTGGTGGTCTATCCCGAAGGCACTTGGTACACCTACGTCGACACCACCGACATCGACGACATCATCGACACCCATCTGGTCGGCGGCAAGGTCGTCGACCGCCTGAAAATCTGATCTACATGAACTCTGTCCTGAACAAACATTCGGAAAAATTCACCCTGACCGGCCACGCCGGCAAGATGGAATGCCTGCTCGACCTGCCCAGCGAGACGCCGCGCGGCATCGCCCTGGTGGCCCATCCCCATCCCCTGTACGGCGGCACGATGGACAACAAGGTCGCGCAAACCCTGGCGCGCACCTTCACCATGCTCGGCTATGCGGCGGCGCGCTTCAATTTCCGCGGCGTGGGCGCGTCCGAAGGCGTGCATGACCACGGCCACGGCGAAACCGACGACATGCTGGTCATGCTGGAACACATGCAGGCGCAATACCCGGGCCTGCCGGTGGCCCTGTCGGGGTTTTCCTTTGGCACTTTCGTGCAAGCCCAGCTGCAGGAACGGCTGGCCGCCGCAGGCCGCCCGGCCGAACGCCTGGTGCTCATCGGCACCGCCGCCGGCAAATGGCCGGTGCCGCCCGTGCCCAACGATTCAATCGTCATTCATGGCGAACTGGACGACACCATCCCCCTGCAACACGTGTTCGACTGGGCCCGACCGCAAGACTTGCCGGTGATCGTCATTCCCGGCGCCGACCATTTCTTCCACCGCCGCCTCGGCCACATAAAAAATCTTGTGATTCAACTGTGGCGCCGTGATGGTGTCGCAGCGCTGTGACGCTATAATTGTTCGCCCCGCTTTATGTCACCTATATCGAGTCCCCCATCCCCATGAAAAAACTCTTTGCGGCACTCGCTGCCAGCGTCCTTTTCCTTTCCGCCGCCGTCGCGCAAACGGTTCCGCCACCCCAGCTGGCCGCACGCTCGTGGCTGCTGCTGGACGCCACCAGCGGCCAGGTGATCGCCTCGCAAGATCCGAATTCCCGGATCGAACCGGCGTCCCTGACCAAGATCATGACGGCCTACCTGGTCTTTGCGGCCATCCACGACAAGAAATTGTCGATGGACCAGATGATCAATGTCTCGGTCAAGGCCTGGAAGGTCGACTCCAGCAGTTCCAAGATGTTCATCGATCCCGCCACCCCGGTGTCGGTGCACGACTTGCTGTACGGTTTGATGGTGCAGTCCGGTAACGATGCCGCCGTGGCCCTGGCCGAAGCGGTGGCCGGCGACGAGACCGCCTTCGTATTCCTGATGAACCGCGAAGCCCAGCGCATGGGCATGAAGTCGACCCGCTTTGCCAATCCGCACGGCTTGCCCAGCCCGGACAATTTCTCCACCGCCAATGACCTGGCCATCCTGGCGAACCGCGTGATTGTCGACTATCCCGAGTTCTACAAGATCGATTCGGTCAAGAGCTTCACCTACAACAAGATCACCCAGCCCAACCGCAACCGCCTGCTGTGGCTGGACCCGACCGTGGATGGCATGAAAACCGGCCACACGGAAGCGGCCGGCTATTGCATGATCGCCTCGGCCCACCGGCCCACCGGCAGCTTCGACCGCCGTCTGATTTCGGTGGTGCTGGGCACCAGTTCCGACCAGGCCCGCACCCAGGAAAGCCAGAAGCTGCTGAACTGGGGCTTCCAGAACTTCGACACGGTCAAGCTGTACAGCAAGGGCCAGGCCATCCAGAGTCCGGAAGTGTGGAAAGGCTCGGCCAGCACCGTCAGGATCGGTTTCCCTAACGATGTGCTGGTGACGGTGCCGAAAGGCGTGGCCGGCAAGATGAAGCCGGTGCTGGAGCGCAAGGACCCGCTGGTCGCGCCGCTGGCCAAGAACAGCCGGGTCGGCTCGCTGAAAATGATCGTCGACGGCCGTCCCCTGCTGGAATTGCCGGTCGTGGCCCTGGACGAAGTGTCGCAGGCCACGATCTTCGGGCGCGCCTGGGATTCCATGCGCCTGTGGATGAAGTAATCGTTCAGACAGGATCGAGCTAGGGGCGCGCCTGCCGCGCCCGGCAGGATCGTTATAATGGGGCGAAAGAACGTCTCCCCATGAAAGCCAACATGCACCTCGCCCTGCCCGCCGACCTGTCCTGCCCGCGCGTTGCCACCTCCAGCGCCGGGCTCACCCTGTCGCGCATCGTGGCCGGCATGTGGCGCATGAGCGAGTGGGGCATGACGGTCGAGCAGCGCCTGGCCTTCATCGAGCAGTGCATCGAACTGGGCGTGACCAGTTTCGACCACGCCGATATCTACGGCGGCTACAGCGTCGAATGCCTGTTCGGCGAAGCGCTCAAGCTGCAACCCTCGCTGCGCCAGCGGATCGAACTGGTCAGCAAATGCGGTATCAAGCTGGTCTCGCCGCAGCGCCCCCAACACACCATCAAGCATTACGACACCAGCGCGGCCCATATCGCCGCCTCGGTCGATGAATCGCTGCGTCAATTGCAGACCGACTACCTCGACCTGCTGCTGATTCACCGCCCCGATCCGCTGATGGACTTCGACGAAATCGCCGCCGCGTTCGAGGCCTTGCGCCAGGCCGGCAAGGTGCGTCACTTCGGGGTATCCAATTTCACCCGCCATCAGTTCGACACGCTGAACAAGCGCATCGCGCTGTGCACCAACCAGGTCGAATTTTCCCCGCTGCACACGGCGCCGATGTTCGACGATACCTTCGACGGCCTGCAGGATCTGGGCGTGTCGCCGATGATCTGGTCGCCGCTGGCCGGTGGACGCCTGTTCAGCGGCAGCGATCACAACGCCGACAACCTGCGCCTGGTGATCAAGGGCATTGCCGACCAGCTCGGCAAACCCTTCGCCAGCGTGGTGTTCGCCTGGATCATGCAATTGCCCTGCCGCCCGCTGCCGCTGACCGGCAGCAGCCGCATCGAAGCCATCGGCGTGGCGGTGGCCGGCACCCAGTTCACCCTCGCGCGCAGCGACTGGTTCGCGATCCTGCGCGCGGCGTGCGGCCGCGAGGTCGCCTGACATCATGTCCGACAACAGCTACAAACTGGTCGAAGGCAGCGCCTTGACGGCGCGGCAAAAGAAAGACTTGCTCAACCGCCTCGCGCGGATCGAAGGGCAATTGCGCGGGGTGCAGAAATTGCTGGCGATGGCCGACGGGCCCGGCGATTGCGACGCGGTGGCCCAGCAGATGGCGGCGGCGCGCAAGGCGCTCGACCGCTGCTTCGTGCAATTGCTGTCAGGTAGCCTGTTGACCCAAAGCGCCAATGCCGACGATCTGCTCGAAGCGCAAGCGGCAGCGGCCAAGCTGGCCGCCCTGCTCGACAAATTCGCTTGACGCCTGGAGGCTGTTGCAAATCAGTCGTGGTAGACCCGGGGCGCGGCGATCCCGCGCCAGCCCATCTGCCATGCAATGTTGAGCAGCAGGGTGGCGCTCACGTACAGCAGGAAGAACAGCACGAAGAAGCGGCTTTGCAGCCACGCCAGCAAGGCCAGCGCGACGGCGGCCGCCACCAGCAGCCCGACGCTTTTCGGCTGCTTGGAACTGGGGAAGCGCACGGTCGACACCATCAGGGTCCCGACCGCCACCATCAGCAGCATCACGCCATAGCTTTGCAACATGGTCAGCGGCGGGGTCGGCCAGGCCACCACGACCGAGGCGACGCAGGCGGCCCCGGCGGTGATCGGCATGCCGACGAAATAGCGCGGATCGGTGCGTCCCACATTGACGTTGAAGCGCGCCAGCCGCAGCGCGCCGCAGGCGACAAAGATGAAGCAGGCCAGGCCGCCCATGCGGACCAGGGTCGGGTGCCCGGCACCCAGCTGGACGAAACCGTAGCAGTACAGCAGCATGGCCGGCGCGCAGCCGAAGTTCATCACGTCGGCGATCGAATCGAGCTGCATGCCGAAATTGGACGAGGTGCCGGTCATGCGCGCCACCATGCCGTCGAGGGCGTCGAACACGCCGGCCAGCACCAGCAGGATGGCGGCCATCTGATAGGCCTTGGGTGCGCCGACGTGGGCGTTATCGATGGAAATGACGATGCTGCCGAAGCCGCAGGCAATCGAGAGCAAGGTCACAAAACTCGGCAGGGCAAATTTGGCGCGCGCAAGGCGCCGCTGTCGGCTTGGTTTCAAATTTCCTCGCAAGAATGACAAGATTGTCTTGTCATTCTACTCCGCAAAGGCCGGTTTACCCCCTAAAAGCAAACGAAACAGCGCTCACGCGCCAGCGAATTCGCCTAGAATCGATGCTGATAATTTTCCGTGCAGGAGAGTAATAAATGACCAATTTCAGGCCTTGGCGTTTGACCATGACGGCGCTGGCCAGCGCCTTGTTGCTGGCCGCGTGCGGTGGCGGCGGATCGAGCGCGACGTCGGCATCGACCTCGACGCCGGTGGCGACCGAGCCGGGCGCGCCGGCATTGACCAACAATATCGCCACCGATGGCAGGGTGTGGATCAACTACCGGCGCGCGCAGATCGGCATGCCGGTGTTGACGCGCAACGCGCTGATCGATACCGCCGCTCAAGGCCATTCCGACTATCAAAAGCTGAACAACACGGTGACCCACGAGCAAACCGCGGGCATGCCCGGCTTTACCGGCGTGCGCACCCAGGACCGGTTGGCAACCGCCAAATATGTGTTCGGCGGCGGCGGCTATGCGGGCGAAGTCATTTCCGCCACCTCCAGTTCGTCCGGCTTCTTCATGTCCGAGGAATTGATCACGGCCATCTACCACCGCTTCGCCATCTTCGAGCCGAAGTTCGCCGAGATCGGCACGGGCGCGGCCACCACCAGCGCCGGCTACACCTATTTCACGGCCGATTTCGCCGCCGCCGACGGCAGCACCCCCGGCATCGGCCGCGGCGCGCTGGTCCACTGGCCGTTCAGCAACCAGACCCTGGTGCCGACGAATTTTTTCACCGATAACGAAACACCCGACCCGGTGGACACTAAAGGCGTTAACGAAGTCGGCTATCCAATTTCCGTGCACGCCGACATCACCTCGACCGTCACCGTGACCAGCTTTACGGTCGCGCCGCGCGGCGCCGGCCAGCTCAGCGTCAAGCTGCTGAGCCCGAGCGGCGACGAACACACCCCGCGCTCGGCGGCCGCCATCATTCCATTGGCGGTGCTCAAGAGCGGCACCACCTACGACGTGAATTTCAAGGGTACGGTCGATAGCGTGGCGGTCGAGCAGAGCTGGTCGTTCACCACAAAATAGCAGCCGCAAACAGGCAGGCAGGCGCGCTATCTGTTATCGTTAATCCATTGACGATTCGACAGCGGCAAGCGCATGCGGCAGCCCGACCATTCGCAGGACATCATCGACGTGGCCGAAGGACTCGAGCGGGTCATGGGCGACCATCATCTGTACCGCCGCATGCTGCAACGTTTTCGAAAAGATTACGCCGCCGGCGCCCTGGCCGCGCAGCGCGCCTTCGACACGGGCGACCTGGCCAGCGCGCAATTACTGGCGCACACGCTCAAGGGCGCGGCCGGCATGATCGGCGCCGGCCGCCTGCATGCCCAGGCCAGCGCCGCCGAACATGCGCTGCGCACCGGCGCGCCGCAGCAGCGCGAACTGATCCGCGCGCTCGACAGCGAATTCGAGCAGGTGCTGCGCCTGCTCGATGTGCTGCTCGACGATGGCAGCGGACAGGGCTTCAGGCAAGCGCGTGCCCTGCCGGAAGACCCGGCGCTGCTGGCACGGCTGATGGAATTACTGCGTAACAGGGACGGCGCCGCAGTGGATCTGGTGGAAGAAAATGCCGCCAGCCTGGGCGTGATCCTCGGTGAACCGGCGCTACGGCAAGTCACCGCGGCGGTTAACGACTTCGATTACGAACGCGCACTGGGTGCGCTGACACGCACGGCGACGTAGCGCTGGCGCGGCCGCTGAACCATCTCAGCGGGTGTATTCGGCTTCTTCATCGAAGCCATCGGCGCATTCCTTGCCGCAGAAACGGCGCACACTGTCCAGCGGCTTTTCGCAGTACCAGCATGACCCTTTCGGCGGCAAACTCTGTCGCTTCGAAACCGGTGCAGGCACGCTGATGGGCGGCTCTGGACTGGCTTCCTTGTCCGGCAAACTTTCCTGTATCGTTCCCAAGATGACCCCCACAAAAGGCAGCGCGTTAAAGATTGAAGGCAAGATTACTTTAGAGGAACATTGCAGAGTCTGAGCAAACGCAAGCCGTTGCGGGCCGCGCTAACTCGACACGAGTTGGCACAAGTTTGCGCCCAATATGCAGGCGCCGCAATGCTGTAAATCTCGACAGTCGTTGTATTGGAGCAACCACATTTTCCCGTGCTAATGCGTTCCGGCAGCAGTGTTATTTGACGGGTTCGAGCGTGACGACCAGGCCTGATGGCGTGGTGGCGATGCGGGTTGGCGCGAACTGGATGCCGGCATAGCGCAGGTCTTCCATCTTGAAACTGTAGACCGGCATGTCGCTGACGACCTGCTGCATCAGCACATTGGCGGCCTTTTCGAGCTGGCGCTGGCGGCTCGCGTCGACACCGTCGATGGCGAAGCGTTCGACGCGTGGTTCGGCCATCAGGATGGCCCCGCGTGGGATGTCGATCACCAGCCTGCCCGACAGCCCCATGCTGCCGCGCCATGACTGGCGCAGGAACGGCGGGGCGACCGCGGCATCCAGGTCCAGGCCGACGCGGTTGGTGTCGGGCATCAGCCGCACCTGCGGGCGGGTCAGTTGCACGTCGAACAATTCCATGAGACGGTTATTGAGCGGGAAGCGCCGTTCCATGCCGGCCTGCAGCTTGGCCAGGGGCAGTTCGACCTGGCGTGGACCGGCCAGGCTGGCGCACGAAGCCAGCAGGACGGCGCAGCACAGAACGGCCACGAAACGCGATGTGCGGATGAGCTTTTGCATGCGAAAAGGTTAGCATAATTCGCCCGCCGCGCACGGCATGACACACTCGCTTACATCATTGGCGCCGCCCGTACTGACGAGAGCGGTTTTAAGCGCCGCTACCGGGCACGCTACAGGCCTGCGCGCGCGCCAGCAACAGTTCGCGCTCGCGCCCGTTATTGGTCAGCGCGGCGGCGCGCTCGAATTCAACGCGCGCTTCGCGCTTGCGGCCAAGGCGCGACAACAAATCGCCGCGCACGCTGGGCAGCAAATGGTAGTGCTTCAGCGCCGGTTCCTCGACCAGCGCGTCGACCAGCTCCAGCCCGGCCGCCGGCCCGAAGGCCATCGACAGGGCCACCGCGCGGTTCAGCTCGATCACCGGCGAGGGCGTCAGTTGCGCAAGCCCATCATAGAGCGCGGCAATGCGCTGCCAGTCGGTCTGTTCGGGCGTGAGCGCGCGTGCATGGCAGGCGGCAATCGCCGCCTGCAGGGCGTAGGGCCCATAGCCCTGCCCCAGCGTTTCCGCGCGCGCCAGCGCCGCCAGTCCGCGCCGGATCAGCAACTGGTCCCAGCGCGTGCGGTCCTGGTCGAGCAGCAGTACCGGTTCGCCGTTGGGTCCGACACGCGCACGCGCACGCGAGGACTGAATTTCCATCAGCGCCACCAGCCCATGCACTTCCGGTTCCGCCGGCACCAGTTCGGCCAGGATGCGTCCCAGCCGCACTGCCTCCTCGCACAGTGCGGGCCGCAGCCAGTCGTTGCCCGCGCTGGCCGAATAGCCCTCGTTGAAAATCAGGTAAATCACCTGCAATACCGAACCCAGCCGGGCCACCCGCTCCTCGCCGCGCGGCACCTCGAACGGCACGCGCGCTTCCGTCAAGGTACGTTTGGCGCGCACGATACGCTGCGCCATGGTGGCGTCGGACACCAGAAACGCCCGCGCGATTTCATCGGTGGTCAGGCCGCCCAGCACGCGCAGGGTCAGCGCGGCGCGCGCCTCCGTGGCCAGCACCGGGTGACAGGCCACGAAGATCAGGCGCAGCAGATCGTCGCCAATGTCCTGGTCGATGGCCGCGTCGAGATCGGGCGCGGCATCCTGCAGCAAGGTTTCGATCTCGTAGGTGAGCTCCGGCTCCTTGGTTTTCTGCAGCTTGAGATGGCGCAGCCGGTCCAGCGCGCGGTTCTTGGCCACAGCCATGAGCCACGCGGCGGGATTGTCGGGCACGCCGCCCTCGGGCCAGCGCTCCATGGCCTCGACCACGGCATCCTGAGCCAGTTCCTCAGCCATGCCGACATCACGCAGCATGCGCGCCAGCGCGCCGATGATGCGCCCCGACTCCATGCGCCACACGGCATCGATGACGCGCTGGACCTGCACTTTCAGCGGCCTGCCAGCTGGGCCCGCATTGCCGACTCCAGCTGCTGCGTGCGCATGCTCTGCTCGGCCGCGCGCACGTCGGAGGTGAAGGCCGGCGCGGCGCGCTCGCGCACGGCGCGAATTTCCACGTCGACGCGCGGACCGCTCGGGTAAGGATTGCGTTTCGCCCAGGCGATGGCCGCTTCCAGCGAGGGCACCTGGATCATCCAGTAACCGGCGATCAGTTCCTTAATTTCCGTGAACGGACCATCGATCACCGCACGCTTGCCGGCGGCCACTTGCACGCGCGCGCCGCTGTGGGTCGAGCGCAAGCCATCGGCCGCCACCAGCACGCCGGCGCGCGCTTCGACGGCGTTATGCGCGTCGAGCCTGTCCAGCACGGCTTGCGGCACCGCGGCTTCGGCTTCCAGCGCGTCGCTCGAACGCAGCAGGATGGCATAGCGGGTGGCCTGCAGATGAGCCGGCGCCGCAGCATGGACGGCCGCGCAGCCGCCGGGGCAGCCGCTCATGCGCACTTCCAGCTCGGCGCCTTCCGGCAGCGCCCAGCCGCTCACCTGCGCCAGTGCCTCTTCTTTCGACGCGGCGTCGATCACGGCGAAACCGGCGATGGTTTGGCCGTCCTCAAACGGCCCGTCGGTAATGACGACCTGGCCCGGCTCGATGTGCAGGCGCACCGCACCGCTGGCCGGTTCCAGCAGGATCATGCCCGCCAAGGGCGCGTGCGCGTCCGCGTCCGAGCGTTGTAGCACCATATACTGCATAAACTCTCCCACTATCAGGATTTACATGGAGCGGCCGTCGACGTGCTGCACGGGCAGCGCGGCAATATCGACGCCCTCCAGACAATTAACGTTGACGGCCGCCATTTCCATACCGCCCGGGCCGACACCTTCGCCGAAGGCATGAATGCCGCAGGTGCTGCAGAAATGGTGCTCGATCACATGCTTGTTGAACTGGTAGGTGCTGTAAGCGGCCGGATCGGTGGTGAGCTTGAGCTGAGTGCGGGGCATGAACCAGTACAGCGCGCCCTTGCGCTGGCAAATCGAGCAGTTGCACGCCACCACACCCTTCAGTTCGCCTTCCACCTCATACGCCACTTTGCCGCAGTGGCAGCTTCCCTTGTATGTCACGGCCGTCTCCCTTGAAAAATCCTGCCGCCCCCCGCGAACGCGGGGGAGCACGTTTACTGTTGCTGCGCCTGGATTTGCTGGCGCAGCTTGTCTTCCTGCTCGCGCAGTTCCGGAGTGAATTCCGCGCCGAAGTCTTCCGCCGCGAAGACCTGACGGATCTCGATCTCGGAATCGCTTTCCATCGGATTGGGGCAACGCTTGACCCATTCGATGGCTTCTTCCTTGGACTTTACCTGAAACAGCCAGAAGCCGGCGATCAGCTCATTGGGCGGCCCGAACGGGCCGTCGATCACGGTGCGGTTCTTGCCGGAAAAGCGCACGCGCGCCCCTTTCGAACTCGGGTGCAAGCCCTCGCCGGCCAGCATCACGCCCGCCTTGACCAGTTCTTCGTTGAATTTTCCCATCTCGGTGAGCAGGGTTTCGCTCGGCATTTTGCCGGCTTCGGATTCGGGACTGGCTTTCACGATGATCATGAATTTCATTGTGTTTCTCCTATTCTTGTTTGTTGGGTAGTTTAGCCGCACTGCGTGGCCATGTTGGCTTTTATTTCTTCGTCGGTCAGGTCCTGCTTATGGGTCGCGACGGCCCAGCTGTGGCCATAGGGATCGGTCAGCGCGCCGTAGCGGTCGCCCCAGAACATATCGGCCGGAGGCATGCGCACGGTGGCGCCCGCTTCAACGGCCCTGGCGAAGGCGGCGTCGGCATCTTCCACATACAGATGCAAGCCGACGGGCGTGCCTTTGAGCGACTGCGGTCCGAGTGCCTGGTGATCGGGAAATTCCTCCATCAGCATGAACTGGGCATCGCCGATGCGCATCCGTCCATGCATGAGTTTTCCATCAGGACCGAGCAGACGGGCCAATTCCTCGGCACCGAAGGCGCGCGCGTACCAGTCCATGGCCTCGGTGGCGTTGGCGCAGATGAGGTGCGGCGTGAGGGTGTGCATGCCGGCGGGAACAGCTTGAACGGTCGAATTTGCCATGATGATTCTCCTTGAAAAATCGTTGTAAGCGGGAGCGCTTAAGACTACGACGTTTCGGCGGCGGGAAAATCGACAGTTCGACCGATTTTTTTTAATTTTCTTTCAGGAAGACGCCACATCCTTCAGGCTGCGCAAATACAGCCATGGAAAGATGCCGCGTTCGTGGCCATCACTGAACACCAGTTGCACGCCGTACGTGCCGATGGCATTGATCTGCTCGATCCAGACGGCGTCCGGCGCCGCCAGCGTGCCCTGGCGGCGGGCCGCTTCGCACTGTGTGCATTTGCACTTGCCGCGCAGCAGGCGATTCGACAGCCGTTGGGCGTGGCCATCCGGCCACTCGATGGTGAGGATGCCTGCGCTGCGGCTATTGCTCAATGATTGCGGCAGCATGGACGGCTCACTGGCCGATCTGGGAGATGGCAAGCCTGACCGCCTTGCGCACTTCCGGATCGGCATCCTGTTCGGCCAGCTGCAAGGCCGGCAAGGCGCTGGCATCGCCCAGCTCGCCCAGCGCCAGCGCGGCTTCCTTGCGCAAATTGCTGATGCTGTGCTGCAGCAAGCCGGCCAGCGGCTGCACGGCCGCGCCAAACCTCAGGCGGCCCAGGCTGCGCGCGGCACGCAGGCGCACCTGCCAATAGCTGTCCTGCAAGGCATCGACCAGGGCTGCGCCGGCGTACTGCAAGCCCAGTTTGCCCAAGGTAGTGGCAGCCTCTTCGCGCACCTGCCAGGCTGAATCGGCCAGGGCGGCCAGCAGCGCGGGCAAGGCCACGTCGCCTCTGGCGAAGCCGAGCGCGCCGACGGCGGCGCGGCGCACTTCCGGCTCGGCATCGCCCGCGGCCACCCGGGCCAGCGGCGCCAGCGCTTGCGGCTGCTTGAGGTAGCCGAGCACGCAGACCGCTTCGCGCCGCACGCCGGCGTGAGTATCGTTCAGCGCCGCCAGCGCCGGTTCCAGGCTGGCCGGCGCTTTCAGTTCGCGCAGTGCGCGCAAGACGGCGGCGCGCACGAAGCTGTCGGCATGACCGGCGTGGGGCAGCAGCACGGCGGCCGATTGCGCGCGCTTGACTTCGCTTAAACTCTGCGCGGCGGCGGCGCGCACGTCGGCAGATTCATCGCCCAGCGCAAGCACCAGCGCGGCCACGCCGTCGCCGGTCTCGAATTCTTCCAGCGCGCGCGCCGCTTCCAGGCGCACGTCGGGCGCCGCATCGCGCAGGGCGTGCACCAGCAGCGGCGCGAGCCGCTCGTCGCCATGATCGGCCAAATCGCGCACGGCGATCAGGCGCACGGTGCTGTCGGGCGAAGCCAGGCGGGCCTGGATGTCTTGAAGATCGACGTCTTCGTCAAATAATGTACTCACGATAAAACCTCCTTTAAATGACCAGCTGGATGCGCTGGGAACGCGGTGCGGCGCCCAGCGGCGACAGGCGCGCCAGCGGCTGGCTGGACGGATGCAGCAGGTCCAGACAATGGCGCTTGAGCGACATGAACTGGTGCGAGGCGACCAGGCCGGCCGTGCGCGGACGGGCGAAATCGACGGCGATTTCGTCGACGACGCGGCCGGGACGCGGACTCATCACCAGGATGCGGTCGGCCAGGAACAGCGCTTCCTCGATGTCGTGGGTGATGAAGACGATGGTCGTCTTCACCCGCGCCCACACGTCCAGCAGCAATTGCTGCATCATCAGCCGGGTCTGCGCATCGAGCGCGCCGAAGGGCTCGTCCATCAGCATCACGCGCGGATGGTTGATGAGCACGCGGGCAATTTCCACGCGCTGCTTCATGCCGCCCGACAGTTGCGACGGATAATGTTTTTCGAAGCCTTTGAGGCCCACCAGCGCCAGCATCTCCAGCGCGCGCGCCGTGCGTTCGGCCCGGCCAACGCCCTTCATCTTCAGCCCGAAGGCCACGTTCTCCAGAACCTTTTTCCACGGAAACAGCGTGTGCTGCTGAAACACCAGGCCGCGGTCCGGATGCGGGCCATCGATGACGTCGCCGTCGATACTGATGGCGCCGCGGCTGGGCCGCAGATGGCCGGCCAGCGCTCCCAGCAAGGTCGACTTGCCGCAGCCCGACGGCCCCAGCAGGCACAGGAACTCGCCCGGCTCGACCTGCACCGAGACATCCTGCACCGCCTCGAATTCCTGCGCACCATTGCCCAGCGTGATGTGCACGCCGTCGATCGCGATCCTGCCCTGTTCATGTTTGATCATGCTGCTCTCTCCTCATGCCGGTGCCAGGGCATCAGCGCGCCGCCGCAGCGCTTGACCAGCACGCTGCTGCCCATGCCGAACAGTCCGATGAAGGCCATACCGACCACGATTTCCGGATAGTTCTGGACCGTGTACGAGGCCCAGGTGTAATAGCCGATGCCGAACTGGCCCGAGATCATTTCCGCCGTGACGAGGCAAAACCACGCGGTTCCCATGCCGATCGACAAGCCGGTGACGATGCTGGGCGCCGCGCCGGGCAAAATCACTTCGGCGAACATGGCCAGCTTGCCGCTGCCCAGGCTCCTGGCCGAGGCGATCAGGCGCGGATCGACGTTTTCCACGCCATGGATGGCATTGAGCAGGATCGGAAACAGCGCGCCGGTGAAGGTGATGAAAATCATCGACAGCTCGGACGAGGGAAACATCAGCACGGCCAGCGGAATCCAGGCCACGGCCGGAATCGGCCGCAGCATTTCCAGCGGCGGCAGCAGCACGTCCTCGGCCCAGCGCGAGCGGCCGATCAGCAGGCCCAGGGTGATGCCGGTGAACGCCGCCAGGAGAAAGCCGCTCAATACGCGCGACACGCTGGCGCTCAGGTGCGAGATCAGCCTGGGCGACTGCACCAACTCGGCGGCAGCCTGCACCACGTCGCGCGGCGATGGCACGTTTTGAAACGTCAGCAGGCCAAGATCGAGGTGGCGTGCGGCCGCCCACTGCCATAGCAGCAGGCACAGCAGGATGGAGCCCAGGCGCAAGCCGCAGCTGCGGGCCCGGTCTCCCAGGGTGATAGGGGCGCTCATGACAGCTTATCCGGCAGCGCGCGCGGCCGCGTAGTCGAGCACCTTGCCGCCGTTCCTGGCGGCGTAGGCGTCGGCATCGGCCTTGAGCAGGAAGCTGGCCAGTTCCTTTCTGGTCTGGACAAACCAGGCATCGGCGGCGAACAGCTTCAGGCCGCTGTTGCGGTCATGCGCATAGATAACCCGCACTATCTTGCCGGCTTTTTCCAGCTTGGCCGCGTCGGCGAAGGCGGCTTCCAGGGTCGCGTAGTGGCGCACCAGCGGCTCGCCGGCGACCCACAGCTGGCCCAGGCGCTTGAAGTCCGTAATCGTTTTGCCGGTGGCCGCATCCCTGGCCACCAGCGGCAGCCTGGCGTAGTTCTTCAGGTGCGCATCGTAGTCGAGCCCGGCCTGTTTGAAGGCCGCGCGGATGTATTGATCCTGGATGAAGGTGTTGGGGTCCAGATCGGTCTCGGTCCGCTTCATCAGGCGCAGCGTCTCGATCGAGGTTTTCACGGCGGCGCGGTATTCCGGCTTCCAGGTAAAGTCGCGCGTCTGCAGGCCGAGCGGGCCGTGGAACAGATAGTTCACTTCCGCTTCGATGCCGGTTACCTTGGCAATCAGCCGGCTGTACTTTTCCGGTTCGGCAGTGATCAGGCGGTCGGCCTCGATGGCGGCGCGCAGGTAGGCGACCACGATCTCAGGATATTTCTTGGCGAATTCGCCATCGACCAGACTGCCGTGCAAGGTGGGCGCGTTGGTTTGCGAACCATCGTAAATCTTGCGCGCAAAACCATGATGCGGAAACAGTTCGGCGAAGGGAACGAAGTCTGCATGGGCGTCGATTGAGTTGCTTCGCAGAGCGGAACCGGCCACTTCCGGCGCCTGCGTGACGATGTTGACGTCCTTTTCCGGATCCCAGCCCTGAGCCTTGACGGCGCGCAGCAGCATGCCGTGGGCAGTCGAGGCGAATGGGACTGAAATCGTCTTTCCTTTCAGCTCGGACAGCGCCTGCACCGGCGAGGCCTTCGGCACCACGATGCCGTTGCCGCTGCCGGCAGTGCTGCCGGACAGCACGGTGATGAAGTGGCTCTGCTTGCCTGCCTTCTGGAAAGCGGCGCCATTGAACGCGCCGGGAAAATCGGCCATCGCGCCCAGATCGACCTTGCCCGCGACCATTTCATTGGTCAGCGGCGCACCCGAGGTGAAGTTCTTCCATTGAATATCGTACTGCGCGTCTTTGTATTTGCCGTCGTGCGGCAGGTATTTCTCCAGCAGCTTCAGTTCGCGGATCAGCAGGCCGCCGGTCGCGCAATTGATGGTCGTATCTTGCGTGCCGATGGCCACGCGAATGGTTGCCGCCTGCGCGGTGCCTGCCAAGGTCAGCGCCAGGACCAGCGCCAGGATTTTGTGGTGCAGATGCATATTGTTTTCTCCGACAATTTTCGTGCGTGGGTTCAGCGCAAGAGGTAAGGAATTTCGACCGTGACGGCACCGGTGGGGCAGTCTTTCTCGCAAGGCATGCAGTACCAGCATTCATCGAATTTCATGAATGCCTTGCCTTTGGACAGGTCGATGGCCAGCACATCCAGCGGGCACACATCCACGCATACCGTGCAGCCTTTGTGGGCGATGCACAGGTCTTCATTGATGGTCACGGGAACGCTGGTGATATTGAAAGCGGTGGGCATGGCATGGCTCCTTACTTATTCGGCCAGCGCCGGTTCGGCCGGCGCGGCATCCTTGTTGATGCGAAGCTGCTGATAAGCATTGCGTTCCTGCTCGTCGAGGCTGACGATGTAGGGCGCGATTGGCCGCTTGAAACACGTCATTTCGCCATTCACCTTGGCCACTTGCACGTGGACAAACCACTCTGCATCGTTGCGTTTGGGGAAGTCCACGCGCTGGTGGTACAGCCCCCAGCGGCTCTCCTTTCTATATAGCGAGGCGCGCGCGGCCAGTTCGGCACAGTCGCGGATCGCGTGCACTTCCATTGCGCGCATCAGTTCATGCGGATTGCTGGCACTCATGCGGTCCAGATCGGCGCGGATGGCCTCGAAGCGGGCCAGGCCAATCTCCATCTTCCTGGTGACCTTGGGCGGCTGCAGGTAATCGTTGACCATGCGGCGCAGCTTGTACTCCACCTGCGCCGGCGGCAAGCCGCCGGCGCGGCTGAGCGGCGCCCACACGCGGGCGCGCTCGGCCTCCACCTGGGCGTCGTCAAGCTCAGGCAGCGCGTTGTCGGCGCAATACTGGGCGGCGCTTTCGCCCGCCAGCTTGCCGTAGACAAAAGCTCCCAGCATATAGTTGTGCGGCACGCAGGCGAGATCGCCCGCCGCGTACAGACCGGACACCGTGGTGCGCGCCTGCTCGTCCACCCACACGCCGGAAGCCGAGTGGCCGCTGCACAGGCCGATTTCCGAGATGTGCATCTCGACCATGTGCTGGCGGTAATCGGTGCCGCGTCCCGCGTGGAAACGTCCGCGGCTGGGGCGCTCGTTGGTGTGCAAGATGTGTTCGATGGTGCTGATGGTTTCCTCGGCCAGATGGTCCAGCTTGAGGAAGACCGGGCCATTGCCGCCCTGAAGTTCGTTATAGAACTCCTGCATCATCTGCCCGCTCCAGTAGTCGCACTCGATGAAGCGTTCCCCCTTGTTATTGGTGGTGTAGCCGCCGAACGGGCCGGTGACGTAGGCGCAGGCCGGGCCGTTGTAATCCTTGATCAGCGGATTGATCTGGAAGCACTCGATGCCCGACAACTCCGCGCCCGCATGGTAGGCCATGCTGTAGCCGTCGCCGGCGTTGGTCGGGTTTTCATAGGTGCCGAACAGATAGCCGGACGATGGCAGGCCCAGGCGGCCGGCGGCACCGGTCGCCAGCACCACGGTCCTGGCGCGGATCACATGGAAGTCGCCGGTGCGGCAATCGAAGGCCATGGCCCCGGCGATGCTGCCGTCCGGCGCGGTCAGCAGGCGCGTGGCCACCAGCCGGTTGCTGATTTCGACGCGGGCACGCTTCAGACGCCGGTACAGCACCTTCTTGATATCGTGGCCTTCGGGCATTGGCAGCACATAGGTGCCCATGTGGTGAACCTTGCGCATGGCGAAGTCGCCGTTCTCATCCTTTTCGAATTTGACGCCCCAGCGATCGAGTTCCTCGATCATGGCGTAACTGTTTTCCGCGTACGCCATCAGCGTTTTCTGATTGACGATGCCATCGTTGGCGGTGGTGATTTCCTTCACATACTGTTCAGGAGTGGCGAATCCGGGCACGACGGCATTGTTGAGCCCGTCCATGCCCATGGAGATGGCGCCGCTGCGCTTGACATTGGCCTTTTCAAGTAAGAGGACACGGAGGGCCGGATTGGCCTCCTTGGCTTTGACAGCGGCCATCGGGCCGGCGGTGCCGCCGCCGATGACGAGCACGTCGACTGTTTGAATGTGGGTTTGCATGTTCTCGCTCGCCGGTGTCTGAGACACACTGATTACGTGGGAGAAGCAAGTCTATCGGCGCACTGATGAGCGGGGAACGAATGTTATTGCCATTACTTATACGGAAAACGAGTGACAAGCGCGCGTAACATTTACGACGTTCAACAAGACGTACGCAATTCATTTCCAGCGCTCACTAAACCCTTGTTTTCACAACAAAATATTTATATTTATGCTCGTTTTCAAACGGGCGCGGGGAAGTCGTGATGTAAACTTCAAGATCATTTCCAAGCAAGGAGTTTAACAATGAGTATTCAGAAATTGATCTTGGCAAGCGTCGTAGCACTGGGTGTGGCAGCGTGCAGCTCGACCGGCACCACCACTCCCGACAACGCAACGGCGGCGAACGGCGGCGGCATGGCACCGAAGGGCGCGGTTGAGACCGGCGACAGCGGCACCACCGCGAGCGGCAACGCGACCGCAGGCGCAGCCGGCACTGCCACGACCACCAGCAGCATGGGTGCATCGTCGAGCGGCACGACGACGACCAGCCCGGCGCAGGACCAGGTTCAGCCAAGCACCAACAAGTAATCAATGCTGACGCGGCCTCAATGGCCGCAACTTGGCGAATAAAAAGCCGGCGTGAAGCGTACCCAGAGGGTTTGCTCACGCCGGCTTTGTACGTGCCGCTCAAGTTTCGATGCCAGCTCGCAACCGATATAGCCTATTGAATGCTACGCTCCGCCGCCACCCGCAACGCAGCACACAGTATCCCATTGCCCGCCGGGCAAGCCGTCGAACTGAGGTTCCGGATTTTTTCGAGATCATCAGTATCGAGAGTAGTATCGATGTGGCGGACCACGAAAAGCTTAAACGCGGGATCATCCTTCGCAATCCGTGCGAGCGCGGGAAGTGTGCTCCAGCGATCGATCAACAATCGTGCCACTGCTTCGGAGTATCCCTCAGCAATACTGCCATCGTCACAGTGACCGTATTTTTTCGCGGCACGCCAAACCTTGTCCCAGCTGCCCAAGTCGTCGACCGTGGCTGCAGCCATCTCTGCTTCCTTTGCAGAACAGACTTTTGCCCAGGCAATAGCGGGCGAGGCGATCACCCCGACGAGGGCGATACGCAACGCGATAGATCGAATGAGGAGCACGGCATTACGCATGATGGCTCCTGTGCAGGCGGCGATGCTTATTTCTTTTGCTCGCAGAGCGTGCTGTCGATGCGCGATTATTGCTTACTTCGATAGTAGTGAGTGGGTCTGTCCTCATCGCATCCCTAATTGCCAGCATCGCGTCATCGGAAGTGCGAATACAGCCCATCGTTGGGTGTGCCGGTCCCGGCAGATTGCGGGCATTTGCGCGTCCGGAGGTGAACGCCGATACCGGGGTGTCCGGAAACGCTAAATCGAATGATTCCATACGATCCATAGGGTCCATTTGCGTTTGCGGCGTGGCGCATCGGGACCGCACGGTCTTGTACATGGAGCACGGAACGTTCAACGTACTTCAGAATGCTACCTCAGCAGTTGACCGTGGGCAACATGCGCAGAAATCCATTTATTTTCCAATACAGAAACGGCTAAAAATCACGCCCAGCAGATCGTCCGGCGTGAACTCGCCGGTAATGCTCGACAATTGCGCCTGCGCGAGACGTAATTCTTCGGCAAACAAGTCCAGCGACTGATCATTTTGCGCCGCGTGCTGCCCCGCCATATCGAGGTGCTTGCGCGCATTGCGCAGTGCAATCAGGTGACGCTCGCGCGCCAGGAACAGCGATTCGCCGGTTTGCTGCCACCCCGCGATCCGCAGCAATTCCGCGCGCAGCAGATCGATGCCGATGTGTTCATGCGCGGACAGATAGATGTTGGTCGCTTCCGCCGAGCGGTCCACGGACGGCTTATGTCCCGACAAATCGATCTTGTTCCAGATGCGCAGGACCGGCACGCTGGCGGGAAATGCGGCTACGATGCCTTCGTCGGCACGGGTCGGGCCGAGATCCGCATCGAGCATATGCAAAATCACGTCGGCTTTTCCCACCTCGCCCCAGGTGCGCTCGATCCCAATGCGTTCGACCACGTCCACACCATCGTCGATGGCGCGGATGCCGGCGGTATCGACGATATTCAATGGGATGCCCTCAATCTGGATCGTCTCGGTCACCTTGTCGCGCGTGGTGCCGGCAATCGGCGTCACGATGGCAACGTCCGCACCGGCCAGGGCATTTAAAAGGGACGATTTGCCCACGTTCGGCTGACCGACCAGCACCACATTCAAGCCTTCGCGCAGCAGCGCTCCCTGGGCCGCTTTGTTGAACACGTCCTCCAGAGAATCGACAATCACGGCGAGCTGGCCGCGCGCATTCGATTTTTCCAGAAAGTCGATTTCCTCTTCCGGAAAGTCGAGCGTGGCTTCCACCAGCATGCGCAGATTGATGGTTTGCTCGACCAGCGTATTGATGGTTTTCGAGAAGGCACCGGACAGCGATTGCGACGCCGATTTGGCCGCCGCCTCGGTCGATGCATCGATCAGATCGGCCACCGCTTCGGCCTGCGCCAGATCGAGCTTGTCGTTGAGGTAGGCGCGGCGCGTGAATTCACCCGGCTCGGCCAGGCGCAAACCGATCTCCGCGCCGGCTTCAAGCACGCGCGCCAGCAGCATCTGCAGCACGACGGGTCCGCCGTGGCCCTGCAATTCCAGCACGTCTTCCCCGGTGTACGAATGTGGGCCCTTGAACCAGATGGCAATACCTTCGTCGATGACCGTGCCGTCGGCATGGGTGAAGGGGACGTAGGCCGCGTGACGCGGCGATAAGGTCGAGTTCGGGAATAAAGCCGCTTTCAGCGCCGTCAGCGACTTGCCAGATGCGCGTACCACGCCGATACCGCCACGACCGGGTGCTGTTGCAATGGCCGCAATTGGAGAAGAATCTAATTTCATGGGCTAATTGTAAGGGATGGGATGCGGCAGGAGCGGATCGCCTTGGCGAAATTGATCCACGCAGGTGCTCCCCTGAATGTTGACCGCAGGCAAGTTAAGCCAGTCCGACGTTGTAAATAATGGGGATCCCGCGGTCCAATGGAGATTCCCATGTCAAGATTCGTGTACAAGGATGTCGACAAACTGCAGGACCAACCGCCTGTCGATGGAGGTGATTGCGTGGCTTTGATCAAACATTTTACGCCGGGCCTGATTGGCCTCCCGACAAGCGTGTGGCGTGAGGGGCAGCAGGTTATTGGCACGCGCAACCTCGCTCGCGGCACTGCAATTGCCACGTTCGTCGACGGACGATATCCGCCAACTGGCTTTACCGGCAAACATGCCGCATTCTTCCTCGCCTATGCCGGAGCCGGCATTTGGGTAATGGACCAATGGAAGGGCGACTCGCGTAACAAACCCTTCATTTCGAAGCGCCATATTCCCCGGCGCGGCAAAAACCGGGATGGTACGTTCAAAGACCCCAGCAATAATGCCGAGGCCTTTTCGGTGATTGAACGATGAGACGCGCCTATATCCTGACGCTCTGCGTATTACCAGCAATCGCCCTGGCGCAGCACGCTGAATGCCCATTGATCCTTCCCGAGGGCGCCACTGGTATCAAGCATGTGCCGAACGGCTGGCTCGCCACCTCGCCATCGATCACCCGGTTAACCGGCGGCGGAATGCTCAGCGGTCATCCAAATGAAATGTCTTACCTGGTTCCGGGCGCATCGAAGGCGATAAAAGGTGGATCGCAGGAAGTCTGGAAATTCGAGAGCGGCGAGCAGAAGTGGCTGTACTGCTCGTATGGGACAGCCGCGCTCCAGCTCTCCAAACGCATGGGCGACGCTGCAACAGAATGTACGATCACTACCGGGGAGGAACGCAAAGGTGTCATCGTCAAATTCGAAGTCGACTGCCACTAACGATCGCTGAACGTAAAAAAACCCGTGCGAACACGGGTTTTTTGGAACGCGGTAAAGGCCTTATTTCGCCTTACCCGCTTCGAACTTCTTGGTGATCACCCACTGCTGGGCAATCGACAGGATGTTATTAACCACCCAGTACAGCACCAGGCCGGACGGGAAGAAGATAAACATCACCGAGAACGCCAGCGGCATGAACATCATCATCTTGGCCTGCACCGGATCGGCGGGCGCCGGATTCAGCCTGGTGGTGATAAACATCGAAATCGCGTACAGCACCGGCAGGATGTAGAACGGGTCCGGCGCGGTCAGGTCGGTAATCCAGCCGATCCACGGCGCGCCGCGCATTTCGGCCGAGGCGCTCAGCACCCAGTACAGGGCGATAAATACCGGCATCTGCACCAGGATCGGCAGGCAGCCGCCCAGCGGATTGATCTTCTCCGTGCGGTACAGCTCCATGGTGGCCTGGTTCATCTTGACCGGATCGTCCTTATAACGCTCGCGGATGGCCTGCATCTTCGGCGTGACCAGCTTAATGCGTGCCATGCTCTTGAAACCGGCGGCCGACAGCGGGAAGAACAGCAGCTTGATCAGAATCGTGAAGACGATAATGGTCCAGCCCCAGTTGCCGATGATCTTATGCAGCTGGTCGATTACCCAGAAAATCGGCTTGGCGATAATCGTCAGCTTGCCGTAATCCTTGACCAGTTCCAGGCCAGGTGCGATCGTTGCCAGCTTGTTCTCGTCCTGCGGGCCGGAATACAGCTTGGTGTCGTTGGTCACGGTCTGGCCGGGCGCCAGGGTACCGAGCGGCATCACGGTGCGGATGGCGTACAGGTTGGTATCGACCTTGGCGGTCGAAATTTCGCGCTCCACGCCCTTCGGCGGCAGGAAGGCCGATACAAAATAGTGCTGGGAAATCGCGATCCAGCCATCCTTGGACTTGGTCGCGTGTTCCGCGTGGCCCTTCTTCTCGATCGTTTCGAATTGCAGCTTCTGGTACTTTTCCTCCGGCGTGTACAGGGTCGGGCCGGTGTAGCTGGAGTTAAAGTAGGAATCGCCTTCCGGCTTATTGCCGTGGTGCTGCAGTTGCAGATACAGCGACGGCGCCACCGGTGCGGCGCCGACGTTGGTGATGTCATGGCGCATGTCGATCAGGTAATCGTTGCGCTTGAACGTGAACGTCTTGGTCAGCTTGACGCCGTTCTGTTCCGCTTCCAGCACCAGTTGCACCTGATCGGCGCCATCGAGCGCACGCGGGCCCGGCTTGGCGGTGAACGGCGTAGCGTGATTCGGCAAGGCAGTGCCATTGTTGCTGACCAGACCGGTCTGCGCGACATAAACGCCTTTCGGATTCACGTCGAACAGCACCTGGTTCTGGCCCTTGTGCTTGCTGTCCTTGAACTTGAGCAGTTCCAGATGCTTGATGACGCCGCCGGCGGTGTCGATATCGACGCGCATCACATCGGTGGTGATGGTGATGATTTCGCTCTTGGCGGCCGCCACGGCAGTGCTGCCAGGCAGGGCGCCGGCCACGGCTTGGGCACCGGCAGCGCTCGGCAGATCGGCACCCGGCGCCTTCGCCGCTGGAGCGGTCTTGGCCGGCGGGGTCGCGGAAAACATCGACTGTTTACCGTTCGATACCATCCACTCGTTCCAGAGGAGCACCAGCGAGACGGAAAACACGATCCACAGGATAGTACGTTTATTGATTTCCATTGAGGTATTGTTCAGGAGTGGTTGCAGCCGCATGCGGCTGTGGAAATAGGCTTGGAATGCGCGGGCGGCACAGGGTCGAGGCCGCCCGGATGGAAGGGATGGCAGCGGCACAGGCGGCGCGCGGCCAGCAGGCCGCCACGCGCGGCGCCATGCACGCGGATCGCTTCAATTGCGTAATTGGAGCAGGTCGGATGAAAGCGGCAGCGCTGTCCCAGCATGGGCGACAGCAGGATCTGATAGCCGCGTAGCAATCCCACCAGCAAGCGTTTCATGATGCCACTTTCGGCACCGGCGCGGGCGCCGTTTTGCCCTCGCGCGGGGTCTGGGACGAAAACAGCCGCGTCAGCTCGCTGCGCAGCGCCGCTTTCAGCGCTGCCGAGGTGGCCGGGCCATCCTTGCCGTTAACGGGACGCGCCAGCCGCACGATACAGTCGAGGGCCGGCAGCTGCGCCACGCGGAACAGTTCACGCGTGACACGTTTAATGGTGTTGCGCGTTACCGCGCGCGGTGCAAAACGCTTGGCCACCACGACGCCCAGCCGCGCATGCGGCAATGCATTGGAGCGGGTGTAGAGCACGAAATGCGCCGATTTCTGCGCAGGGCGCAAACGAAAAACGGATGAAAATTCATCCGTTTTAACGATACGCCGAACGCGCGCGAAGTCGTGTGAACCTTCGCTAGTCATTGCCAACCGCGATCCAGCAGTCAGTGCCAGGTCTGTACAACTTATACAGCCAGACGCTTGCGACCCTTGGCGCGGCGTGCGTTGAGCACATCGCGACCGCCACGGGTAGCCATACGTGCGCGGAAGCCGTGCGTGCGCTTGCGACGAACGACGGAAGGTTGGTAAGTACGTTTCATGGTGGTCTCGCTTAAAGCAAAATAAAAAGCAGAATCGGGTCTGACGTCGGGTCAGGTTTCGGCGCCAATGACATTTCGCAGAGGTTTAAGCCAGCGTCACGCCACAGCAATACTTGTTAACAACTTGTTGCTACCCGCTGCCCAACAAAGCGCCGTTTGGCTCGTTTGCACGGAATGCGGGCGGGGAACCCTGAATTATTCAGCATTTCACCCTTCCATGTCAAGGCTGAGGTTGAGCAGGCGCACCAGCCGAGTCTGGAAAAAGAAGCTCGTGCCTGTGGATAACTTGCGCCGGCGCGGGTAGAATAGCGTGTTACGTGTGGCGCATCCCGCGCGACGCAGCGCGGGCTCGAGCAGCATAGCAGCCGCCTTACCACACCTTATTCAGACAGACGATTCATGGAAAATTTCTGGCCGACTTGTTCCGCCCAGCTTGAACTGGAGCTGACGCCGCAACAATTCAGTGCGTGGATCAAACCGCTCACGGTGCTCGATTACGACGACGGCAAGCTGCGCATCGCCGCGCCCAACCGCTTCAAGCTCGACTGGGTCAAGACCCAGTTCGCCACCCGCATCACGGCGCTGGCCTGCCAGTATTTCGAATGCCCGGTCGAAGTGCAGTTTGTGCTCGACCCGAAAAATGCCCTGCCGAAAAAGCCGGTCGCCGCGCATCCCGCGCCGGCCGACGACCATATTCCGGGCAACATCGCCGGCAATGGCCGCGCGGAAGCGGACGGCCCTGCCTCGCCCGAATACAACATCGGCAATTCGCCGCGGCGCGAGCAAAGCCGCGTCAACACCGACCTGACCTTCGACAGTTTCGTCACCGGTAAGGCCAACCAGCTGGCGCGCGCCGCGGCCATTCAGGTGGCCAACAATCCGGGCGTGTCGTACAACCCGCTGTTCTTCTACGGCGGCGTGGGCCTGGGCAAGACCCACCTGATCCACGCGATCGGCAACCAGGTCATGGCCGACCAGCCGGGCGCGCGCATTCGCTATATCCACGCGGAACAATATGTGCGCGACGTGGTGACCGCCTACCAGCGCAAGGGCTTCGACGACTTCAAGCATTACTACCACTCGCTGGACATGCTGCTGATCGACGATATTCAATTCTTCGGCGGCAAGAGCCGCACCCAGGAAGAGTTTTTCTACGCCTTCGAGGCGTTGATCGCGGCCAAGAAGCAGATCATCATCACCAGCGACACCTACCCGAAAGAAATCACGGGCATGGACGACCGCCTGATTTCGCGCTTCGATTCCGGCCTGACGGTGGCCATCGAGCCGCCGGAACTGGAAATGCGCGTGGCGATTCTGTTGAAGAAAGCCCAGTCCGAAGGCGTGACCTTTTCCGACGACGTGGCCTTCTTTGTCGCCAAGCACTTGCGCTCGAACGTGCGCGAACTCGAAGGCGCGCTGCGCAAGATCCTGGCCTACTCGCGTTTCCACGGCAAGGACATCACCATCGACGTGGTCAAGGAAGCGCTCAAGGATTTGCTGTCGGTGCAGAACCGCCAGATCTCCGTGGAAAACATCCAGAAGACCGTGGCCGACTTCTTCAGCATCAAGGTGGCCGACATGTACTCCAAGCGCCGCCCCGCCAATATTGCCCGGCCGCGCCAGATCGCCATGTACCTGGCCAAGGAACTGACGCAAAAGAGCTTGCCGGAAATCGGCGAACTGTTCGGCGGGCGGGACCACACCACCGTATTGCACGCGGTACGCAAGATCGCGCTGGACCGCACCAAGAATGCCGAGTGCAACCATGAGCTGCACGTGCTCGAGCAGACCTTGAAAGGGTGACCCGGCGGGTGGACGTAGCTCCAGGCAATTTCTGGCAAAATAATAGAATTCGCAGCAAGTTTTAGCTCGTCACGAGCACATTTGATAACCCTACGAGGACAGCTATGCAATTGGTCAAAACCACCCGAGATACCCTTCTCCGGCCACTGCAAATTGTGAGCGGTATTGTCGAGCGTCGGCACACTATGCCGATTCTGGCCAATATCCTCATCCGCAAGGACGGCGAAAGCGTCTCGTTCCTGTCGACAGACACCGAAGTGCAGATCACCACGCACGCCCAGATCGGCTCAGGCGCGGACGTGACCGGCACGACCGTGGCCGCGCGCAAGCTGCTCGACATTCTGCGCGCCCTGCCGGAATCCGGCGACGTGACCATGACCTTGGCCAACAAGCGCCTGACCGTGCAAACCGGCAAATCGCGCTTCGCCCTGCAAACCCTGGCGGCCGAAGAATTCCCGACCGTCTCGGTAGCCGAAAGTTTCAACGCCACCGTCACCCTACCGCAAAAAACCCTCAAGCACCTGTTCAACATGGTGCACTTCTCGATGGCCCAGCAGGACATCCGTTACTACCTGAACGGCCTGCTGCTGGTACTGGACGGGCGCAACGTCATCGCCGTGGCCACCGACGGCCACCGCCTGGCCTTCTGCCAGGTTGAAACCGAGCAGGAATTCACCCGCCAGGAAGTGATCATCCCGCGCAAGACCATCATCGAACTGCAGCGTCTGCTGGAAGAAAGCGATGAAACCGTGCAGCTCGACATCGCCGCCTCGCAGGTCAAGCTGACCTTTGCCGATATCGAACTGGTCTCCAAACTGGTCGAAGGCAAGTTCCCCGACTACACGCGCGTGATTCCGAAGGGCTACAAGAACGACTTCACCATCGGCCGCGACGAACTGCTGCGTTCGCTGCAGCGCGCCGCGATCATGACCAGCGACAAGTTCAAAGGTGTACGCTGCATCATCGAGCCGGGCAGCATGAAGATCAGCTCGACCAATGCCGACCAGGAAGAAGCGGTCGAAGAACTGGAAATCGACTACGGCGGCGACAGCATCGACATCGGCTTCAACGTCACCTACCTGCTCGACGTGCTGAACAACCTGAAATGCGACCAGATCAATATCGCCCTGGGCGATTCCAATTCGTCGGCCCTGATTTCGATTCCCGACAATGCCGACTTCAAATACGTCGTCATGCCAATGCGGATTTGATCCAGCTGTCGGTTCGCACATTGTGCGAACCGACTCCTCGCGCAAGCGGGGACCCATAGCACCCATGCGCCCCAATAGCGCAAAGGTCGCCGCGGCCAAGACGCATCGCACCCGATACACCGTTTTTTGAGAAAGTAGTCCATGTCCGAGAACACCCCAGCAATCCCCGCCAAAGTGGAAGAATACGGCGCCGCCTCGATCCAGATCCTGGAAGGTCTGGAAGCGGTACGCAAACGTCCCGGCATGTACATCGGCGACACCTCGGACGGCACCGGCTTGCACCACCTGGTGTTCGAAGTGCTGGACAACTCGATTGACGAATCGCTGGCGGGTCACTGCACCGAGATCCACGTCACCATCCACTCGGATAACTCGATCTCGATCACCGACAACGGCCGCGGCGTACCGACCGGCCTGAAATTCGACGACAAGCACGAGCCGAAACGCAGCGCGGCTGAAATCGTCATGACCGAACTGCACGCCGGCGGCAAATTCGACCAGAACTCGTACAAGGTATCGGGCGGCCTGCACGGCGTGGGCGTATCGTGCGTGAACGCGCTCTCGAAAATGCTCAAGCTGACCATTCGCCGCGACGGCAAAGTGCACTACATGGAGTTTGTGCGCGGAGTGCCGCAGGACCGCGAAATCACCGTCGTCAACGGCGTGGAATGCTCGCCCATCAAAGTCATCGGCGAAACCGACAAGCGCGGCACCGACGTGCACTTCTGGGCCGACGAACAGATTTTCACGCACGTCGAATTCCACTACGAAATTCTGGCCAAGCGTATTCGCGAACTGTCGTTTCTGAATAACGGCGTCAACATCAAACTGACCGACCAGCGCACCGGCAAGGAAGAAATCTTCGCTTTCGAAGGTGGCACGCGCGGCTTCGTCGAATACATCAACAAAGCCAAGACCGTGCTGCACCCGACCGTGTTCCAGGCCACCGGCGAGCGCCAGTCGGACCAGAACACCACCATTTCCGTGGACGTGTCGATGCAATGGAACGACGCCTTCAACGAACAGGTGCTGTGCTTCACCAATAACATTCCGCAGCGCGACGGTGGCACCCACCTGACCGGCCTGCGCGCGGCCATGACCCGCGTCATCAACAAATACATCGACGAGCACGAATTCGCCAAGAAGGCGAAGGTTGAAATCAGCGGCGACGACATGCGCGAAGGTCTGACCTGCGTACTGTCGGTCAAAGTGCCGGAACCGAAATTCAGCTCGCAAACCAAGGACAAACTGGTATCGAGCGAAGTGCGCGGCCCGGTCGAGGAAATCGTCGCCAAGACGCTGACCGACTACCTGATGGAAAAGCCGAACGACGCCAAAATCATCTGCGGCAAAATCGTCGAAGCCGCGCGTGCGCGAGAAGCGGCGCGTAAAGCGCGCGACCTTACGCGCCGTAAAGGCGTGATGGATGGGCTGGGCCTGTCGGCCAAGCTGGCCGATTGCCAGGAAAAAGATCCCGCCCTGAGCGAACTGTATATCGTCGAGGGTGATTCGGCAGGCGGCTCGGCAAAACAAGGGCGCGACCGTAAATTCCAGGCGATTCTGCCATTGCGCGGCAAGGTGCTGAACGTGGAAAAGGCGCGCTTCGAAAAGATGCTGTCGTCCGAGCAGATCACCACCCTGATCGCAACGCTCGGCACGTCGATCGGACCGGACGAATTCAACGTCGACAAGCTGCGCTATCACCGCATTATCATCATGACCGATGCGGACGTCGACGGCGCGCACATCCGCACCCTGCTGCTGACGCTGTTCTATCGCCAGATGCCGCAACTGGTAGAGCGCGGCCATATCTATATCGCCCAGCCACCGCTGTATAAAGTCAAAGCCGGCCGCGACGAGCGTTATCTGAAGGACGACGTCGAAGAAGCCAGCTACATGATGACCGTGGCGTTAAACAGCGCGGTACTGACTCCGCGCGAAGGCGCCGATCCGATTACCGGCGACGCGCTGGCCGAACTGGTACGCCAGTTCAACCTGGCCAACGCCATCATGATGCGCCTGACGCGCGTGATCGACCGCGCCGCGCTGACCGCCATCATGACCGGAGTGGCGCTCAATCTGGACACGCTGGAAGCGGCTGAAGTATCGGCCAAGGCATTGGCTGAAACCATCGGCGAAAAGGCCGTGACCGTTAGCGTACGCTCGGATGAATTGAGCGAAAAGCACGCGCTGCGGATCGAGCGCATGCACCACGGCAATGTGAACGTCACGTCGATCGACGCAGACTTTGTTCAAGGCGCTGACTATGCGACCTTGTCCAATGCCGCAGCGACCTTCAAGGGCCTGATCGGCGAAGGCGCGTTTATCCGCCGTGGCGAAGGCGACCGCGTTAAGGAATCGGCCGTCGACGACTTCCACTACGCGATGCAGTGGCTGCGTGATGAAGCCGAACGCACCGTGTCCAAGCAGCGTTATAAAGGTCTGGGCGAGATGAACCCGGAACAGCTGTGGGAAACCACGATGGACCCGACTGTGCGCCGCTTGCTCAAGGTGCAGATCGAAGACGCGATTGCCGCCGATCAGATTTTCACCACGCTGATGGGTGATGAGGTCGAGCCGCGCCGGAACTTTATTGAGACGAACGCGCTGCGGGCTGGCAACATCGATGCTTGACGTGTCGGGTGACACGGAAAGTGAAAACTGTGCCAAGTTCGTGAAAAATCTGCGACGAAGGTAATGATAAATTTCAACCGGCGAGTGATTTGAATTTCCACGCCGAGGGCTGAGCGTGTACGACGTAGGGCTCGGCCCTGTTTGTCTTTGTGAATGACCTGTCGACCAAGGTTGCGGCTTACATTTCTGAACGTGCCTTCTAGAAATGGAAGAACAGGGCACTTGGCAAATTTGGCATTGGCCGAGTTAGCTCGGTTCGTTAAAGTTGAGCAAGGTATCAAGAGGAAACGCGCGTGACGGGCAAGATCATTCCCTTTAATCCATTAGATAAAAAAAATCTTGGCGCCAGTGTCGCTGAAGCCCTACTCACCAAAGAAGCGCATCCGCTTGGCAATCTACCAGTGTTCGAGGGGGCTGGGATCTATGCGATCTATTACACCGGCGATTTTCAAGCGTATCAGCAAGTTTCACGCCTTAATAGCGATGGCAAGTTCCTGCTTCCAATTTATGTTGGCAAAGCAGTCCCCGCCGGTGCGCGCATGGGGTCCAACCTAGAGTTGGCAGCGGGCAGGGTATTGCAGAAGCGTCTTAAGGAACACGCCGAGAGCGTCAAGGCTGCCGAGAATCTGGATATTAATGATTTCTACTGTCGCTTTCTCGTGGTGGACGACATTTGGATTCCACTTGGGGAGTCCCTAATCATCGCCAGGTTCACGCCAATCTGGAACTCGTTGATTGATGGCTTTGGTAATCACAATCCTGGAAAGGGTCGGCACGCAGGCATGCGTCCCCGTTGGGATGTGTTGCACCCTGGACGCGGCTGGGCGCTGCATCTGGCAGAACGGCCAGAGACCACAGCGCAGATCGCCCAGGATGCAGAGACTTACTTAAGAGTTCTCCCCGCTTGCCTGTCCGGACAATTCATTTCGGCTGAGGGCGACTAACATTAAGGCCCTTGCCCTGTCGGACGGATGTACACCACGTGTTTGCTGACTTGTGGCGAGAAAAGGTCGCAAACCGCAGCCATTACAATTTAGCCGCGTAACTTCATCTCATGCGCATCGGTCACGTTGGCCGGGAGACGCACGTGGAACTGGAGAGCGCGGCGACGACAGGTTACACCTGTTTCCGCAAGGTCGACGCCACCAAATTACTTTGGCGCTTCCGGCCTATGCCACTGCCAACAGAACCGGAGCTGGGTGCGCCGCCCGCAAGTGATCGCACACACTGCCAGCCACGACCGACGCCAATCGCACCGGAACCGCGTTCCCAAGTTGGCGCATCGTTTCCCCCCACGTCCCCTCGAAAATAAACCTGTCCGGAAACGTTTGTATTCTGGCAGATTCACGCACCGTGAAATAGCGAACCGAGCCATCCGGGCGTCTCAGCATGTTCTCGCCGCCCGGCACACCGTGGTCACCGGCCTTCAGTGCTTTGGCGGGCTCATCGAGCGGGCTTCCGGTGTGGCCGGCATAGCTGCGAGCGCCGGGCTGAAAACGATGAGCGGCAACCAGCTCCACATCCGGCCGTCGCTCGGGATCCGGCAAATCGGCAATCGCATCCCTCACCGTTTGCCAAGGCAGGCGAACGAGCGCCGGGTCTAGATCCAATATGCCCTGCAGCCTGCGCTCGATACCCGCTGGTCTCGTCGGGCGATTGCGTCGTGCCACACGATGGCGCTCCCAATACGTACCGCCAGCTCCCCATTGATCGACCAACAGCGACTCCTGGCTATGGGTCGCGCGAGGAAATACGTATGGGTTTGCGATGTCAGCGCGAAAACCCACAATGAAGATTCGCATCCGCTTTTGAGGCACGCCGTAATCGGCGGCGTTCACGAGTTGCCATTGGACACGGTATTCGCTTGGCGCGCCTATGGCCTTGTGACGGTCGAGTCTGGCCAGGTGCAGTGACCAGGCCTCACCGGCGCGGGCCTGGATGGTGGGGAATTCGAGCTGCAACAAGATATAACGGAAATAGTCCGCGAATGCCACCCGCTTCAATCCCTGCACATTCTCGAAAACGAATGCCCCTGGCCGAGTTTCACGAACCGCGCGGATTGCTTGTGGAAACATGTCCCGATGATCCAAGAAACCGGCCGCCTTTCCTCCCATGGAAAACGGCTGACATGGCGGGCCGCCGGTGACTAAATCGATTCCTCGGAAGGCGTCGTATCGGAAAACCCGTACGTCCCCCTCGGTAACGTCCGGCCAGTGCGAAACCGGCGCCACATTGGCGCGCTTGTTACGCCGAATGGTCTGACAGGCATGCGGATTCCACTCGACGACGGCTTGGTGGGCCACGCCGTGCTCCGAAAAACCCAGCGCCAGGCCTCCGGCGCCTGCAAAAAGTTCGATTGATTGGAGCGGCATGATTCGGTTATACGTTCTCTGATACAAGTGTCCCAAAGCGGGGCCAGCCGGCAAAATTCATCCGGAAGCACTATCGCCAGGCTTGCCCTCCTGTTGACGGGAGCAAACATGACAGTATAAAGCAAGGCGTATCTGCGATAGTGGACAGATGAGCGAAATTATACTGTATGCCCATACAGTCATTCAATCGAATCCGACCGGCGCGACCAACACTCCACGACACTGGCGGTACCTTCCATCTTTTTCCGAGTACACTTGGCGGATGTCAAAGGCGATCCGATCCATCTGTGCTGGCAGGGTCGGCGGATTGCCAAGGTTGGGAAAATGGTTGATACCGTTACACCGAATCGACGCAGCGAAATCATGTCCCGCATCCGGTCAAAAAATACGCAGCCGGAATTGCTGGTCCGCAGGCTACTCCATAAGGCAGGGTTCCGCTACCGCCTTCATCGCGCAGACCTTCCCGGCAAGCCCGACCTTGCTTTCCCCGGTCGCAAGAAAGTGGTCTTCATCCACGGCTGCTTCTGGCATATGCACGAGGGTTGTGCGATGGCACGGGTGCCGAAGTCACGGGTCGAATTCTGGACCACTAAATTGAGCGCAAATCGGTTGCGGGACAGTGCACACGTCGCCAAGCTCGAGGCGGCAGGATGGGAAGTCTTAGTCCTCTGGGAGTGTGAGTTGCACGCACCGAATTTGTTGACCAAGTTGAGCTTATTTCTCAATGACCGTTCGACATGAAAATCAACCGGTTGCCGTGCCCCAGCACCGCCAGCGCCCGCAAGTGCGACCCTAATTTCCTTTACACAATGCTCCGTGAGATTCCGCTTAGCCATGTGCTTGAGACGAAAATGCGAAGAGCTACCGCGACAGGCTATCCGTTCGGGCGCGCGAGGCAAAAGGGCCATTTCGATAGAGCAAAACCGAAGAGACTTACCCGCCAGATATGTTCGGAGTGGCGACAGTGCCGCTTATGATCCACGTCGCGGGGCCACGTGAGGGAACCAGTACGCCCACGGCGGACGTCAAAGCCGATTGGGTAATATCGATGCTGAATTTAGCTTCGGTTCCTTCAAGAGCTTTGCCTTGTGGTGCAGCAAGTCCTCCTCGGGCACATCAAATCGCTTAAGCCACTGCTCAGCGCCCCAGCCGATCAGGCGCGGTTCGCCGTTCTTGGATGCGTAATGGAGACTGACAGTCGGCGTACGAAACTCCTTGAAAAGCATATTAGGGAGAACAAGCCGGGCTGGTTTGGGGTCCAAATCGACCGGAGCGGCCTCCGGTTTAGGGCCAGCCTGTACAACGATACCTGCGCCATAGTCGTACAGTGCAAACCAGTCCATCGGAAGCTCCGAGCGGATTGTTGTCAGGCCCCCGATCTGCTTGACAATCTCATGGTTCAATGCCGTCAGCCACGATACCGTCTTGATCCCTTTGTGAGCGTGCATGGCGCCCGCGATTGGATGCCCTACGTCCAAGCCGTTGAGCTTGCCCGCCAAGAACGCCTCGAACGGCTGATTGTCATTTAACCGCACAGCCGAAAGCACCAGGCCGTGGCCGCCATAGCCGTGAATGGCATTCAGCCGGCGAGCAAAGCTAACGAACATGGCTTGGAAGGCAGTCGGGTTCTCTTCAACGTAGAGTAACGGCATGCTGAAGCGTAACGCCGATGTGCCACGAACTACCATCCTCGCTTCCCAACCGCGCATACCCATCACATCAAACTCCCACTCGCCCGCGTCGTGCGGCTGCGCGCCGCTGATGTAGGTGAAAGCAACGAGATCGTCCTCGTCCATGCGCTTCATCATCTGTCGCAGCGGCGGCGCCTTGGAATAGGCGAACTTGTCCGGCCCTTCAGGCGGTTCGGCACGCCACAGCCACGTGAGATGCTCGTTCGCGACTGCCTTGTACTCGTCGAAGCAGGCACAAATGGCTTCGCGCACCTCGGGCGTATGCGCGTCGTTGAAAAACAGCGTGCCGGTGATGGCGGGCACACTGCCCACATAGTCCTGTGGGCCTTGTTTGGTCAGGAAACCGCCAGGGACGCGCATACGCTCGGGATGTTCACGCATCAGCTGAAGCGGGTCAAAAGGTAGGTCAGACATCGCTAGTCCTTAGAAGGCTGATACCGGCCCGGGCGGCCGGCGCTTGGTCTACAACATATAAAAAGGCAAGCTGGCCAGACCCGCAGCAGTACCCAATAGTTCGGCAGGAATCCTGGACCGGTTGAAATCCGGCTGGTGGCAGGCACAGTGACTCGGTTCCAGAAAAACCAGCTTGTTATCGTCGCCAGCAATTTGCGTATGGGCTCTGCCTGCGGCGCATCTCAGGCAATGGGCGTTTGGTAAGCGCCACTATCCGCTTATGGCATGGCCTGTTAAATACAGCATAGCGGTAATGATTACCAGGCCAAAGAGCCTGCCAAGTTTCTTGGAAGCAGCAATGCCGGGGCGCGCACTGATCCATCCCGTCAACGCAAAAATAAGTGATGGGCCAAGAAAATAGGCGATGAACAGAGCTGTCACCCACCAGGGTACAGAACAAGGTCCGATTTCATAGCAACCGCCGAAGTGGGGCGCCAACTTGACGTGAAACCGGCGCGGCAGGTGACTGCCAGCCAGCATTGCAGCCCAGGTTGTTAGCAGTCCAGCGATGAAGAACGCAACCGACAGGCCAATACGTTTCACTTGACCTCCCAGAACAAGACGACTCTTGCGTTGCCCAAGTCCGAGTATCCAATCGACGTGCCTGGGATATGAGCACTTGAAATGCCAATCCTTCGGCCCAGCACGGCGATGAAACCGTCGGCTCCAGAGACTGTCATCCGCTGGCCGTTCCACAGGTCGATGTGCCCGCCGCTAGCGTTCTCGGGCGCTTCTCCGGCGCGAGTCCAATACGCATGAAACATGATGATACCGGTGCGCCCCTTGACTTTCGATTCCCAATCCTTGCCGGTGATGTTCTCAGGCTGCTTCGGCAGGCCACAAAACGGCTGTAGCTTGAGCCATTCGCCAAGCTCGTAGGCACGCACGGCAGCGGCTGAACCGCTCATCATGACACGCTCTAAGGCTTGTGCTCCAGGCATCGGCTTAACGCTTTTCTGAGAGAAGGAAAGCATCTTGATGCCGACCTTGTGGAAGGTAGCGCTCATGCGCAGCGCGCACTGGTTGCTGTAGTCCCCCTTGTCGTTCGGCGCCGGTTTATACGGAGCGCCGGTCACATAGTTATCCCACAGGTCGGCGAACTTCACGGCTGGCACATCGATCTTGCACACCGAATCCTTGACGGTGTTGGTTCGCACCTTGGCCTGCTGCACGAGCACTCTTGTCACGCGTTGCCCTCTTCCATCCTTGCAAGGGCTTCGTCACCCCAATAAACTAGGTATTCATCTTCGCCGTAGGTGTCGATGCGCGGCAACTGGCCATCAGCCCCGGTGCGACCGGAGAACGTGCGCCCGTCCAACGTCTCGACGAAATACGGCACACCGGCAATTGGCGGGGCCACAAGCTGCGGTTGTTCATCGTAAGGGTCTTCGTGTGGATCTGATTCCTTGACGGGTGCCCACTCGCCGTCAGCGTTGAGGAAGTGCCTTTGCTGCGATGCTTCCGCCACTTTCGTTGCCCACGCCGTCAATGTCATTGAGGGTGGAGTAAACGGGGCAACCTCCACTTGTCACCATGCCATGAATTACTTGGCTGCGGCCATTGGTGAGCGTTGAGCGCATGAAGCCATCGGCAATCACGCAGTTTTTCCGGCAAGCCATGCGAGCACCCTGGAAGGTGTAGGCGCGGCCATAGCTTATGCAGGTCTGGTCGCCTTCAACCACTGTGCCGCCGCAAGCGGCCATATCGCCGTAGCGAATCCATCCGATGATCTTCATACGTACCCATCGGTTAGCGCAACGTAGCCGCGCCTCTGGATGCCGACGATGCCGCCAGCTTCGGTGCACGCAGCGGGCGTATCGCAGCAATGGGCGGTGCTGATGACACGGCCCCCGTCGCTTGTATCGTCACCGAGAACAATAATCGACTGAATCATCACACCTCCCCCCTGAAATTAATTTTGACACAAAGTTGTCATATTTTACATCTGCAATGCAGCGCAGGCATAACCCTCCGTAAGGAGCCTAAAGTCAGGCTTGGATTCCATTTTCAGTAGTTGCGACGCGCATGCGTTTTTTCGCTAGTTCTGACTCGCGATACAATGAGGCATCGTCCATAGAAGTGAAAAAGCCCCTACGAACCCCGTTGGCCGGGCAAAATCCCCCACCCCTGGCCGGGTCAAAATCCCCCAGCTCCTGACCGTTTAACGCTGCTGTAGGGCAGTTGACCAAAGGAGAGCAATCCCGCTGGCAGGACGTAACCTTGCCCCTTCGACCATCGAAGGGGAGCATGGAGGGTGAACGTCTTGAAACCAAACAAACGAACCACAGTCGCCACGCTGCTGGCGACCGGCACCAGCCAGCGCGAGATAGCGCGGCTGACCGGAGTGGACCGCAAAACCATCCGCCGCCTAGTGCTGGGCACGACCGGGCCGGAACCAAATTCCCCCACCCTGGCCACTGGGTCAGCGACAGCAAATTCCTCCACCCCGGCCACCGGCACCCCGGTTGAAATTCCCCCACCCTGGCCACCGGCTCCTGACACGTGCCCGCAGTCCCTGTGCGAACCGCATCGCGCCTTCATCGAGGCCCAGCTGCGCCTGCGCCGCAACTACACCGCGATCTACCAGGATCTGGTCGACCAGTTCGGCTTCACGGGCCGCTACAACAGCGT
>CAMLIL010000045.1 GCA_946480015.1 uncultured Oxalobacteraceae bacterium | reverse complement strand
CCACCGCGTTCGGCAGGCCCGGCACGTACAGCGCGAACATGGCGCCGCTTTCGTATTGGTAGCCGCGCAGGTCGGCCAGGTCGATGGCCACTTCGGCGCGGCCCAGGGCGCTGGCCGCCAGCGCGGCCAGTTCGGCCAGCGCGGTCAGCAGGCCCGGGTACTGCGGCAGCACGGCGCGCGCCTTGCCCAGCACTTCCACATCGCCGTACAGGTTCGGCAGCGCCAGCAGCGCGGCGCGGGTGGCCGGCGCGTAGGCGGTGCTGATGGCTTCCAGCCCCGGGATGTTCTTGGCGCGCAGCAGCGCGGTGATGGCGGCCTGGTCGCGCTTGGCGGCGCCGTCCTGCTCGAGGATGGCGCACAGCACGCCGACGTGCGACAGGTCGAGGCGGACATCGGTAAAGCCGGACAGCGCCAGCGAGGCCAGTGCCAGTTCCTGGATTTCGGCGTCGGCTTCGAGGCCGGCGTGGCCGTAGATTTCGGCGCCGATCTGGAGCGGTTCGCGGGTCGCGTGCAGGCCGCTCGGGCGGGTATGCAGCACGCTGCCGGCGTAGCACAGGCGGGTGACGGAATCGCGGTTAAGCAGGTGGGCGTCGATGCGCGCCACCTGGGTGGTCATGTCGGCGCGCAGGCCGAGCATGCGCCCGGAAATCTGGTCGACCAGCTTGAAGGTGCGCAGATCGGTGTCGGCACCGGCGCCGGTGAGCAGGGAATCGACGTATTCGAGCAGCGGCGGCATCACCAGCTCGTAGCCGTACAGGCGGAAATTGTCGAGCATCCGGCGGCGCAGCTCCTCGATCTTGCGCGCTTCGGACGGCAAGACATCGGCGATATTTTCAGGCAGGAGCCAATTCGGCATGGGCAGGAAAGCGGTTACGGAAGTTATTGGAAAATGGGCAAGGCGCAGCGGGCCGCAGGCGATAAATATCGCGCCAAACCATCGATTTTACCCGAAAATTGGATCGCGGCGACAACTAATGTGGAAAGCTGCCGCCCCCCCCGGCATTCGCGGGGGCGGCAGCTTATTCCCGCGAGGGCGGCAGATTATTTTTTGGCGCTTGGCGCCGCGCCGGCGCCGCCGGGGCTGCGGAGGTACTTGAAGAACTCCGAACTGGAATCGACCACCATCACGTCGCCGTGGTTCTTGAAGGTGGCGCGGTAGGCTTCCAGCGAGCGGTAGAACTTGTAGAACTCGGGGTTCTTGCCGAAGGCCTGGGCGTAGATCTGCGAGGCCTTGGCGTCGCCGTCACCCTTGATCTTCTCGGCGTCGCGGAAGGCTTCGGCCAGAATCACGGTGCGCTGGCGGTCGGCGTCGGCGCGGATCTTTTCCGATTCGGCCGAACCGGTCGAACGCAGTTCGTTGGCCACGCGGGTGCGCTCGGCCTTCATGCGCTCGTACACCGAGTTGTTGATCTGCTCGACGTAGTCGACCCGCTTGAGACGCACGTCGACGATGTTTACGCCGATCTGTTCGGCTTCGTTGGCCACGCGCGAGCGGATCGCGGTCATGACCTTGGCGCGCTCGCCCGAAATGACCTCGCGCACGGTGCGCTTGGTGATTTCGTCGTTCAGGGCCGCCTTGATGATCTGCGACATGCGGTTGCGCGCGCGGTTCTCGTCGCCGCCGAAGCTGATGTAGTACTTGCGCGCGTCGGTGATGCGCCACTTCACGAAGGCGTCGACGACGATGTTCTTCTTCTCGGCGGTGATGAAGCGCTCGGCGTCGGGCGTATCGAGCGTCAGGATGCGCTTGTCCAGGTAGATCACGTTCTGGAAAGGACGCGGCAGCTTGAAGTGCAGGCCTGGTTCGGCGATCACGTCGCCGACCAGCTTGCCGAACGAGAAAACCAGGGCGTACTGGCGCTGGTCGACCACGAACACGGTCGAGGTGACCAGCATGAAGCCGACGAACAGGGCCACCAGAATCGAAACGGTGCGGTTCATTAGCGGACCTCCCGGTCACGTGAAGATTCGCGGCTGCGGTTGTCGCGCTGGCGGACTTGTTCCAATGGCTGCATGATATCGGCCGGTAGCGGCACGGTTGATTGAACGACGGGGCCGGACTTGGCGGCCAGCGCGGCGTCGTTGGCGGCGGTCTGCGCCACCAGTTTGTCGAGCGGCAGATACAGCAGGTTGCTGCCGGACTTGGCGTCGACCATGACCTTGCTGGCGCTGGTGAAGATCTGCTGCATGGTGTCGAGGTACATGCGGTCGCGCGTGACCGCCGGGGCCTTCTGGTACTCGGTCATCACCTGGGTGAAGCGGTCGGCGTTACCAGCCGCGTTCTCGGTGACCATGGCGCGGTAGGCTTCGGCTTCTTCCATCAGGCGGAAGGCATTGCCGCGCGCCTTGGGAATGACGTCGTTGGCGTAGGCCTGGCCTTCGTTCTTGGCGCGTTCGCGGTCCTGGCTGGCCTTGACGGCGTCGTCGAAGGCGACCTGCACCTGTTCGGGCGGCTGCACCGCCTGCATGGTGACGTTGGTGATCAGGGAACCGAGCCTGTAGTCGGTGGCCATGCGCTGCATCAGCTGGAGCACGTCGTTGGCGACCTTTTCGCGGCCTTCGTACAGCACGAAGTCCATCTTGCTGCGGCCGACGACTTCGCGAATCGCGGTCTCGGCGATCTGGCGCACGGTTTCTTCCTGCTCGCGGTTGTTGAACAGCCAGTCCTTGGCGTTGCTGATGGTGTACTGCACCGCGAACTGGATGTCGACGATGTTTTCATCGTCGGTCAGCATCAGCGATTCTTTGAGGTTCTTGGCGCGCACCGAGCCGCGGTAGCCGACTTCCACCGTGCGTACCTGCGAGACGTTGACGGTTTCGTGGGCCTGGAACGGCGCCGGCCAGCGCCAGTTGAAACCGGCGTTGGCGATATCGGTGGGACGTCCGAAGGTGGTCACGACGGCCTGCTGGCCTTCCTGCACGATGAAGGCGCCGCTGGCGAGCCAGATGAAGGCGACGATCGCGACGACGATGCCGGCGGTGATGCCGGCGCCCTTGCCTTCGGGACGGTAGCCGCCGCCGTCACCGCTGCCACGCTGGCCGAACAGGCGGTTCAGGCGATTGTTAAAGTCGCGCCACATCTGGTCCAGGTCGGGCGGGCCTTCGCCCGGTTTGCGGCCTTCCTGGGCCTTGTGGTCGCCTTGCGGCTTGCGGCCCCAGCGCGGGTCGTTGAGCGACAGCGTGAGGCCGATGCGTTTAAGTAGGGATGCAAGCATGCTAGCGTGGTCCGACGGTGTTGGAGGTTAGAATTTCGTCCGGCATGACGGCGACAGCAGGATTGTCATTGTCATCGTCGTGCTCCGGTGCGGCTTCGTCCTGCTCTTGAAAACGGTGGGTCAGACCTGGCGCGGATTTGACGGCTTCGACGATCGCGGCGCGCAGCAGATCCAGGCCGGCGCCACTCTGGGCGCTGATAAAAACGCGGGCGATTTTATCATATTCATCACGTTCGACGGCCGGCTCGAGCCCGGCTGCGTCGATCTTGTTCCAGACCAGAATCTGGGGAATGTGGTCGGCGCCGATTTCCTTGAGCACCAGATTGACCTGCTCGATCTGTTCCATGCGCACCGGGCTGGCGCCGTCGACGACGTGCAGCAGCAGGTCGGCGTGGATGGTCTCCTCCAGGGTGGCGCGAAATGCCGCCACCAGCTGGTGCGGCAGTTCGCGCACGAAGCCGACGGTGTCGGAAATGACGACGTTGCCGATTTCGTCGCCCAGATACACGCGGCGCGAGGTGGTGTCGAGGGTGGCGAACAGCTGGTTGGCGACGTACACGCCGGCCTTGGTGACGGCATTGAACAGGGTCGACTTGCCGGCATTGGTGTAGCCGACCAGCGAGACCGAGAAGGTGTTGTTGCGTCCGCGCGAGCGGCGCTGGGTTTCATGCTGCTTGCGCAGCTTGGCCAGCTTGGCGCGCAGCATCTTGACGCGCTCGCCGATCAGGCGGCGGTCGGTCTCGAGCTGGGTTTCGCCGGGACCGCGCAGGCCGATACCGCCCTTTTGCCGTTCCAGGTGGGTCCAGCCGCGGATCAGGCGCGTGGCCAGGTGCTGCAGCTGGGCCAGTTCGACCTGCAGCTTGCCCTCGTGGCTCTTGGCGCGCTGGGCGAAGATGTCGAGAATCAGGCTGGTGCGGTCGAGCACCCGGATGCTCAGGCGCTTTTCCAGGTTGCGCTGCTGGGCCGGTGAGAGCGCATGGTTGAAGATGACGATCTCGACCGCGTCGGCGGCGCAGGCGGCGCCGATCTCGTCGACCTTGCCGCTGCCGGCAAAGTAAGCGGGATCGGGACTGCCGCGCTTGGCGGTGATGGTGGTGACCGGCTCGGCGCCCGCGGAACGGGCGAGCAGGGACAGCTCTTCCAGGCTGGCGGCAAAATCGCCGTCGCCGAAATCGATACCGACTAGCGCTGCGCGCATACGCCTCCCGGCAGTGCCGATCGGCGCACGGACGACACGCCGGCGGCGTTACTCAGCGTCGGAATCAAGATTCAGATTGACCGCACGTGCCGGTACCACGGTGGAAATGGCGTGCTTATACACCATCTGGGTGACGGTGTTACGCAGCAGTACGACGTACTGGTCGAACGATTCGATGTGGCCCTGCAGTTTGATACCGTTGACCAGATAGATCGAGACGGGGACATGCTCTTTGCGCAAGGCATTGAGGAATGGGTCTTGTAACAGTTGCCCTTTGTTGCTCATAACAGCTCCGTGATGTTGTTGTAGTTAAGAATTGGAGGCGACGCGCAAATTTTCAAGTGTCCGTGCCACCATTCTATAAAAAGGCGAATGATGTCGCTTAGCTACTGTAACCTGTTTTACATTTTCTTGTCGGACGACCGACCGTATTTCACTTTCTGGCGAAGGGATTTTTCCCCATGCGCAGCTCAATCCGCAGCGGCGTGCCGACCAGATTAAAGGTGTCGCGGAAATGCTTTTCCAGATAGCGCTTGTAAGGCTCGCCGATTGCGTCCAGGGCATTGCCGTGGATGACGATAATCGGTGGATTCTGCCCACCCTGGTGAGCATAACGCATTTTGGGGCGAATCGATCCTTTGCGTTTGGGTTCCTGCTTTTCCACCGCTTCGATCAAGGCGCGCGTCAGGCGCGGCGTCGACAGGTCGGCAGTGGCGGCGGCGTAGGCGGCGTCCACCGATTTCATCAGCGGACCGATGCCGGTGGCCTTCAGGGCCGAGATGAAATGGGTCTTGGCGAAGGAGAGGAAATCGAGCTTGCGGTCCAGGTCGATCTTGATTTCATCGCGGTCGTCCGATTGCAGGCCATCCCATTTATTGACGGCCACCACCAGCGCCCTGCCCGACTCCAGGATGAAGCCGGCAATGTGCGCATCCTGCTCGGAAATGTCTTGCTGGGCGTCGAGCAGCAGAATCACCACGTGGGCTTCGGAGATCGATTGCAGGGTTTTGACGACCGAGAATTTCTCGATCGCTTCGAACACCTTGCCGCGGCGGCGGATGCCGGCCGTGTCGATCAGGGTGTAATTCTTGCCGTCGCGCTCGAACGGAATCTCGATCGAGTCGCGCGTGGTGCCGGGCATGTCGAAGGCGATCACGCGCTCTTCGCCGATCAGGGTATTGACCAGGGTGGACTTGCCCACGTTGGGGCGGCCCACGATGGCGATCTTGATGCCGCGCGTGGCCGGCTCGAGTTCCTCCTGGTCGGCCGGACGCTGGGCGAAGGCTTCATCGAGCGCTTCCTCGACCAGGTCGGCCACGCCGTCGCCGTGGGCGGCGGAAATGACGTAGGGGTCGCCCATGCCCAGCTCATAGAAATCGGCCACCACCGAGGTGTACTTCATGCCCTCGGCCTTGTTCACGACCAGCATGACCTTGCGGCCAGTCTTGCGCAGGAAGTCGGTAATGGTCTTGTCGTGCGGGGTCAGGCCCTGGCGGCCGTCGACGATGAAGACCACCACGTCGGCTTCGGCCACGGCCTGCTTGGTCTGCAAGGCCATCTGGAACATGATGCCTTCCTTGGCGACCGGTTCGAAACCACCCGTGTCGATCACGAGGAACGGCCGTTCGCCGACCCGGCCTTCACCGTAGTGGCGGTCGCGGGTGAGGCCTGGAAGGTCGGCCACCAGCGCATCGCGCGAGCGGGTGAGGCGATTGAATAAGGTCGATTTCCCGACGTTCGGGCGGCCTACGAGTGCTATTACCGGCTTCATGTGATGTTATTCGACCGCGATGGCGGTCACTGTTCCTGCTTGTGTTTGAAAAATCAGATTCGACCCGGCTACCAGCGGGGTCGAGGTAATGGCGCTGCCGTCGGTGGCGGCGCGCGCCAGGAAGGCGCCGTCTTCGCGCGAGAGGAAGTGCACGTAGCCCTGGTAGTCGCCCACGGCCACGGCGCGGCCGTAGGAAACCGGGGTCGACAGGCGGCGATAGCTGAGCTTATCGTTCTTCCAGGCCGAGGTGCCGGTCTCGCGGTTGAAGGCGAAAATGGCGCCCTTGTCGTCGACCGCGAACACGAAGCGCTGGTCGGCCGAGACGCCGACGTCGGACGACAGTTCCTTGGTCCAGCGCGCGGTGCCGGTGGCAACGTCGAAGCAGCCCACCCGGCCCTGGTAGGACACGGCGCAGACGTCCTTGTCCACCACCACCGGAGTGCCGCCGATGTCGGTCACGCGCTCCAGTTCGGTCGCGCCGCGCGACTCGCCCACCGCCACTTCCCAGCGCGGCGCGCCGGTGGCCAGGCTCAGCGAGAGCAGCTTGCCGCCCGGCTGGGCCACGATGACTTCCTTGCCCACCACCACCATGCCCGGCGCATTGCGCAGGGTCAGCGGCGGCGAGACGCGCTGCACGGTCCATTTCTTTTCGCCGGTCTTGGCATCCAGGCCGACGATGCGGTTGTCGATCGAGCGCACCACCACGATGCCCTCGCCCACCACCGGCGAACTGAGCACTTCGCTGGAGGCCTGGGCGCGCCACAGCGGCTTGCCATCCATGTCATAGGTCAGGACCGTGCCCTTGCTGCCGCCCACCACGATCATATTGCCGTCGGAGCCGACGCCGGCCGTCAGCGGCGATTCGGCCTTGATGCGCCACAGCTGGCGGCCGTCGGCCGCTTCCACGCGCGCAATGGCGCCGTCGGCGCCGGCCACGACCAGGGTGTTGCCCACCAGCGCAGGGGTGAAGATATTGTCTTGCGCCTTGCCGATGTCAAGCTTCCAGGCGGTGCGCACCGCCATCGTGCCCTTGAGCTCGACCAGCGGCGCCGGTACGTTGCCCTTGGGCTTGGAGGCGAAGGGATTGAGCGAACTGATCGTCGAGCAACCGGCCATCAGGGCCATGACACTCACACCGACGAGCTTCTGGGAAATACGCATAGTCGTGTACCTTGTTCTTTTTGACTGGGATGGCGGGGTGAGCCGCCGGTGGAGCTTACGCCGCCGCGGCCGCTTTCGGCGCCGGGACGGTGCCGCCGATGGCTTCCAGCTTCAGCTGGACCAGCTGGCGGCCGGGGTTCTTGTCGTCCATGGCGCCCAGGGCCGCTTCGTAGGCCTTGCGGGCCTCGGGCAGCTTGTTCTGGGCGACCAGGATATCGCCCTTGCGGTCGCTGACGGCGGCGGCGAACTGCGGCAGGATCTCGCCGTTGAGCACGGCCAGGGCCTGGTCGTAGGCCTGTTCGTCCAGCAGCACGCCGGACAGGCGCAGCCTGGCCACCGACTTGTACTCGGCGTTGCCGTGGTCGATCGCCCATTGCAGCTGGGCCTTGGCGGTTTTCAGGTCCTTGGCTTCGAAGGCCGCCTTGGCCGCGGCCAGCGCCGCCATCGGCGCGTAGATCGAGGAATCGTACTTGCTTTCGATATCGCCGGCGATGCGCTGGGCCCGGGCAGTGTCCTTGGCCGCCAGCTGCTTGCCCAGTTCATCGTACAGCGCCGAGGCTTCGGCCGCCTGGCTGCGCTGGCGCTGCTTCCAGAAGTTGTAGCCCGCGTAGCCGGCCAGGCAAACGATCAGCACCCAGGTGATCAGGTTGCCGTACTTTTGCCAAAACGCTTTCAGGGTGTCAATTTGTTCTTGTTCTTCGAGATCGTATGCCATGATAGGTATCGTTATAAATAGTTTATAAATTAATGATGGTAGTGCACGTGGTCATGGTCATGGTCGTCGCCGACGATCTGGTCGACCACATAATCGACCACTTCGTCGAACGGCACGCTGGCCTGCCGGGCTTCGCCCTCGGCGCCGCGCAAGGCCTTGACGGTGGCCGTGTGATTGGCCACTTCATCCTCGCCCACGATCACGGCGAAGGCCGCGCCGCTGCCGTCGGCCTTTTTCATCTGGTTCTTGAAGCTGCCCGGACCGCTGGCCGCGGCGCAATGTAGCACAACATCGAGACCGGCATCGCGGATTCGTTCGGCCAGCACGAAGGCTTGCAGCTGGGCTTGCTCGCCCTGGTGCACCATGTAGACGTCGCACTGGCTTGGCGCGGCCGGTTCGCCGGCCAGCTTCATCAGTTCGATCAGGCGTTCGATGCCCATGGCGAAACCCACCGCCGGGGTCGGCTTGCCGCCGAACGATTCGATGAGCGGGTCGTAACGGCCGCCCGCGCACACGGTGCCCTGGGCGCCCAGTTCGTCGGTGACCCACTCGAACACGGTGCGGTTGTAGTAGTCCAGGCCGCGCACCAGGCGCGGGTTGACGGTGTACTGCACATTGTTGTGGTCGAGAATGCGCTTGACGCCCTCGAAGTGGGCGATCGATTCGCCTTCGAGGTAGTCGAGCAGCTTGGGCGCCTGGTTGACCAGGTCCTGCATGGCCGGATTCTTGGTGTCCAGGATGCGCAGCGGATTGCTGTGCAGGCGGCGCTGGGCTTCGGCGTCGAGCAGCGCGCTGTTGGCCTCGAAGTAAGCGATCAGGTCGGCGCGGTGACGGGCGCGCTCGCTGGCGTCGCCGATGGAATTGATTTCCAGGCGGATGTTTTCCAGGCCAAGGTCATCCCACAGGCGGCGGCACAGCATGATCAGTTCGCCGTCGATGTCCGGGCCGGTGAAACCCACCGCTTCGGCGCCGATCTGGAAGAACTGGCGGTAGCGCCCGCGCTGCGGCCGCTCGTGGCGGAACATCGGCCCCTTGTACCACAGGCGCTTGGGGCCTTCGTAGACCAGATTGTGTTCGATCACGGCGCGCACCACCCCGGCCGTGCCTTCCGGACGCAGGGTCAGTTCGTCGCCGTTCATCGAATCCTTGAAGGAATACATCTCCTTCTCGACGATGTCGGTGACGGCGCCGATGGCGCGCTTGAACAGGGCCGTGTCTTCCACGATCGGGGTGACGATCTTTTGAAAGCCGTAGCTTTGCAGCACCGACTGCACGGTGTTTTCGAACAATTCCCACAGCGGCGCATCGGCCGGCAGGATGTCGTTCATGCCTTTGACGGCAACGATCTTTTCAGCTTTTTTGGATTCGGACATTTTCTATTTAAGCGACGGCAGTGTGCTTGCCGTAATGCGTCTGGACGTAGTTGAGGACGATGGCCTGGAATTCTTCGACGATGCGTTCGCCGCGCAGGGTGACGGTTTTCTGGCCGTCGACAAACACCGGCGCGGCCGGCGATTCACCGGTGCCGGGCAGGCTGATGCCGATATTGGCGTGCTTGGATTCGCCGGGGCCGTTGACGATGCATCCCATCACGGCCACGTTCATGGCTTCCACGCCGGGATAGGCTTTCTTCCATTCCGGCATCTGCTCGCGCAGATAGGTCTGGATATTGTCGGCCAGTTCCTGGAACGTGGTCGAGGTGGTGCGTCCGCAGCCCGGGCAGGCGATCACCATGGGCGCGAATTTGCGCAGGCCCATGGTTTGCAGGATTTCTTGCGCGACGATCACTTCCTTGCTGCGGTCGCCGCCCGGTTCGGGGGTCAGCGAAATGCGGATGGTGTCGCCGATGCCTTCCTGCAGCAGCACCGACAGCGCGGCGGTCGAGGCGACGATGCCCTTGCTGCCCATGCCCGCTTCGGTCAGGCCCAGGTGCAGCGGATAGTCGCAGCGGCGCGCCAGTGCGCGGTAGACGGCGATCAGGTCCTGCACGCCGGAGACTTTGCACGACAGGATGATCTTGTCGCGGGCCAGTCCGATTTCCTCGGCGCGCACGGCGTTTTCAATGGCCGAGGTCACCAGCGCTTCGTACATGACGGCCTGGGCGCTCCAGGGCTCGGCACGGGCGGCGTTCTCATCCATGATGCGGGCCAGCAGCGACTGGTCCAGGCTGCCCCAGTTGACGCCGATGCGCACCGGCTTGTCGTAGGCGATGGCCGCTTCGATCATCTGGGCAAACTGGGTGTCGCGCTTGGCGCCCTGCCCCACATTGCCCGGATTGATGCGGTATTTCGACAGCGCGCGGGCGCACTCGGGAAAGTCGCGCAGCAGGGTGTGGCCGTTGTAATGGAAGTCGCCCACCAGCGGCACGTCGATATCCATCTTGTCGAGCTGCTCGCGGATCAGCGGCACGGCGGCCGCCGCCTCCGGATTGTTGACCGTGATGCGCACCATTTCCGAGCCGGCGCGCGCCAGTTCCTTGACCTGGATCGCGGTGCCGATCACGTCGGCGGTATCGGTATTGGTCATCGACTGCACCACCACCGGTGCATCGCCGCCGACCCAAATCTTGCGCTCGCCATGGGCCACCAGCACGCGGCGGCTGACGCGGCGCGCGAGCGGACCGGACGGAATGGCAGTATTCGAAAAAGTCATGTTGTGAACTCGAAGGATGTGTTACTGAACCGCCACGCGTGCCACGGTGCCGCCGGCCACGGGCGGCAGCGGCAGCGCGGCGCCGCGCAGGCTGGCGTCGACGCCGGACGGCTTGCCCACCACCAGCGTCACCGGTTCCTTGATTTCGACCGTTTCCGTGCTGCCGGCCTTGAGCAGCTTGGACAGCAGCGGCCGGCCTTTGGCGCGCTTGACTTCCACCCACGAATCTTCACGCACGGTCAGCACCAGGCTGTTGCCGGAAGCCGGCGCGGCCGGGGTGGCGGCGGCCGGGGTGGCCGCGGCAGGCGCGGCAGCGGGCGCCGTGGCCGCCGGCGGCGGCACCGAAATCAGGGGTACCGAGGGGCTTTGCAGCGGTTTATTCTCTTCACCGGGCTTGACGGTGGTGGTTTCGATCGGCGTGCTCACGGCGCCGGTCACGGGCGACGGCAGCACCGTGACGCTGGCGGCCGGATTGGACGGCGCGCTGGCCACCGGCGCGCTGGCGGCGCTGGTGCCGGCAGCCGGCAGGAAGGCCGACACCAGGCCGAGCTGCCACACGGCGATGCCGGCGCCAATCACGACCACCACACCGGCGATCAGGCCGTACGGCGGGCGCGAGCGCTTGCCGTTGGTGGGAAAACGCACTTCCGAGAACGAGGTCGGCTTGTCGCGCCGCACCGTGGTCGGGGTGGTGTCCGGCGCTGGCGCGGTATCGAGCGCGATCATCGCCACCAGCGGGGCCGGATCGAGTTTCATGATTTTGGCGTAGGCGCGCACGAAGCCGCGCACCACGGCCGGGCCGGGCAAGTTGGCGTAATCGCCCGCTTCAAGCGCGACCACCTGGCGCACCGCCAGCTTGAGCTGGTCGGCGACCTGTTCGACGCTCCAGCCCAGTGCTTCGCGCTGCGCAGCCAGGGTCTTGCCCGGCACGCCCTGGTTGTCGCCGCTGGCTGGCTGTTCTGCCCACTCTGTCATTGTCGTTCCTGTCTCACTCATCAAATGCACCGCGCTGGAAGGCTGCAAACTCGGGCGAGGCCGCGTGATGGCGGCGCAGCTGGGTCAGCATGGCCGCTTCCAGGCCCTTGTCGCCCAGCTTGCGCTCGATGCGCGCGGCCAGCCACAACACGTCGGCCGACAAGGTTTCCGGCTTGGCCAGCGTGGTCAGGCGGTGGATAAAAAATCCGGCGCGATTATAGTCGCGCCGCTCGTAATAGACCCGGGCCAGATTGGCATGGGTCGCGGCAAGATCCGGGTCGTAACGCAGCGCGTCCATCAGGTAACGTTCGGCTGCGTCAAGGTTCTTCATTTTGATGCTGCAGGCACCCGCGTTCACCAATGCTTTGACCGGCGACTGGTAGTTCGGGTTCTTGAGCGCCAGCTCGAACTGTTCCAGGCCGAGCTGGTAGCGGCCCACCTGGCACAGGAAGGCGCCGTAGTTGTTGCTCAAATCCGGGTTGCGCGGGGCCAGGCGCAAGGCCCGCTGGTAATTCTCGTCGGCCAGCGCCATCTCGTTCATGGCGGTGTAGATCAGGGCGCGCACGCCGTAGGCATCGGCCGAGTCGGGAGCGGCGGCGATGGCATGCTTGATTTCGTCCAGCGCGACGTCGTAGCTGCCTTGCTGGTAATAGCCGACCGCCAGCTGCAGGCGGATGGCCGCGCGCCGTTCGTTGGAGGTCTGGTCGGAGGCGGTCTTGAGCTCCTGGGTGCTGCCCTGCAGGCCGCCACTGTTGCCGGCGCCGCTGCCGGCGCAGGCGGCCAGCGCCGCGGACAGGCACAGCACCATCAAACGCCGTGCGGCGGCGTTCAAGAAGGAATCTCCACGATGCGGCCGAAATCGGCGCCGAATTTCTTTTGGTATTCGCTCATTTTTTCCATCCGCTGCTGCACCCGGGTACGGTCCTGCACTTCCCCGGCCAGCTGGCCGCAGGCGGCGTCGATGTCGTCGCCGCGCGTCTTGCGGATGGTGGTGACGATGCCGGCATCCATCAACACCTGGGCGAAGGCTTTGATGCGCGGATTTTTCGAGCGCAGCAAGCCCGATTCCGGGAAGGGGTTGAACGGAATCAGGTTGAACTTGCAGGACACGCCCACTTGCGGATCGTTAACCAGGGCCACCAGTTCGCGCGCGTGCTCGTCGCTGTCGTTGACGCCGTCGAGCATGCAGTATTCGAAGGTGATGAAGTCGCGCGGGGCAAACGCCAGATAGCGCTTGCAGGCCGCCATCAGTTCGCGCAGCGGGTATTTCTTGTTGAGCGGCACCAGGCCGTCGCGCAGCGGGTCGTTGGAGGCGTGCAGCGACACCGCCAGGGCCACCGGCACTTCCTGGGACAGCTTGTCCATCATCGGCACCACGCCCGAGGTCGACAGGGTCACGCGGCGGCGCGACAGGCCGTAAGCGTTGTCGTCGAGCATGAGCTTGAGGGCCGTGGTGGTCGGTTCGAAGTTCAGCAGCGGCTCGCCCATGCCCATCATGACCACGTTGGTGATCTGGCGTTCGCCTTTCGGGCCGGGCTCGATGCCCTTGGTTTTGCGCAGCTCGAACTCGGCCATCCAGAGCTGGCCGATGATTTCGGCCACCGACAGATTGCGGTTGAAGCCTTGCTTGCCGGTCGAGCAGAAGCGGCAATTGACGGCGCAGCCGGCCTGGGTCGAGATGCACAGGGTGCCGCGGTTTTCTTCCGGAATGAACACGGTTTCGACCGCGTTGCCATTGCCCACGTCCACCAGCCACTTGCGCGTGCCGTCGGTGGACGTGTGATCGCTGATGATGGCCGGGGCGCGCACTTCGGCGCGCGTGGCCAGCTTGTCGCGCAGCGACTTGGCCAGGTCGGTCATCTGATTGAAATCGCTGGCGCCGAACTGGTGTATCCAGCGCTGCAATTGCTTGGCGCGAAACGGCTTCTCCCCCAACTCGGCGCAGTACGCCACGAGTTGCGCGGGATCGAAGTCCAGCAGGTTGGTGAGAGTCGTTGTCATGTCAAGTCTTTAAGTATTCTACGGGGTGTTTCGACCAGCCCGCCCGGCAGGCTGGTCGCATTGCTCGATGACGAATTAACGGCTGTAAACGTTCAGCGCTGGGAAGAAGTAAGCGATTTCGTTTGCGGCGGTTTCAGCGGCGTCGGAGCCGTGCACGGCGTTGGCATCGATGGAATCGGCGAAATCGGCGCGGATGGTGCCTTTTTCTGCCTTCTTCGGATCGGTTGCGCCCATCAGGTCACGGTTCTTGGCAATCGCGCCTTCGCCTTCGAGCACTTGCACCATCACCGGGCCGGAGATCATGAAGTCGACCAGGTCCTTGAAGAAAGGACGCGCAGCGTGCACAGCGTAGAAGCCTTCGGCTTCAGCGCGCGACAGCTGGGTCAGACGGGCGGCAACGATTTTCAGGCCAGCGCCTTCGAAGCGGCTGTAGATTTGGCCGATCACGTTTTTTGCAACTGCGTCTGGTTTGATGATCGACAGGGTGCGTTCGATTGCCATTTGTAAAAACTCCAATAAAAAGAAAGGTTTATGTCGAGAGTAAGACTTCAATCAACCTTTAATTTTACCATAGTCAGCCCCACCTGATGGATATTGCCGAGGCTGGACAGCAAGTGGTAGAGTGGCGCCAGCCAAAGCCGGGCCGGCGTGCCAAGTGCCGCAGCGTGATTTTGCGCGCTTTTTGCGCACCGTGCTATGCTTTTGACGTTTTCACCATAGACCCTATCGGAGGCACCATGTCTATTAGTTTGCAGAAAAATGTCGATCTGACCAGTTCGAGTCAGGCCGTACGTCACCGCGTTCTGCGCAATACGTACTGGCTGCTTGCGCTGTCGCTGATTCCCACCGTGCTGGGCGCCGTGATCGGCGTGCAGTTCCACTTCCCGGCCTTGCGCGGCCTGACCGGCTTCCTGCTGTTCATGGCGGTGGCGTTCGGCTTCATCTGGGCGATTGAAAAGAACAAGGACAGCGGCCTCGGCGTCGGCTTGCTGCTGGGCTTCACCTTCTTCATGGGCCTGATGCTGACCCCGCTGCTGACGCGCACCCTGGGCTACAGCAACGGCGGCACCCTGATCATGGGCGCGTTCGGCGGCACCGCCACCATCATGGCCGTGATGGCGTCGATCGCCACGACGTCCAAACGCGATTTCTCCTTCCTGGGCCAGTGGCTGTTTGCCGGCGTGATCGTGCTGATCCTCGCGTCGGTGGCCGCCATCGCGTTCCAGATGCCGGCGCTGATGGTGGTGCTGTCGGTGGTGGCCGTGGTGATCTTTTCGGGCTTCCTGCTGTTCGATGTGCAACGCATCATCAATGGCGGCGAGACCAACTATGTCAGCGCGACCCTGGCCATTTACCTGGACCTGTACAATATCTTCAGCAACCTGCTGGCCCTGCTGGGCCTGGGCGGCAGCCGCGACTGATCGTTGCTGCGCTGATAAACCAGCCGACCTGCGGGTCGGCTTTTTTATGCCTGTTACGCCGGCAAGTCGAACACCGCCATCGACTCCACGTGCGACGTGTGCGGGAACATGTTCACCACGCCAGCCTTGCTGAGCACATAGCCGGCTTCATTGACCAGGATGCCGGCGTCGCGCGCCAGGGTCGACGGGCTGCAGGACACATAGACAATGCGCTTGGGCAGCAGATCCGGACGCACCGCGCGCAGCCCGGCCAGCGCCTGCGACAGCGCCATGGCGCCGTCGCGCGGCGGATCGACCAGCATGCGCTCGAATTTGCCCAGTTCGATCAAGTGCTCGGTGCTCACTTCGAACAGGTTGCGGGTCGAAAAGCTGGTCTTGTGCGACAGGCCGTTGGCCCTGGCATTGGCCAGGGCGCGCTCGGTCAGGCTGGTCAAGCCTTCGATCCCGACCACTTCCCTGCCCTGCGTGGCCAGCGGCAAGGTGAAATTGCCCAGGCCGCAGAACAGGTCGGCCACGCGGTCATCCTTTTGCACTTCCAGCAAACCCAGCGCCTTGGCCACCAGCACCCGGTTGATGTGGTGGTTCACCTGGGTGAAATCGACCGGCTTGAACGGCATGCGGATGCCGAATTCCGGCAAGGTGTAAAACAATTGCTTGTCCAGCGGATAATACGGCGCGGCCGTTTCCGGCCCCTTGGTTTGCAGCCACCACTGGATATTCCATTGGTCGGCGAAGGCCTTGAGCAAGGTTTCATCCGGGCCGGTCAGCGGGGCCATGATGCGCAGCACCAGCGCCGTGACTTCCTCGCCAATCGCCACTTCGATCTGCGGCACCTGGTCGAAAATCGACAGTGCGCCGATCAGGCCACGCAGCGGGACCAGCATGGCGGCCACGTGCGGCGGCAGGATCTTGCAGTCGGTGATGTCGGCGACAAACGCCGAGCGCTTTTCGTGGAAGCCGACCAGCACGGTATTCTTCTTGACGACGTGGCGCACCGACAGGCGTGCGCGGTAGCGGTAGCCCCAGGTCGGACCGTACATCGGGCGCATCACCGTGTCCGGCTTGACCTTGCCGATGTGCCACAGGTTGTCTTCCAGCGCGCGCTGCTTGATGGCGACCTGGGCGCTCGGCTCCAGGTGCTGCATGGAGCAGCCGCCGCAGTAGTCGAAATGCTGGCACTTGGGCGTCACGCGCAGGGACGATTCGCGGTGCAGCGCACTCATGCGGGCCGCTTCCCAGTTTTTCTTTTTCTTGAAGGTGACGAAGCTGACCTGCTCGCCCGGCAGCGCGCCTTCGACAAAGATCACCTTGCCGGGAGAGCCGTCTTCGTTGGCGAGATGGCCGACGCCGCGGGCGTCCATGTCGAGGGATTTAATGTCGATAATGGTGTCGTGCATGGCGAAAAACACGCACATTGGCGTGGCAAATAAATAATGATCGGGGAAGGTGCGGGAGTGACGCGAAACGGCATGCGCGGCGCTTGGTCCGCGCGCATCATAACAAGGAATCGCGCCCCACGCCACGGGCGGCCATGGCCCGCTTGAGCTTGACGAGCGCCTCCTGCTGGATCTGGCGCACGCGCTCGCGGGTGACGCCCATTTCCTCGGCCAGGGTTTCCAGCGTGGCCGGATCGTCGTTGTCCAGGCCAAACCGGCGCATCACCACCACGCGCTGCTTGTCGGGCAGCTTGGCCAGCCAGTCGCGCACCAGCACCGTCATCTCGTGCTGCTCGGCCCGGGCATCCGGGCTGTCGTCGGCGTCGCCGGGCAGCATGTCCATCAGGCTGGACTGGGGATCGTTGTCGAGCGGGGCGTCGAGCGAGGTGGCGTGTTCGGACAGGGCCAGGATGTCCTGCACTTCCTCGACCGGCCGGCCGACCAGGTGGGCGATATCCTCGGCGGCGGCATCCTTGCCATTGTGGTGGCGCGCTTCGAGGTGATATTTGGCGCGCAGGATCTGGTTCAGTTCGCGCACCATGTGGACCGGCAGGCGCACGGTGCGCGCCTGGTTCATGATGGAGCGCTCGATGCTCTGGCGGATCCACCAGGTGGCGTAGGTGGAAAAGCGGAAGCCGCGCTCCGGCTCGAACTTGTCGATGGCGCGCATCAGGCCGATATTGCCTTCCTCGATCATGTCGAGCAGCACCACGCCGCGATTGATGTAGTGCTTGGCGATCGACACCACCAGACGCAGATTGTGTTCGATCATGGTCTGGCGGGCCGGGAAATCGCCAGCCTTGGCCAGGGTGGCGAAGTGCACTTCCTGCTGGGCGGTGAGCAGCGGCCGGGTGCCGATCTGGTTCAGGTAATGCTGGGTGGTGTCGGTGGACAGTTCGGCCGCCAGCACCTTTTTAAGCTCGTCGACACTTTCCAGGGCCGGCTCGACGCGCGCGGCTTCGGCCGGCTCGTCGCCGTCGATGTCGCCCTCGACGAGCGGCAAATCATCGTCGGACGGAAATTCTTCCGCTGTGTCGTCGTCGATCGAGTGCGTTGGCTGTGTCATTGGCAGCGCCCCTAAGGCCAGCTTGGCTTACCGGGTCGGCAGGAATCGCGATGGATCGACCGGCTTGCCCTGCTGGCGGATTTCGAAGTGCAGCTTGACCGAGTCGGCGTCCGAATCGCCCATCTCGGCAACCACCTGCCCCTTGGTGACGGTCTGCCCTTCCTTGACCACGATGCTGCGGTTGTGGGCGTAGGCGGACAGCAAGCTGTTGCTGTGCTTCACAATCACCAGATTACCATAACCGCGGATGCCACTGCCTGCATACATGACTTTTCCGGCGGCGCTGGCCATGACCGGCTGGCCGGCCCGGCCAGCGATGTCGATGCCCTTGTTCTTTCCTTCGTCGAAGGTGGCGATGATCTTGCCGTCGGACGGCCACATCCAGCTGAGCTTCTCATCGTCGGTGGCGGTGACGGTGGCGCCGGGCACGATGGCCGGCGCCGCCGCGGCGGGCGTGGCTGCCGGCGCCGGTGCGGCATCGGCCGTGCGCTCCGGTTTCGAGTCGGGCTTGCCATTGTCGCCGCGCTCGCTTTTTTGCATCTCGGCCATGGCCACATCGCTGTACGGGCGCTTGTCGCCACGCGGCGTGGATTTCTTCGGCGCCGGGACGCTGCGCACTTCCGGCACGGGGATGCTCACCGGGGACGTGACCACGCCTTCCGGCGCGGTGACGCGCAGCAGCTGGCCGAGCTTGATGTCATCGGGATTGCTGATGTTGTTCCATGCCGCAAGGTCGCGGTAATTCAGGCCATGATCGAGCGCGATGCGAATCAGGGTATCGCCGCGCTTGACGATATACATGCCGCGCTCGTCCTTCGGCTCTTCCGGTGCCGGGGCCGGACGGGGACCGGGAACCGGGGTGCGGTCGACAACCGGCGCCTGGGTGGTGGTGGTGCAGCCGCCGAGCAGTGCGAGACTGATGGCCAGCAGGGAGATATAACTAGTTCGTTTCATTCTCATCTTATGTGTGTCGATTTCTTGGCTCAGGTGGTGCCTGGGCGCAGCGGGACGAAATGGCAATCTTCCAGCGTGTCGCTGGTCCATTCGGTCTTGCCGGTGCGCGTAATGAGCTGCAGATGCTGGACCTGCGCGCCCACTGGGGCGACCAGGCGTCCGCCGATGCTCAGCTGTTCCAGGAGGGCCTGCGGCACCTCGAGACCGGCCGCCGCCAGGATGATGCCGTCGAAAGGAGCGGCCTGGGGCAGCCCTAGCATACCATCTCCGTAATGCAGGCGGAGATTTGCGATGCGCAAGGGCCGCAAGTTGTTCTTGGCCAACTCGTGGAGCGGCTTGATGCGTTCGATGGAATACACCTCGCTGGCGATGCAGGCCAGCACCGCGGCCTGGTAGCCGCAACCGGTGCCGATTTCCAGCACGCGCTGGAGTCGGCCGCCGTTGCGCATCACTTCGATCATGCGCGCGACGATGTACGGTTGTGAAATGGTTTGATGGTGGCCGATCGGCAAAGAAGCGTCGATATAGGCCTGGGCCGACAGGGCCGGTTCAATGAAGGCATGGCGCGGCACCGCGCCCAGCGCGTCCAGCACGACGCGGTCCTGCACACCCTGGCGCGCCACGCGCGCGACCATCTGCTGGCGGATCGCATCGGACACCAGCAGGTCGGGCCGCGGCGCCGGGGCCGCCAGCGGCTGGCTGCGCTGGGACGCGTAGCTGTGCGCCTTGGACGGCGTGGGCGCCTGGTGCGGCGGACTGTACGGTGCCTGGACGGCGGTACGGGCGGCGTTCTGGGTGGCGGTCTGGGGCGTGGCCACGCGCGCCGGCGTATAGGCGGAGGGCTTGACGGCCGCGCCGGTGACCGACGACAACGGTAACGGGAAATTGCTGCGCTTGTCGCGCCCATCCTTACCGTGCTTGTCGCTCATGCCAATCCCTGTGCCAGGGCATCGAGCTGCTCGCGGTGCGTCAGGTCGACCTGCAGCGGAGTGATCGAGATGTCGCCCTGCGCGGTGGCGTGAAAGTCGGTGCCCGGCCCGGCATCCTTGCAGGCGCCGGGCGGCCCGATCCAGTACAGGTCGCGGCCACGCGGGTCCTTGGCGCGCAAGACCGGCTCGGACTGGTGGCGCCGGCCCAGACGGGTGGCGCGCAAGGCGCCCAGCGCTTCATAGGGGCGGTTGGGGATGTTCACATTCAGCAGGTAGGGCGTGGGCAGCGCATGGCGCTTGGTCAGCACGATGTCGCGCGCCACGCGGGCGGCCGCGTCCACGTGTTCCCAGCCGAAATCGACCTGCGAAAAGGCGATCGCCGGGATGCCGAACAGATACGCTTCGGTGGCCGCGGCGACGGTGCCGGAATACAGGGTGTCGTCACCCATGTTCTGGCCATTGTTAATGCCGGAGACGACCAGATCGGGACGGTAATCGAGCAGGCCGGTGAGCGCGACGTGGACGCAGTCGCTCGGCGTTCCGTTGACAAAATAGAATCCGTTGGGCGCTTGCTGGACAGACAGGGGCCGGTCCAGCGACAGCGAATTGGACGCCCCCGAGCGATTGCTGTCCGGCGCCACGACAACGATATCGGCTACCGATGCGAGCGCATCGGCCAGCGCCTGGAGACCGGGAGCGAGGTAGCCGTCGTCATTGCTGATTAAGATTCTCATGCCGCGATTTTACCTGAAGCAATGGTTAGATCGCTCACCCGGCCTGACAATTTTGCTTTATGCTGGCAGGGTGTCAACTTCTTGGCCAGGGGTAAACCCTGCCCCGTGCCTGCGTGGGGCGCACGCGGGAACGGCATGAACGCGCTATTGCGTGGCGAACGGACGCCCTCCTGCCGCCTCGGCCAGCGCTTCTTTCAACGAGGATACTTCGTCCTGGGCAAAGGCCAGCAAGGCATCCTTGTCGTTTTCGCGCAGGTACACCTGCTTGATCATGGCCACGCCGCGCGTGCGCAAGGGATTGGCCACATTCGGCCGCAGCACCGTTTTGCGCAGGCTGTCGGCCAGCGCGCGCGCCTCGCGCTCGCTGCGGTTGTCGATCAATTGTTGTAGCTGCGCAAGCTTCTGCCCCAGCGTATCGCCAGAACCGACGCGGTCGCGGGTTTCCAGAATGGCATTGCGCAGGTCGAGCGCGCCATCGTGGGCGTCGCGCAAGCCCTCGGCCGTGCCACGGTGGCTGAGCAGGCGCGCACTCACTTGCAAGACATTGTCCTCGAGTTGGCGCGCCGCCACGCTGTGGCCCTGGCGCGACAGGGTTTCCGCCAGCGCCTGTTTGCCGCCCAGGGTTTGCAAGTCGTCCGGACCGCGCGCCTGTTCGCTCAGCGCCACCACCTGTTCCTGCAACTGGCGCGCGGCGTCGAGTTCGCCGTGCTCGCTGAGCGTGCTGGCCAGGCGCAGCTTGATCGACAGGGTATCGGGATGCTCGGCGCCGAAGCGGCGCTCGCGCGCGCGCGCCAGCGACTCCTGCAGCCGGCGAACGCCGTCCAGGTCACACTGTGCGCTCATGATGTCGGCCAGCACTTCGCGTGCCTGCAAGGTGTGCGGATGATCGGTGCCGCAATGTCGTTCGCGTGCCGCCACCACGGTTTCCTGAAGGCTGCGCGCATGCGGCAGCTCGCCCAGCTCCAGCAGCAGCACGGCCAGTTGCTGGGTTACCCGCAAGGTGTCGTCGTGTTCGCTGCCCAGCAGGCGCTCGCGCCCTTCCAGCACGCGTTCGTAGACCATGCGCGCGCGCTCGGGCTGGCCATAGCGCGCCAGGGTTTGCGCATGGCCGGCCAGGCTGTCGAAGGTGACGGTGTGGCTGGCGCCGTACAGGCGCTCGCAGGCGCCGTTGATCTGCTCATGCAGGGACAGCGCCGCGGGAAAATCCCCCAGCAGCGCGAGGGTGGCCGCCAGCGCCGAGCGCGCGGCCAGGGTTTCGCGATGGTCGCGGCCGAGCACGCGCAGGCAGTCGTCGAGCAATTGCTGGTGAACAGCGCGGGCCTGCTCCAGCTTGCCGCTGGTGCGCAGCAGTTCGGCCAGGTTGATGCGGCTGGCGCGCGTATCGGCATGCTCGCCGCCGAGAAAGCGTTCGCGCAAGCAGCAGCTTTCCTGGAAACAGGCCAGCGCCTGCGCGGTGCGCCCTTGGCCGCGATACAGCTCGCCCAGGCTGTTGAGGTCGCGCGCGAGCGGAATGGCAATGGCTACGCCGGCATCGCCGCCGGCCTGGCCGCGCGCTGCGGCGATGGCGCCGGCCAGGCGCACCTCGGCATGCGATTGCCATGGAAAACGCCCCTCGGCCACCCAGTCGAGCAGGGTTTCGAAGGTGCGGCGCAGGGAAAAACGGTCGTCGTCGCGGGCGTGGATGACGCCTATTGGCTCGCCGCTGAAGGTGGCGGTGGATTGCTGCATCTGCACTTCGTCGAAATAGCTGTCGAGCGACAGCTGCGACATGCCGTAGCACTGGCGCAGCAGGCGTTCGAGCACCGGCTGGTAGCCCGGTTCAGGCTTGCTGGGATCGCCGCGCCGCCATTGGCTGCGGCGCTGGCAGTCGGCGCTGTCGATCGAAGCGGGCAAGGGGTAGATCAGCAGCGGACGCTGTTCGTCTTCGTGGCTGCAGCGGTAGTCGATGGCGCGCGTGACCACGCCGGACAATCCCTCCAGGCTGCGCTGGTTGGGCGTGAACAGGGCCACCAGCTTGCGCGGCAGCAGCGTGGTGCAGATGCTGACAGCGGCCGAACGGCCGCTGCGCGCGTCCACCAGCACATGGCGGAAGCGCCGCTCCATGTGCTCGGCAAAACAGCGAAACAGCGCCGGACAGGCGGCGAACAGGCCGTCCCAGTCCATCTGGTCGGCCCGTTCGCCATAGCTGTCGTCGAACCGGCCGGCGCGCATCAGGTAGAGCGGGCGGCTGTCGTCGACCCGTTCCACATAGAGTTCCCAGTCGACCGCTTCGAGCACCCGCCGCGCCACGGCCACGTCGTCGCCATGGGTGGCGCCCAGCCCGGCAAGATGCTCGGCGCAGGCCTGGAAATATTCGAGCAGGCCGGGGTGTTCCTCACGCCGGCCGAAATAGTGATGCAGCCCCGGGGACTCGGTGTCCCAATCGATCATCAGCACCGGTACGGTGGCATTCTGACGCCCTGCCAGTAGTACGGCCGTGTTCGACAGCGCCACACTGCGCGCCGTTCCGCTCTCGAAAGAATAAAAGGTCGTCACCTCGCCGGGAGCGGTTATCGGCGGTAGCGTAATGCGATTGAGTTCCATGTTGCTCCTCATTTTTTTGGGAAAGTTAAATCCGGCAGCTCGCGCCATTCTGGTGGGACATCGGGGAGCGTGAATTGGTTGCAGTCATGCCCCACAGGCGTAAATTTTTTTTGGAATTCGTAATGCGTGACAATTCTGTCCACAATTTTTTGTATGTCAGGCAGAAAATCCGGATTCGACTTCAGGTCGGTCGTGGCCATCGTGAAGTGCGAAAAGTCCACATACAGGCTGGACTGCGCAATTTGCGGCGGCAACTTGCCCGGGTGCATGGTCATGATCACCGGGATGGTCAGGTGGCTGGGCATGGGGTACCAGGCGCTGCGCTCCTGCTCCAGCATCTGCATGGCGGCGAACTCGCGCCGGGTATACGGATGCGCCTCGTACTTGGGCGTGTAGATGAGAATCATCGCCACGCTCTCGCACATGGCCTTGGCAATGCGGCGGTCGAGGTCGTCGCCACCGCCGAGTTGCTCGGTGTCGATGAACAGCTCGTCTTCATTGTCGAAATACGGCTCCAGATAGCACCGTATGGCGTCGGACAAAGCGGATTTGAATTTGTTCATCAGCTCATAGCGGCCATGCGCATAACTGAAGAAACAGCCGTAACGGATTGCCATTTCGACCTCCTGTCGGGTTTGCGGGCGCTCGCGTGCACTCCCGACTTTATCAAGCTCGACCTGCCGGACTTTGTGCGCACGCAAACGCACCCAAGCCTGCCGCGACGGGAAAAAGTTCCCGATGACAGAGGGAAAAATGGAAGAGAAAGGGAACGGCGCCAGCGTTTCCGCTGCCTACTAAAATTAGCAGGCAGCGACGGCCGGTTCAATGATTTAATCAGCGCAAGGTCTGATTTACTTCGGGGGTGGTGCGGGAACTAATTTGGCCTGCTGCGCCATCCAGGCATTGATGCGGTTTTCGAGCAAGGCCAGCGGCAGCGAGCCGTCGGCCAGCACGGCGTCGTGAAAACGCGCCAGGTTGAATTTGTCGCCCAGCGTGGCCTGGGCGCGCTGGCGCAGCTCGGCGATTTTCAGGGCGCCGATCTTGTAGCCCAGCGCCTGACCGGGCAGCGCCATGTAGCGCTCGACGGCGTTGCGCGCGTCCTCCTCGTTCTCGCCGGTCTGTTCGACCAGGAAGCGGATCGCCTGCTCGCGGCTCCAGAGCTGCGCATGCAGGCCGGTGTCGACCACCAGCCGGGCCGCACGCACCATGTCCAGGATCAGGTGGCCGGCGTAGGCGTTGGGATCGTCGTACAGGCCCATTTCCTTGCCCAGGCTTTCGGCATACAGGCCCCACCCTTCGACGAAGGCATTGTTGCGCCCGAACTGGCGGAACTTCGGCACCGCCAGCTCGGCCTGGCGCGACAGCTGGAAATGATGACCGGGCTGGCCCTCGTGCAGGAACATCGAGGTCATGCGCGTGCTGGCGTACGCCGCCGGGTCGGGAATCACGGCCCAGAACACGCCCGGGCGCGAACCGTCGGCGTGGGCCGCGGTGTAATAGTCGGCCGCCCCGCCGTGTCCCAGTGGCGGCGCCGCGCGGATTTCCAGCGGCGCCTTGGGCACGCTGGCGAACAGCTGCGGCAGCAGCGGCGTGATCTTGGCGTTCAGGTCGCGGTAGGCTTGCAACACCTCTTCTTCGGTCTGGAACGGGCGGAACTTGGTCTGGGCGCTGATCCAGCGGTTCAGTCCGGCCGGCCCGCCCAGGTAACCCAGCTTGGGCGCCAGGCGGACCATTTCGCGGTGGATGCGCTCCATTTCCGCCAGGCCGATGCGGTGAATCTCCTCCGGCTTGAGGTTACTGGTGGTCTGCGCCGCCACCGCCACGCGGTACCAGGCGGCGCCGTCCGGCAGGCTGCCCAGTCCCGCACTATCGCGCGCGGCCGGCAGGTAATCGTGTTCCAGGAACTGGGTGAACCGGCGCAGCGCCGGCTGCACGCGCGTGCGCACCGTACTCTGGTAGGCGCTGGTCCAGCGCGCCTTGTCGGCCGGCTTGAAACTGGCCGGAAACTGGCGCAGCGGCGCGGTATAGCCGCTCTTGTCGAGCGGCGCTTCGGCCAGCGCCTTCATCTGCGGCAGCACTTGCTGGACCAGCACCTTCGGCAAGACCACATGCTGCCTGATCCCGCTGCGCATGGCGGCGATGGCCGCGTCGATCCACGGCACCAGCGCGTCCAGGCGTTTCAGATAGATCTGATATTGCGCCGGCGTGGCGATCTGCTGCATGGCCTGGCCGCTGCCGAGCATGGCGACCCACATGGGCACGCTGTCCACCTGATTGAGCGGCATCAGATAGTCCTTGTACGGCTCGAACATCAGCGCGGTGCTCAGGTCATAGCTTAAAACGTCGAAGCTGGTCTGATCGGCATTGCCGAGCTTGCTGCGATCGATCTTCAGCAAGGCTTTCTGCACCGCGTGCAGCATGGCGTAGCGGCGCGCACGCACGGCCGGCACATGGGTCATGGGCAGCTGATCGTCGAAGCGGTTGTCGCCCGCAAAAGTCGCCTCCAGCGGTTCGAAGCGCGCCTGCGCGTCGTAATACCGTTCGGACAGCTGCGTTAGGTCGGCGGCGGGGCTGGCCGCCACGCCGTTCGGCATCAGCGTCAGCCCGGCGAGCGTTGCCATGCAGAGCAATGCCCGGATCATGGGGCCTCGCCGGCGCTGCCTTGCGGTTGGGTGAAAAACGCGATCACGTCGTCCTGCAGGCGGGTGCGCTTGAACGACGGCAGGCTTTGCCACACGCGCCGGCCGTACGACTTCGAAATGACGCGCGGATCGCAGATCATCAGCACGCCGCGGTCGGTCTCGTCGCGGATCAGCCGCCCGGCGCCCTGTTTAAGGTTGATGATTGCTTCCGGCAAGGTGTGATGCATGAAACCGTTCATGCCCTGCTTTTCCATCACATCGATGCGCGCAGCCAGGACCGGGTCGTCCGGCGGGGCGAACGGCAGCTTGTCGATGATCACCAGCGACAGCGCGTCGCCGCGCACGTCCACGCCTTCCCAGAAACTCTGGCTGCCCACCAGCACCGCATTGCCGGCGTTGCGGAAGGAATCGAGCAGTTCGGTGCGCCCGCGTTCCCCCTGCACGAACAGGGGAAACTCCAGGCCGCGCTTGGCGAACTCGTCGCGCAGACGCTCGGCCACGTGCTTGACCGCGCGGATCGTGGTGCAGAGAAAAAAAGTGCGCCCGCCGGCCGCCTCGATCACCGGCAGCGCGCAGTCGATCACCGCGTCGGTATAGCCGAAGCTGTTCGGCTCCGGCAATCCGGTCGGCACGTACAGCAAGCCCTGCTGCTCGTAGTTGAACGGGCTGGGCCAGCTCTGCGCCTGCTCTCCGCTCAAGCCCATCTGGTCGGAAAAATGCTTGAAGTCGTTTTTCACCGCCAGGGTGGCCGAGGTGAAGATCCAGCTGCGCGGCGTGCCTTCGCGCTGGCTGTTGAAAATCGGCGCGATCGACAGCGGCGTCTTGTGCATTTGCAGCGAGGACGAAAACGCCTCCACCCACAGCACCGCCTGATCGCCCTCCACCACTTTGCCCTTGGTTTCCTTCCATGCCTCCAGCCCGGCGGCCAGCTCCACCGCGCGCACGCGGCATTGCTCCAGCGTTTCGGCGCGTTCGGCCTGGTCTTCCAGGACATCGATCATCTCGCCCAGCTTTTCTTTCAGCGTGGCCAGGGCTGGGAAGAAATCCGACGATGGCATGATCTGCGCGAGCGACAGGCGCATGATGTCTTGCGGGAAGGTCAGGCGCAGGTCGCGCGCGGCCTTTTCGACCACGGTCACCACCTTGGCCCAGTCCGGCCCGCCACGCGCATGCGCCAGGCCCTCGGCCAGCACGTCGCGGCACAGTTCCAGGATGTGCGAAGTCGAGATGGTCTGGCCGAAGAACAGGGTGGCCGTATCGGGCAGCTGATGGGCTTCGTCGAAGATGATGGTGTTGGCCGAGGGCAGCAGTTCGGCCACGCCGGTATCCTTGAGCGCCACGTCGGCAAAGAACAGGTGGTGGTTGACCACCACCACATCGGCCTGCTGGGCTTCGCGGCGCGCCTTCATCACGAAGCAATCCTGGTAATACTGGCACTCCTGGCCCATGCAGGTATCGCGCGTGGAGGTCACCAGATTCCAGATCAAGGCATTTTCCGGCACCTTGGCCAGTTCGGCCTTGTCGCCCGAACTGGTCATCTTGATGAAGCGCGAGATTTCGCGCAGGTGGCCGACATCGTCGCGCGAGGTCATGCGGCCGTTCTGCAGCGTGCGTTCCAGATGGTAATGGCAAACGTAATTCGAGCGGCCCTTGAGCAGGGCCACCGAGACCGGTGCCTTGAGCGCCTTGCGCACGGTGGGGATGTCGCGCAGGAACAACTGATCCTGCAAGTTCTTGGTGCCGGTCGAGACGATGGTTTTGCCGCCCCACATCAGCGCCGGCACCAGGTAGGCAAAGGTCTTGCCGGTCCCCGTGCCGGCCTCGGCAATCAAAGTTTTCTGGTCGGCAATCGCCTGGGCGATCGCCTTGGCCATTTCGGTTTGCGAGCGGCGCGGGCTGAAGGCGCCGACGGCGGGCGCGAGCGGGCCGCCCGCGCTGAACAGGCGGTCGATCTCGCTATCGTATTTCCCGGCAGGCGCCGACGATGGGGCGTCAGCGTCCCCGGCGGCGGCAGGCGCCAGTGTAGGGTCGGTCAAAGTGGCTTCGGCAGTTGCGACAACAATCAGGCTGGCACGTCGGGCACCAGTTGCATTTTCAACAGCGTGATATGGTCTTTCAGCTGCAGTTTACGCTTCTTGAGCCGGCGCAGCTGTAACTGATCGTGGTGGCCGTCCACGGTCAGCAAGTCTATGACCGCATCCAGGTCCCGATGTTCCACGTCGAGTTCAATCAGGCGGCGCTGGATTTCTTGGACATCATTCATTATGCGGTTCCTACCGTTTTTTTTCGGAATATCTCAAGAGTGCGCAGGCAAAGCGCATTACAATCAGATACAAAATTTGTTGCGCATGGTAAATATTCGGGCTTGCTCAATTGTGCATTCCGAGTGCATAGTTTAATCTACGTCGACGTTGCCGCCAACACAGAATGATCGGTATGCAACATGGACTCACTGTCTACCCATATGAATCCATACAAGATCGAAGCCGGTACCGCACAGCATATCGGCAACCGTCCTCAGCAAAATGACCGCACCGCCCTGTTCACCGGCGCCCACTCGCCCGGTTACGTGATGGCGGTGCTGGCCGACGGCATTGCCGGCGGCGCCGCCGCGTCCGAACAGGTGCTGCACACGGCCAAGCAGCTGTTCGATGAATTCAAGCCGGGCGACAATCCCAGCATGGAGCGGCTGGCCGGGCTGCTGCGCGACATTGTGCACGAGACCCACCTGGTCATCAAAATGAACGGCGTGACCACCCAGAGCGAGCCGCACTCCACCTTTGTCGGTCTGCTGCTCACGCCGGACCGGCGCGCAGTCTGGGCCCATGTGGGCGATTCGCGCCTGTACCGTTTCTCTCAGGGGCAGTGCCGCCACCGCACCAGCGATGCCGATTACATCGAGCATCTGGTCAGCACCGACAGGCTGCCGCTGGAAGCGGCGCGCAACCATCGCCATTCCAAGCTGCTGGTCAATGTGCTGGGCAACAGTCGCAAGGAACCGTTCGCAACCATTGGCGCCCACGAAAAACTCGAGGCCGGCGACACTTTCCTGCTGTGCTCGGACGGCCTGTGGCATTTCTTTACCGATGCCGAGCTGGGCGCGGTGACCACCAAGAACAGCCCCCGCCAGGCATCCGAGATGCTGATCAGTAAGGCTGGCGAGCGGGCTCAGGGCAAAGGCGGCAATTGCACCATGGCGATCGTCAGGCTGGTCAAGCCGCCCAAGGAAGTGCCGAATTACACGGTGCAGAAGATGGGCCGGGCAATCTGACGCTGTCGCAAACGACAGTTATTGGGCTGCCGGTTTGGCCGCCGCCGCTTTTGCCGCTTCCACCCTGGCCGCTTCTTCTTTCGCCGCCTGCTTCCTGGCCTGCTCGGCCTTTCGTTCCGCCACCTTGCGCTGGCGCTCCAGCGACTCGGCTTTCTGTTTCTCGAACGCCGCGATCTTGGCCGGGGCCGCGGCCGCCTTGGCGCGATCCTTCTCCGCCTGCTTGGCCGCGCGCGCCGCTTGGTCGGCCGCGCGCCCCGCCATCCGGCCGCGCGGCGCCCGCGCGGGCTTGATCTCCAGCGGCGCCGGCTCGGCCGCCCGCCGGGCCTGCTCGGCGTCGAAATCCTTCTGCGCCTGCGCCAGCTTGCGGTCGCGCTCGTCCACGGCCACCTTGCGCTTGAAGTATTGCGCCTCGTTCTCCAGCGCGTTCAGGTACACCAGCTTGCCACGCCGTTCTTCCTTGGCTTTGTCCAGACAGTTGTTGACAAAGAACTTGCGATAGCAAACCGCTTCGCTGGCGGCATAGCGCGCCTCGGTCTCGGCGCGTTCCCTGCTCACCTGCGCCAGGGTGTTGTCAGCCTGCTCGACCGAATGCGTCATCGGCACCTCCGGCGCGACGTTGGCCGGCAGCAGGGTCAAGCTGCAGCCGGCCAGCGCCAGCATGGACAGGGTCGAACACAGGAGTTTCATCATTGGCGGCGGCTTTCTGGTTGGCTCAGGCAATTGCATCGGCCGCGTCGCGGCGCTGGGCCTGCATGTATTCACGCGACTGCATTTCAATAATACGCGAGACGGTGCGGTGGAACTCGTTCGACAGCACGCCCTGGGTATAGAGCAGCTCCGGTTCGACCGCGGCCGACATCAGCAGCTTGACCTTGTGATCGTAAAACACGTCGATCAGCCAGGTGAAGCGGCGCGCTTCGGACGACTGCGCCGCCGACATGGCCGGGATGCCCGACAGGATCACGGTGTGAAAGCGGCTGGCGATTTCCAGGTAATCGTTCTGCGAACGCGGCCCGCCGCACAGGGTGGCGAAATCGAACCAGATGATGCTGCCGGCACGGCGCAGCGCGCGAATTTCGCGGTTCTCGATGTGCACGCGCGGATCTTCATCGGCCGTCTCGGCCAGCGCCGCATAGGCGTCGCGCAGGGCCTGGTCGGCATGGGCCGACAGCGGCGTGTAATAACTCTGGGTCTGTTCCAGGGTGCGCTTGCGGTAATCGATGCCGGCGTCGACATTCATCACGTCGAGCTTATCCTTGAGCAGGGCAATGGTCGGCAGCATGCGGTCGCGGTGCAGCCCGTCCGGGTACAGCAGGTCCGGATCGTAGTTGGACGTCATGATGAACGATACACCGTTGGCGAACAGCGCCGACAGCAGGTTATACAGGATCATGGCGTCGGCGATGTCGGAGACGTGGAACTCGTCGAAGCAGATCAGGCGGTATTTCTTGGCGATGCGGCGCGCCACTTCATCGAGCGGATCGGCCACGCCTTTCAATTCATCGAGCTGGCGGTGCACGCCGCGCATGAATTCATGAAAATGCAGGCGGGTCTTGCGCACCACCGGCACCACCGAATAAAAACTATCCATCAAAAACGACTTGCCGCGCCCTACCCCGCCCCACAGGTAGACGCCGCGTGGTACGTCGGGCCGGTTGATCAAGCGTTTGAAAGTGGACGAGCGCTGGGACCGGTAATGGACCCAGTCCTCGTACGCCTTCTGCAAGCGGTCCACCGCGGCTTGCTGGGCCGCGTCGGATTTGAAACCGCGCTGGGACAGCGCGTGCTGATAGAACTCTTGGACATTCATGGAGGGGCAATACGAAGGCCGGAACGGCGCGCGCGGCGCCGCTCCGGCTGGGGATGATTAGAAGTTCAGCGCGCGCTTGTCGACGGCGAGTGCAGCTTCCTTGGTCGCTTCGGACAGCGATGGGTGCGCGTGGCAGATGCGGGCGATGTCTTCGCTCGAGGCGCGGAATTCCATCGCCACCACGGCTTCCGAAATCAGTTCGGAAGCCATCGGACCGACGATGTGCACGCCGAGGATTTCATCGGTCGTGGCATCGGCCAGGAACTTGACCATGCCCGAGGTGTCGCCCAGGGCGCGTGCGCGGCCGTTGGCCAGGAACGGGAAGGTACCGGCCTTGTAGGCCACGCCGGCCGCTTTCAGCGCCTGCTCGGTCTGGCCAACCCACGCGATTTCCGGCGAGGTGTAGATCACCCATGGAATCGTGTTGAAGTTGGTGTGGCCGTGCTGGCCGGCGATACGCTCGGCCACGGCAACGCCCTCTTCCTCGGCCTTGTGCGCCAGCATCGGGCCGCGCACCACGTCGCCCACCGCCCACACGTTCGGCAGGCTGGTCTTGCAGTCGTCGTCGACGGCGATGAAGCCGCGCTCGTCGAGCTTCAGGCCGACCGTTTCAGCGCCCAGGCCGTTGGTGTTCGGCACCCGGCCGATCGACACGATCAGCTTGTCGAACTGGCCAGTCTGCGCTTCGCCCTTGGCATCGGCGTATTCCACCGTGACCTTGTCGCCGGCGACGCTCACCTTGTTGATCTTCACGCCCAGATTGATGTTCAAGCCCTGCTTGACGAACATCTTGTGCGCTTCCTTGGCGATCTGCTCGTCGACCGCGCCCAGGAAGGTCGGCAGGCCTTCCAGCACCGTCACTTCCGAACCCAGACGGCGCCATACCGAACCCATTTCCAGGCCGATCACGCCGGCACCGATCACGCCCAGCTTGGCTGGCACGCCTTCGATGGCCAGTGCGCCGGTGTTCGACAGGATCAGCTTTTCGTCGAACGGCGCGCCCGGCAGTTCGCGCGCGTTGGAACCGGTGGCGACGATCACGTGCTTGGCCTGCAGCGTCTCGGCGCCGGCGCCGCTGACGTTGACGGTGTAGCCGCCTTCGGCTGCGCCGCCGAAGCTGCCGCGGCCGTGGAAGAAGGCCACTTTATTCTTCTTGAACAGGTACAGGATGCCGTCATTGTTTTGCTTAACGACGGTTTCCTTGCGCTTCAACATTTGCGGCAGGTTCAGCGACAGGCCGGCGACGTCGATGCCGTGCTCCTTGAACGCGTGACCGGCATGTTCGAAATGCTCCGACGATTGCAGCAGCGCCTTGGACGGGATGCAGCCGACGTTGGTGCAGGTGCCGCCCGGTGCCGGGCCGCCCTTGGCGTTGGCCCATTCATCGATACAGGCCACCGAGAAACCCAGTTGGGCAGCGCGAATGGCGGCCACGTAGCCGCCAGGACCGGCGCCGATCACGACGACGTCAAATTGTTTTGCAGAGCTCATTGATTATTCCTAGTTTTATTCTTCCGGCACAAAGATCCACATCAGCAGGTAGGCCACCACGGAAAAACCGAAGGTCAGGACAAACAGCGCGAACAGCAGGCGCCAGATCCACGATTCGGTATTGGTGAAGCGGGCCAGGCCGCCACACACACCGCCCAGCCAGCGGTCGGTGCGCGAACGGCGCAGCTGCAGAAAATCGTTGCCGATGGAGGAGCCGTCACCCGGGGACGGCTTGTTCAGGTTGACCGTCCCGCTCAGCAGCCTGGCCTTGGCCTGCTCGAATTCGGCGTCGGTCAGGGCGCCGGCCTGGTGCAGTTCGTGCAAACGCTTGATTTCATCGGAGATATTCATCATGACACCTCGCAAAAAAACATCAGCATCGGCACGCCGCATCAGGCCGGCGCGCCGTCCGTATTACAGGTCCAGCAGCAGGCGCGATGGATCTTCCAGCGTTTCCTTCATGGTCACCAGACCCAGCACGGCTTCGCGGCCGTCGATGATGCGGTGATCGTAAGACATTGCCAGGTAATTCATCGGACGCACCACGATCTGGCCGTTCTCGACCACGGCGCGGTCCTTGGTCGCGTGCACGCCCAGGATGGCCGACTGCGGCGGGTTGATGATCGGGGTCGACAGCATCGAACCGAAGGTGCCGCCGTTCGAGATCGAGAAGGTGCCGCCGGTCAGGTCTTCCAGGGTCAGCTTGCCTTCCTTGGCCTTGGCGCCGAATTCGCCGATCTTCTTCTCGATGTCGGCAATGCTCATCTGGTCCGCATTGCGCAGGATAGGCACCACCAAGCCGCGTGGCGAACCGACCGCGATACCGATGTCGAAGTAGCCGTGGTAGACGATGTCGTTGCCGTCGACCGAAGCGTTGATGATCGGGTACTTCTTCAGGGCAGCCACGACAGCCTTGACGAAGAAGGACATGAAGCCCAGCTTGACGCCGTGCTCTTTCTCGAACTTGTCCTTGTACTTGTTGCGCAGGTCGATCACCGGCTGCATGTTCACTTCATTGAACGTGGTCAGGATCGCGTTGGTCGACTGCGACTGCACCAGGCGCTCGGCGATACGGGCGCGCAGACGGCTCATCGGCACGCGCTCTTCCGGACGGTCGCCCAGCGCGGCGGCGCTTGGCGCGGCCACTTGTGGCAGGGAAGCTTTCGGCGCGGCCGGCGCCAATGGAGCGGGAGCGGCAGGCTTGACGCCGCCGGCAACCGCGCCCAGCACGTCGCCCTTGGTCACGCGGCCATCCTTGCCGGTGCCGGTCACTTGCGCGGTGGTGAGGTTGTTATCGGCCAGCAGCTTGGCGGCCGATGGCATGGCCATGTCCGACTTGGACGCGCCGCCGGCGGTGGCGGCAGCGGCCGGCACCGGGGCGTTGGCGACCGGCGTGGCCGCCACTTGTGCCGTGCTGGCCTGGGCCGACGCTTCGGTATCGATGATGGCGATGACTTCGCCGGCGACCACGGTCGAACCGTCGGCCTTGATGATCTGGGTGATCACGCCTGCCGACGGGGCTGGCAACTCCAGCACCACCTTGTCGGTTTCGATATCGATCATGTTTTCGTCGCGCGAGACCGACTCGCCGACTTTCTTGTGCCATGCCAGCAGGGTTGCTTCTGCAACCGACTCGGACAGTTGGGGAACCTTGACTTCGATTTGTGCCATGCTAAAAACTCCGTATGTAGATATCTTGCGGCGCCCCGCTTACCCGGGGCGCCTCATTCTTATTTGGTCAGGACGAAACCCTTGAGCTTCGAAAACGCGGTGTCCAGCAGTTCTTTTTGCTGCGCGTTGTGCTTGTCGGCATAGCCCACTGCCGGCGATGCGGAAGCCGGACGGCCCGCATAGGCCAGGCGCTGGCCAGCTTCAAGGCTTTCGAAGATGTTGTGCTGAATCTGGAACCATGGGCCCTGATTCTGCGGTTCGTCCTGGGTCCATACCAGCTCGGTCGCGTTCGGGAACTTTTTCAGTTCAGCCGCAAACGATTTGTGCGGGAACGGATAGAGCTGTTCGATACGGATGATGGCGGTATCAAGCTGGGCGCGGGTCTTGCGTGCGTTGACCAGGTCGTAATACACCTTGCCCGAGCAAGCGATCACGCGCTTGACCTTCTTGCTGTCGATCTTGTCGTCCACTTCGCCGATGACGGTCTGGAACGCGCCCTTGGCCAGGTCGGACAGCGGCGAGCCGGCATCCTTGTTGCGCAGCAGCGACTTCGGCGTGAGGATGACCAGCGGCTTGCGGAACTGGCGCACCATCTGGCGACGCAGCAGGTGGAAAATCTGCGCTGCGGTGGTCGGCTGGACCACTTGCATATTGTTGTCTGCGCACAGTTGCAGGAAGCGCTCCGGACGGGCCGACGAGTGCTCCGGACCCTGGCCTTCGTAGCCGTGCGGCAGCATCATGACCAGACCCGAGGCGCGGCCCCACTTGACTTCACCGGAAGCGATGAACTGGTCGATGACCACTTGCGCGCCGTTGACGAAGTCGCCGAACTGGGCTTCCCAGATCGTCAGGGTGTTCGGCTCGGCGGTCGAGTAACCGTATTCGAAGCCCAGCACCGCTTCTTCGGACAGCACCGAGTCGATCACGGTGAACGGTGCCTGGCCTTCCGACACGTTGCACAGTGGCACGTAGGAACCGGCATCCCAGCGCTCGCGGTTCTGGTCGTGCAGCACGGCGTGGCGGTGCACGAAGGTGCCGCGGCCGGCATCCTGGCCCGACAGGCGGATCGCGTAACCGGACGAGACCAGCGAAGCGTAGGCCAGGTGTTCGCCCATGCCCCAGTCCAGGTTCATTTCGCCGCGGCCCATGGTGGCGCGGTCGGCCAGCACTTTTTCGACCAGCGAGTGCACCTTGAAGTTTTCCGGCACGGTGGTGATGCGCGCGGCCAGGCGTTTCAGTTCCGTCATCGGCACGGCGGTGTCGGCCGAATCGGTCCACTTGCGGTTCAGGAACGGCAGCCAGTCGACCGCGTACTTGTTCTTGAAGTTGGTGATGACCGGATCGACGGTGTGCTTGCCGGCATCCATGGCGTCGCGGAAGGCGGTTTGCATTTTTTCGGCGCCATCGGCCGCCAGGGTGCCCTGGGCCACCAGCTTGTCCGCGTACAGCTTGCGGGTGCCTGGGTGCTTGCCGATCTTCTTGTACATCAGCGGCTGGGTCAGTGCAGGCGTGTCCTGCTCGTTGTGGCCCAGTTTGCGGTAGCAGATGATGTCCAGAACAACGTCTTTCTGGAACTGGACGCGGTAGTCCAATGCGATCTGGGTAGCCAACACCACGGCTTCAGGATCGTCCGCGTTCACGTGCAGCACCGGCGCTTCGATCATCTTGACCACGTCCGAGCAGTACAGGGTGGAACGGGCGTCGCGCGGGTCCGAGGTGGTGAAACCGATCTGGTTGTTGATGACGATGTGCACCGTGCCGCCCGTGCCGTAGCCGCGGGTTTGCGCCAGGTTCAGCGTTTCCATCACCACGCCCTGGCCGGCGAATGCGGCGTCGCCGTGCACCAGGATCGGCAGCACTTGCTTGCCATCGGCATCGCCGCGGCGGTCCATGCGGGCCTTGACCGAACCCTCGACGACCGGGTTGACGATTTCCAGGTGCGACGGATTGAACGCCAGCGACAGGTGGACCGGGCCGCCCGCGGTGGAGATGTCGCTCGAATAACCCTGGTGGTATTTCACGTCGCCGGCCGGCAGGTCGTCGCCGTGCTTGCCTTCGAATTCTTCGAACAGGTCGGCCGGGGACTTGCCCAGCGTGTTGACCAGCACGTTCAGACGGCCGCGGTGGGCCATGCCGATGACGATTTCCTGCACGCCTTTTTCACCGGCGCGCTGGATGGTCTCGTCCATTGCCGCGATGAAGGACTCGCCGCCTTCGAGCGAGAAGCGCTTGACGCCGACGTAACGGGTGTGGAGGTAGCGCTCCAGGCCTTCGGCCGCGGTCAGGCGCTCGAGGATGTGGGCCTTCTTTTCAGCGGTAAATTGCGGGGTCGAACGGATCGACTCCAGCTTTTCCTGCATCCAGCGCTTTTCGGCCGGATCGCTGATGTACATGAATTCCGCGCCGATCGAACGGCAGTAGGTGTCGCGCAGCAGATTGAGCAGGTCGCGCAGGGACGCGTTCTCTGGTCCGAAGTAGGTATTGCTGATGTTGAACACGGTCTCCATGTCGGCATCGGTGAAGCCGTAGAAGGATGGATCGAGTTCAGGAATCATGGGGCGTTCCTGGCGCTGCAGCGGGTCCAGATTGGCCCACTGCGAACCGAGGAAGCGGTAAGCGGCGATGAGCTGGGTGACGGCGACGCGTTTGCGGCCCATTTCGGCGTCGTTGGACGCGACCACGGTGCGGATCGGGCCCTGTTTCGCGCGTTCGGCGAAGGACGCGATCACGGAAGCGTGCACGACGTCGGGCTTGCTGGAGCCATCGACAGCCGGGACGTTCTGCATGGAATCGAAATAGGCGCGCCAGTTGTCTGGCACCGAACCGGGGTTGTTCAGGTAGGCTTCGTACAGTTCTTCCACGTACGGAGCATTACCACCAAACAAATAGGAGTTGGCGGTTTGTTCTTGCATCATCTTGCTCACCTTTCTTCGCGCTTCGCGAGTTTGGCGGGTTAATTCAACCTTCCGCGACACGGCCTGACCGGTTAGCGGATTGCACATCAAGTTGTGGGGAAGGACGGGGGACAACGTTCTAATCTTCCGCAATCTCTTGCGAGAACGAGAGAATAGCACGCCGCATTGTATATCAACAAAACCTACTCAGCACGTCGGCGGCGATCAATTTTTTCTCGAGGATAACTTTCTCAGGGGTGGCGGGAAATACTGCAAAATACGCAAGATTGGCAGCAGCTCCGCCGTCGTCGGCGTTGCGTCATCCGCAACGGGATTCGCGGCATGGGCGTGGAAACGTTTCGGGAAGCGAGCGAAACGCTATCCTACAGTTCTTTCCAACGCCAGGTAAGCGTTCGACGTTTAATTAGGCTATGTCACCGGGAAGTGGTGGATATTGAACTTGTTTCGAATGGCTGAGGTCAAACCGCGACTATTCAAGGATTCGGAGGCACAGATTTCTGCCTTGCTCGGCAGCAACCGCATGTTTGGCACCAGGCGGTGTGGCTTTCGTCACCTGCAGACGAAAACCGTTTCAACAAACGCGCCGTCCTCGAGCTTACTGGTCGCCGTGCATTCAGTGGCAGTCGGCGGGATACGCTGGAACAGTTCCAGAGGACCATACCCGCAGTACACCCACTTTTCGTAGCCATGTGGCTGCTCGAACGACCAGCGCGATATCGAAGTCGAAGTGTTCGCGCCGGTCTTGCGGTTTTTGCTATCACGAGGAGCCAGGTATGCGGACTCGTTTGGCGCGCCATGAAGCATACCGCCACCGTCAAGGCGCGCCTCCTGGGGCATCAATGCCGTCCAGCCTGCGACCGGACTATCGGCTTTAAACGCATTGGCCGGCAACCATAAGGGGCAGGCAAAACGTGTTTCGCTCCCCTTGTTACTGGCTCCATTGGTGAGCAGCGGGACGAGCAACATCAAGGCGACAATTTTTTTCATCGTTCGATCACCGAGTAAGCGAGCGCGTTATCACTAGGGTTCTTGAACGTTCCGTCTGCATTTCGCTGTTCGCCCGGTGCAGCAAGAATGAATGGCATGACCTCTCCAATACCGCCCCGTGGCAGCACTGAACAATAGTCAAGCCTTCTACAGCTACCTTATTGATTGGAGGCAACTAAAAATCAAACCCGATTGATTTTCACCGCCCCAACGAAAGACAAAGTGCGAATCACCGCCCACCCCGCATCGAACTCCCACCAGCGCACCGACGTCTTGGCCGAGGCCGGATTGGCGTGATGGTTGTTGTGCAGCTCGGCGCCGCCGAAGATGAAGCCGATCGGGAAGAAATTGCGCGACGCATCCTTGGTATCGGTATTGCGATAGCCGACGTGATGGAACAGGCCATTGATGAAACCCGACGCCCACAGCGGCAGCAGGGACAGCTGGAACAGCCAGATCATCAGCCCATGCGGAAAGCCGAACAGCGCCAGCTCCACCGCCAGAAACACCAAGGCGCCGCGAAACCGGTGCCTGGTATACAGATGCTGGTCCATCCAGTCTTCCGTCATGCCCACCCCGTAGGTCTTGACGAGCTCAACGTCACGCACCGCTTTCCGGTACAGAAAGGTCCCCCTGCTGAGAATCGTCCACAGGCCATGAATGACCGGGCTGTGCGGATCGTCCACGGTGTCGCATTTGGCGTGGTGCTTGCGGTGCACGGCCACCCAGGTCTTGGCCGTCACGCCATACGTGGTCAGGAAAATCCACATACGGAAAAGCTGGCACAGCAGCGGGTGGAAGGTGACGGCGCGGTGGGCGCGCGAGCGGTGCAGATAGAGTTCGCTCGCCACGACCGTCAACACGTAGGAGCTGGCCATGACGGCCACGATGGCTTTGGGAGTCAAATCGAAAAAACCTGAAAACACGTGCATCTCCTGGGTGAGCTAAACGACATCCTGTGAGCTTACCGTTGGTGCAATGATTATCAAGCAAGGAACAATGCGGCTTTTGTGCTGTACTTCCGCCGCTATCGCAGTGCCACATAGAGGCCGTACCGATAGTGGGTGAAGGCCACACCGATGACGAGCAGGATGGCCAGCAAGACTCAGCGGGTGGTCCGGGTCAAGACGTCGACGGAACCAGCCGATCTGGCCGTATCGATGTCGGCGCCACAAAGATCATCTTGCGCAACGACGAGTGGGGTCCATACGGCTGCGTCCGGACAGCCGAGCCGCCTTATTTGCGCCGCGCCTCATCATTCGGTCGACGGCACCGCCCTTCATCATTGATCACGATTTCGATGGTGTTGCCGGAAAAGATCTCCTGCCCAAGCACCTCAAACACCGGCACCATCGAGACGGTGCGGTCCCCCTCACGTGTTGCATGGAATACGTAGACGCACCACTAAAAGATCCATGCATGCGTGATGGAGGTGTGGCGCTGCGGAACGCATAGCGCTCGTTATTCAAAAACCGCGCGGCGCACTATCCATGCGTTGCCGTGACCAAGCTGGAGATCAGCGTGCACCCGCATGCACCTCGGTGACCATGCAAAGCAACCATGCGCCCGCCAATCAAATAATTAGCTGCGCCCTCGACTATGACGTTCACGCCATGGCCCGGTATCGGGCAAACCAATTTATCGCCCATCCGGGCGATGCCGATTCCCCCGATGCTGTGCGTCAGAGATGCCGTGATAACAGTGCCGCCATGTGAGGTGGGATCTCCCAAGCGGACGATTTCTCGTGCCAATGTTGACTCCCTTCTTTCAGCCATCTTTTAAGGTTTTTGGTCTGGTTTGCCAAACTAGTTTCTCGCTAATATTTCGTGCCTCAGACCCCGATTCATGCAGGCGAGATTCCTAAAAAGGCAATTTAAAATTCTCAACTTCGGCAATTGCTCTCTGCTTGACCTGGGTGCTATCGCTCCGCAACTCACTCATCAACCGCGTATAATTTCTTTCGTCCGCCTCATTAGTGCGAGGAAATTTTACGGCATTCAACAAGTGACAGCTTGCGCTGGCTACGGCACTCTCGTTCGTCTCAACCAGGATAACTTGCTTAAGGAAAGCAACCTTAGCTTCGTTTGAAGGTGTGCGGCCAATTGAATCCACGACATACGGCTTCAACCTGTCAATGTAATTAGGATAGTCCTCAATCATATGTTTTTGATAGATAATATCGCCAGAATACTTAACCAGCTGCTGTTGAAGGAGGTAGACATTTGCGTACGGATCGCCCCGCAGTTCTTTCTCATTTTCTTTGGCAACGACTGAAGCTTTCTCCGGATCAAGGAAAAAAATCCACTCAGCAGACCAGGGAAGCTCCGTTACTAACAACTTGAATACCTCGGATTTTTCGTGCTCTTCCAATCCTATAAATGCGTCCCGGCTGTAACCATCAGCTTTTTCGCTGCCGGTCATTTTGTATAGTTTCATAAATGTTTCGAATGCCAGTGTCATGTCACGTATCGCCAAATAATCCCCTAAGAAAATGCTAAACAATTTGGGCTTCTTGCTGCCACTCGTAACGCCATCGGTCATCCGAAATCGCGCTGACAATCAAAATACTGCAACTTTAGCAATCGAATTCTATAATTAATGTCGAGCAAGCAATCGCCTGGAAAATTCCTTCACCGACATAAAAGATCAAGCTGCCTGAAAGTCATCTCCTTAGTATTTAAATCGTTACTACGAAGGCCCCTGAATAAAGGAAAATCGATGATTTTTAATCGTATATTTCGTCAAGTTGCTTGAAAGCTGCTTCTTTTATTCGCATATCCTCACTATGCAAATTTCTGTAAATGGCGGAAAATTTTTCTTTACCCACTGAACTTCTAGTTACACCATAACATTTCAAAATTTTATCCACGGCGTGTATGCGCACAAGTTGCTCGGTTTCTGTACGAATCATCCCTTGGAGGCTTGATTTAAGTTCATTTGTTAAAACTGCTGGAACGTAGTAAGCAGCCTTTTCTCTTAATCGAGTGTCTGGGCTGGACATAAAATGCATAAAGATGAATAGAAGACTATTGTCGTTCTGTATGCAATAGAGATTCCACGCGGCCGCAATTTGCGCTTCTCCGTCTAGTATTCTTGCTTTCAGCAGGCGCTCGACGGGTCCAACAGCGCGACTGCGATCTGCTCTGAAAAGACCATTAATGCATTCTTCATCTCCGCCGGCCTCTACAATTTTTAGCAAATAGTTGAATGCCATCCCGCGTTCTTCTTGGGTCATCGCAGTAAAGTAGCTTTCACTCAACCCATCCAAACGCTCCTTGTTATGCATTAAAAAAAAATCTAAGAAATTCTGGTATGCGGTCATCAAAGAATTCCAATAGTCGTCTGCGTGCAATTTGCGCCAACACTTTTCCCGCCTGGCGCTTAGTTCACTATTTTAGCCAGCAAATTTCATGCAATGCTGATCAATCATGAGTTGCTTTTTTTACCGATATAAAAGATCAAGCTGTCTAAAAGTCATTTCTTGAGCGCTTGAATCGTTGCTGCGAAGGCCTCTGTAAAATCGGGAAAACTCTTCCTTTTCTACGGAGTCTCTAGTAATGCCGTAGCACTCAAGCAGTTTATTTGCAGCATTGATTGACGCCAATGTGTCCGTCTCCGCGCGTATCATTCCTTCAAGTTTAGAAATAAGTTCTGAAGTTAAGGTGTCGGACGGAGCATAGTAAGCGGCCTTAGCACGAATTCGCTTATCTGTACTGCACAATGACCGGATAAATACATTGAGCAGTGACGGATCAGGATCCATGCGATAGTGGTTCCAAGCCGCCGCAATTCCTGCGTCATCGCGCAACTTATCATTTTTCAATAGCTCTTTGATGGCAGGGGATGCGCGTTTCGCATCGGCCAAAAACAGCCCGTGTACGCTTTCTTCCGTGCCTCCAGTTTCCACCATTTTTAGGAGGTGATCAAATGCCATCGCTCGTTCTTCTTGGGTCATCGCAGTGAAATAACTTTCGCTCAGCCCGTCCAAACGCTCTCCGTTATGCACTGAAAAAAAATCCAAGAAGTTCTGGTATGCGCTCATGATCGTCGATCAAATTTTAAAAGTTGGTCGATGTGATTATCAGGCAAGTTGTGCGTGCCTGCACCAATCCTGCGATCTCCCTTGCCGTTGAAGTCCAGATCGTGTCCTGAATGCACAGCACGACTGCATGCGCACCCATGCGGTCATGGGTGCGCGCCCAGCGTGACGCCAAATTTCCCTCCCAAGTCACATCAGCACTCGAAACGGGTACATAACGAGGCGAGCCTGTACACCCAGACAACTCACTAGGTCAACTTAAATCACAGAATAGTTATTCCATTTATGCCTAATTAGGGCGCTGCACATCTTCCAGTCGCTTTATCGCTGCAAGCTTGTCTTTAGGATTGTCAGAGCACAGAGACATGTATATGGACTTGTACAGTGGATCTCTCGCGTTGAAATCCATTCCATGAATTGCCATGAATTTTGTTATTGCCATCGTTAGCGGAATTGTTTCCGTCTCCGTGAAAATCATACCCTTAAGAGCATCTACAGCGCTCTGTGCAACTTGATGTACTGATACAGATCGGACGAATTGCGCCCGCACCTCCTCGAATTCGCTGCCTGCGAATTCGTTGATGACCGCAATGTATTTCTCGTCAGGCTCGACACTGTTAATATATGCCAACATCAACAATCGACATTCTTCCAAGGCTTTCCGCTCATCGGCATAGGGCGAAGCTTCAATTGGAACGTTGATTGTTTTCTTAAAGAGTTCGACAGCCCTCTTTGGGTCTAAATTGTACAGTGCATTTATACGTTCAGCTGATCGGGCGAATCGATTGCTGAGAAAATTCCAAACCTCATCCTTCTCACCATCACTGAGATCTTGGAAATAGCTTGGATCCAATCCGCGGAGACGTTCTGTTCCATATTTTTCGAAAAATCCATAAATCGGAGCCAATTTAGGATTGGAAGTAAGAGTCATAATGGTGCCGTCCCCTCGATCCGCATTAGTGCGTCGACATAATTTTCACTTAAAGGAATAAAGCCGCCTGAATTATTAATGGTAAAAATCTTCATGTCATCTACTTTTCCTGTCAATAGCTTATTTTTCAGAATAGGTTTCTCTGCATTATGCCACAGCGTATCAGTGTTCCACAGCTTGCCAGGGGACTGCACTGCATTTACAGATCCTATTGCTCCTTCCGCATATTTTTTTGAAACGCCTGCCCATAAATCTCGGCCATACGGGCCTGCCCCATAATCGCTGCTCCAAGTGTACCCCTTGTTCACTTCGTCCCAGCCATCAATGATTCGTCCTCCCGATGTCGTCTCTAAAGTCACACCGTTAATGCCTTCAGCATACTTCTGGGCAGCCAATGGATCGCCGGACCAAAAGACCGCGCCATCTTTTGGAGATGAAACATCCAACCTGTTCACGACATCATCCCACTTATCACCCGGGTTCTTCGGCAAATGCGGCCGCAATATGCTTCGGGCTTCTTCGACCTTTGCAGCTGCAAGTGCCTTGTCGCCATTTTTTTCGGCTTCGCGTGCTTCCTTGGACAACTGCGTGATGCGCTCTTTATCTGCCGCCACAGCCGCATCAGCCACAGCCTGCTTCTTCGTATTAGCCCCCTCATCAGGAGGCTTCACGGGGTCGGGGCGGTCTTTTAGCGGCGATTCAGGGGGGGCTTTTGGGTCTATTGGCTTGGGTTTTGGCTTCGTATTCGTCTTCGGTGCGGCACCTGCCGCAGCTTTGTCCTCCACCTTAGCCAGTAAGTTACCCGGCGTATCCTTGACCCGCTGTCTAGCAGGAAGCTCCGCCACCGTTTTGTCTGCCTGAACACCAGCTGCCACCGTGTGCGCTTCTTTCGG